>JBKDRW010000098.1:0-6017 GCA_046341255.1 Planctomycetota bacterium
TAGACCAGGCCGCACTGAAGGACTCCCGTCAACAATCCCGCGACAAAGGCGCCCGTTGAGGATCCGCCTTGAAAAAACTGCCTGAACAACGATGTAGCAAGACAGGTCATCCCGGCTTGGCGACGGACTCGCCATTTCAACCATCCTGTAGCGTGCAGTCCCTGCACGATCAGCAACACTCCGGCGATTATGGCAAAAGCCGACTGAATCCATACCGTGTGACCATTCGAATTCAGGAGCCTCGCGCCGACAGCCGATACGGCCACTCCAAGGAACACATACGTGAGCGTTCGCCCGAGACTCCAGCAGGCTTGTCGACCGATCGCACCGCTCATCGACTTCGTGCCAAGACTCATTGTCGCCGCAAGGCCGCCACACATGCCAATGCAGTGCGCGGAGCCCAGCAGTCCTGAGATAAAAATGAGAGACAGTTCAGTCAACATATGAAAACGATTCAACAGGTGCCGGAAGTCCGAGGCACCTCCTCAGAATTCGGATATTTCAGAGCCACCTTCGACGGCATCATTCCCGCTCGAACAGGTTGTGCCGTCGTACTGAACGACATGGCCTGAGCAGCAGAGGTTTCTCCCGAGGGCGATTCAGCCATCAAACGCGCAGAGTTCGTGATCACAATCAGACTGCTGACGATCATCAATCCGGCAGCGACTGCAGGATTCAGGTATCCAAAAGCCGCAAGAATGACGCCCGCTGTGTTGTAACCAAAAGCCCAGAACAGATTCTGACGAATCACACGTCGCGTTTGCCGCGCCAGCGTCACCGCCCATGGGATGAGGCTGAGCTGATTGCTGAGCAGACAAACCTGCGCGGAATCTCTTGAAATATCGGCTCCACAACCCATGGCAATGCCAATATCGCTGATCGCCAGTGCCGGCGCATCGTTGATTCCGTCTCCAACCATCGCGACCGAACCGCGACTCCGTCGAATGTCCTTCAGACGCTCCACTTTCTGCTCCGGCTTCAGGTCGCATTCGACATGAAGACCAGACCCCGCCCGCAGCGGATTCCCAACCTGATTCGCATGATCCCCATGGCCGCGATGATCTCCGGTGCAGACTGAACTTCCGGCACGCCGTTCCGAGCGGCATGGCCATCCATGTTCAGGACCACCAAGCAGATTTCTTCGCAGTTGTTCGGCCCTTGCAGTTCGATCACCCGTCAACACTGTGACGGGCAAATCGAGATCAAGGCAGGCTTGAATCGCACTCGAAGACTCGGAACGCATGGTTTCGGTCAGGAGGAACAGAATGACCGGACTGTGTGCGACAGAAAAAGCAACGATCGAGGCCGCTTCCTGATCAGCAATCGCCAGCGCTCGAATCATTTCATGGTGAACACGTGAGGAGATTCGAAAGCCGGCCGAGGCGAACTCGAGACTGCCCAGCCTTATCGTCGTGCCATCCGGCTTCATCCCTTCGACACCGGCCCCGGGCACCGATCGAACGCAGGCAAAGACGGACATTGCCGAAGTCTGTTCTGTGGCACCAACCGATCGCTCGCAAAATCGTGCGATGGCCTGTGAAAACGGATGCGTCGATGTGGATGCCAGTTCCAAACAGAGTGGCAGAAGATGTTTTGAATCCTGATCATCAAGCATGCACAGATGATTCACCCTGGGACTGCCGGTTGTCAGTGTTCCGGTCTTGTCGAAGCAGAT
This sequence comes from Planctomycetota bacterium, assembly GCA_046341255.1. GTDB lineage: Bacteria > Planctomycetota > Planctomycetia > Planctomycetales > Planctomycetaceae > SXXK01. The sequence goes on from JBKDRW010000098.1 coordinate 1,676, forward strand.
GGCTCGAACGGTCGCCAATCGTTCAATCGATTCGCCGCTTCGAAACAAGACTTGATGCCTTGCGGCAGTGCTGAGGGCTGTCCAGACTGCCAGCGGCGTCGCCAGCCCCAGTGCGCAGGGGCACGCGATGAGCAGGACACTGAGTGAATTCTGGATCGCAATACCAACTCCTCGATGCCAATGCACGATCAGAGTCAATATTGCCACACTGGTCATGACCGGAAAAACCCAGGCGGAGATTCGATCGGCCAGACGGTGATAATGGCCGCGAGAAAGTCGCGCACTTTGAAGCAGCCGCAGAAGTCGTCCAAATGAGCCGCCTCGAAATGGAGCGATTGCACAAACAACAGCAAGTCCCTCCAGATTGACCGTACCTCCCAGGATACGATCACCCGCCTTCTTCGCCACCGGCATACTCTCACCGGTAAAGACCTGCTCATCAACGGTGGTCTCCCCGTGCATCAGCACGGCGTCCGTCGGAAATCGTTCACCAGGTCGGATCTGCAGCTGATCGCCTTCAAGGATCTCATCGCAAGCCACCTCTTCATGACCATTTTCCTTGATCCGAGTTGCATGCAACGGCAGCAAAGCAGCCAGCTGATCCAGAGATTCAGTCGCCTTCTGCTTTCCCGTTGCTTCGAACCATCGTCCGAGCGTGACCATCACGAGAACCGTCGCTCCGACTTCAAAATAAATGGCCTCTTCACCTCGAAACACATTCATCACGGAGACGAGATATGCAGCAACGACGCCAGTCGCGATCAGAAGGTCTGTCGAGAAGATTCGCTGCCGCCAGCTGAGGATCGCGTTCTGAAGCAACGGCACACCGAGCAGCAGCAACACGGGAAGACTGAAGATCATGCTGAGCCAGCGAAAGACCTCAAACAACTGTGTCTGAAAGGTATCTCGCTGAACGTCATAAACGTCCAGTGACCACATCGTCATCGTGAACGCCATCAGGTTCATACAAAAAAAGATCGCGAGCCCAAGACGAACGATGGCCCATCGCACCGCGCCGGCCTGACCCTTTTCTTCGGTGACCGCATGAGCCATCCGGCAACCGAAACAGCAATACACAGTCTCAATTGCGTTCCTTGAAGCCTCTGCAATCGCTGACCTCGATGCAGTTGTCGAAGAACCGGTCGCACCAGCCACCGGCAACCCACACCACGTGCAGCAGACCACTGTTTCAGAGCCCTTGACTCTGTCTATGTGTCTTACGTCAGCTGATTTCGACGTAGCTGCCATGACGGATAATCCTGAACGTGATCGCGTGTGCCGGAACGTGCCAACTGCTGCCAGCCAGTCAAGCCTGACATGCACCACTCCGAGACAACGAGCGCCTTATCACGGAGGAAGAACGAGCTCAATCTGCATTGCCGGGAAGAAGTAACGAATGATGTAGTAGACGGTTCCGATCCAGAACCCCAGCCAGATTGCACGGACATACCACGGAATATCGTTACCACGATAATAATGATAAACATGTTCTTGTTCCGGCGTCGGCTGGTCCGGCACATTGGATGTGGTCGCATCAGACATTGGCATCCAGCTCCTGTTCGTTTTCAAGCATCAGATACTTTGGCTTTTCAAGGTCTCGGAACATGCCATTGAGACCGGCCCACACCAGCAGACAGAAAAAACCCAGACTGGCCAGCAGATAATTCACCACAGGCGTAATCGCGAATCCACCTCCGTCACTGACACCCTTTGTCAGTTCAACAAGCTCTCCGAACTTCATCATGAAGCCAAGCATGCTGGGAATCAGAACCAGCACGCCAAATCCGATCGTTATTGTCCAGGCTGTCGACCGATTCATTGTCCACCCCATCAAAAATCCATCAAACTTCCTGAACCCGCCCAACTTCATGTCCGAGTGTCGTATCACGGTTTATCACACTTCTGTACGAGTCAGGCAGGCTTGTTACTGACGCCGGATCTCACTCTTCGTCCTGCAGGCGCCATGAACTCCCGCTTTCAGCGCCATCAAATGGATGATGACTTCTCGGTCGACTTCTCTGAAGCCTCGTTCCCGGAGCTGTCAGCCTGAACAGAATCCGCGGCCATTTCAGTCTCGTCGACAGCGGCATTACCGTCGGCTGCTTCCGCAGGTTCATCTGCTGGCAAGGCCGACTCCACGTAGACTTCATAATACGGATAGCTTTCCTGCCATGACCCCAGCCACTGGACATATGTCATAATCGCGAGCCCGCGAGCATTCGGCTTGTCGGGCGATCCATCAAAGAACCATGGATATGAGGGCATCGGCGAGTTCTGAGACAGGCTTTCGGGCTGAAAGAAATGAACGGCATGCCAATCATTCGAACGGCGTCCACCTTCTCGACTCAGATCCGGCCCGACTCGACGGGTCCCGAACAAGACCGGACGATTGAGTTCATTCTGGTACTCGACCGAACGAGCAACTGGCCCGAATCGCTGCTCCTCATTTGATACAGGACGGACGAACTGACTGTGACAATGCCAGCAGCCTTCTCCAACATAAATCTTATGCCCGGCTCGAAGCGCATCAGCAACTGTTTTATTCCACCAGGCGTCATGTTGAGCCTCGCCTCCGGGTGGCTTTCCATAACTGGCTTCAAATGATTCGGGATAGCGTCGGGCAAGATCCTCGAACTGATATCGAAGATTCGGATTAATCAGTTGTTCAACGGTCTTTTCCGGAATATCTGCATACATCAGCCATGGAACCAGAGCATTTGAAACAAATGCAAGAACAAAAAAGCCCACACCCGCGAGGTAGAAAATCCCTGACTTGCTTTCAAACATGATTCGTTACCACTTACAGAGTGTTATTGTTTCGGCGTGCCCATGCACCTGAACCACGAGAGACATTTCCTGTCCGGGTCCACGACTTCCGGAGTTCACATCGCAATCCATACGATCATGCGGCAGTCGAAGCCGTGACGGAGGACGCTGGAGCACGCCTCATTGTTCGCCAGATATTCATGAGCAACGCGATCAACCCGGCGAACATGGCCAGCCCCGCGATACTTCTGAGGGCCCAGAACGGATGTGAAAAATCTGTTGACGCATCCCACGGTTCAAGAGCCGCCCATGACCACCCCTGGAAAACTCCAAGCAGAATCAGGTCAGCCGCCATCACCGCAAGACCAATGGTGGAAAGCCAGTAATGCCACTCCACGAGGTTCTGGCTGGCCCATTCGCGTCTGAGCAGTCGCGGGAACAGGTAGGTCATCATTCCCATAATCCACATGGAGAAGACGCCGAACATCACCATATGAGCATGACCGACAACCCAGTCGCTGAAGTGAATGATCTTCTGAAAAGTCAGCGTGACCTGAAAGGAACACTGAAGACAGGTCAGGAAGTAGAAAACCATCCCCGTGTAGAAGTATCGCACAGGCAGATTTGTCTTCACAACACTCCAGTTGCCCCAGATCGACCCGAAGAAATTGATAATAACGGTCGTTACCACAAGCTCGACTGCAATGGTGGAGACCACAGCACCATACTGAAGAAACATCGGGATCGGCGTGTACAGGAAATGGTGAATCCCCTGCAGCGGATAGAAGAATGCAAGTCCCCAGAATCCGACGAGCGACAATCCGTGGCTCCAGATCGGCTTCTTGATCAGAATCGGAACAAAATAGTACATCAGCCCCCAGCCCAGTGGTGTTACGAACAGACCAACAAGGTCATGAATGAACAGTCCGCCAACGGCCCCGGCACTCGTTCCCGACACGAAATACTGTGGAATAAAATTGCCCATCGCATACGTCAGAAATGTCCAGATGAAGGCGGCAAGAAAATACCACAGCGTCACGTACATCGGCCCCTTCATGCGGGCAATCGGCGTCATGAAATTGATCGCCACCAGCAGCAGCCCGACCTGTGCCAGCGGATCAATCCAGACGGGAGTCTCGCCCCACTCGAGAGCCTGAGCTTCTCCGAAAAGAATGCCAATCGCTGTTGCCCCGACGACAAACTGCCACGCCGCAAAAATGAACCACGACAGTCGCCTGTCGAGAACAGGCTGCAGAGTCAGTCGAGGGATGGCCCAGTGAAGGCAGCCGAGAAATCCATTGGCAAGAAAACCGTAAGCCACGGCGTTGGTATGAATCATTCGCCAGCGGCCGATGGAGAAAAGCTCAATGCCGTTCAGCGGGTTGTGTCGAATCAGCTGGAGTGAAACCAGCAGTCCCGCCAGCATCGACGTGGTCAGAAAGAGCAAGGCGGCCAGAAAATACCACTTGACGATTTTTTCATCGACAAGCTGTTCCTGTGTCTGAGTTTTCTGAGTGGATGCAATCGTTGCCGTCGTCATTTTGAAAGCTCGTCAAGAGAGTGCCGTATTCTGGTG
>JBKDRW010000099.1:0-7852 GCA_046341255.1 Planctomycetota bacterium
CCAGTCGCTGGGAGCGAGGCATGGGATTTCCCAGCATGAGTTCTTGATCACATAGGGATACGGATAATTCTTGATGTAGTTCACAAAATGATCGTGTGTATTCCCGCCGTATTTGTTGTTCCTGGGCAGGTACTTCCAGAACCGCTCCTGGCCGTTGGCGTCGAGCACCAGTTCTTTGGGCAGCGATTCATCTTCAGAGGTGAAGAACGTAAAGACGGACGAATCAATTTGCAGAAAGTTGCCCTTCTCCGTGGTCTTGCTGAAGATCTCGGAGAAGAACCGTGGGCTGACAGTGTTCAACGAATCGCAACACGGCGTGCGAAACGCCACAGGCTTGTTGCCGGGGATCATTCCCATCAGATCGACGCAACGATCATACGTCGACTTGGCTTTCGGAAGATCGCCACCCTGCAAAATCGGACACGGATGATCGATCGTGTGACATTCAATGCTCAAGCCTTCCCCAAGCCAGCTCTGTAACTGAGCATCATCCGGCTTCACTTCATTCGTCATGATGCTCACCGGAGCACGGCCGTCGATTTGCTTGAGTCGATTCAGAATCGGCCGCAGGTACTGTTCATACTTCGCCGGATCTCGCATATCGTCGATGGCCAGCACAATAACCGCTTCGACGCCTTCTTCTCCGACCCATTGCGGCGTCATAAGCTTCGGGAAATCCTTGTGCGGATACCAGGGATTGCATTCATCGAGATACGCGAGGCTGTTGCCCTTCGCGGTCTTGTCCAGTGCCACCTGAGCGGGCTCATCGGCGGGCAGGGCATGTGTCAGGAGGCAGATCAACGCAACGGCAGCGAGTCGAAGTCCAGACATGGCAGGTCCTTCGGATATGGGAATGTCGAGGCGGGAGGGTGCTTCAGAACTGTCAAACGACGCACAACGCATTCAACCTTGCCAGCATATTCCGCGGAAGCCGGGGATTCTACTCAGTCGAGGAGAAGCGAAAGCGTAACTCGGAGTCCCACTCGACACGGTGAAAGACTGTCGTGCTGACGACATGCGACGCGACACAGCGAGATGTTTTCAGGACCATAATCCTCAGTCATCTGTCCGACAGCGTCGCGGAAATTGAGCCGATCGGAGATTGTTTCGAACCGTCGCCTGTTTTCGGAGGAAGACAAACCGGCATCCGACAGGAAAAATCTCGGGCTCCGTGTGTCTCAGGGTATGACAGCTGGTTTCACACAACGATGCATGTTCCGCGTCGCGAACGGCAATCATCGTGAACTCGCTCAGTGCGTTTCGGCGCGGGGTCCATCTGCAATCACGTGCCCATCGCCATCATCTTCGGGCAGAGAAACATGCACGCCTGACCATTGACTGCCGGACGTTTTCAGACCGCAAAACATGAGGTGGCGGTCTGATCCTGCAAGATCTTTTAAGCCGCCGTGCAGATCGACACCAGCCGTGGTCAGGCGGCACATTTTTCGGCCGTCACATCAAACGAGGCAATATCACACAATCCATCGTCCCTGGACCGCGGCTGGAAGATCAGCGTCAGATTCAAGACAAAATGCGGGTTGCCTTGAGTGTTCACTGAGAATCGACTGAAATGAAGATCCTTCCCTGGTTTTGCTGTCGACATGCTCGACATCTCACCTCCACACTTTCCTTCCTGAAGTTTCTGCGGAATCCGGTCTGCTCAGGATCACTGCGGAGCTCTTTTGTCTATCGCAACTCTGTTTTCCCATTCGGATCACAGAGTGCTGCAACCGTGTCGTTCTGGACTGACCCGTGTTTCAGGCATCACTTCTCATCATCAACGGCACAAATCGCGGCAGTCGGTTTGAGATCGATTCCGCGCATGAGGCGGTGATCGGACGAAGTGTGGGTTGCCGAATCCGACTGGATGACAGCGAAGTTTCGAGACAGCATGCGAGGATCTCGCATGATGGCAAAGACTTTGTTCTGAAAGACCTCAACAGCGCGAATGGGACGCGAATCAACGGCCGCAGCGTCACCGAGCGAGTTCTCTGCAACGGCGATCATATTCAGCTGGGCTCTACGGTCCTTGCCTTTCAGCTGGCCGATGCAGAGCAGCCTCCGGTTTCGAATGCAGAGCAGATTCGATTCGTTGAGGATTCGCGATCATTTGACGAACTGGCCGTGGCACAAGCCGTCGGGCTTGATTCACCGCAGGGCGTCTCCGGATTGATCGCTGCAACTCAGAAGCCGGGCTTTGATCTGTTCTTCCACGTCGCGGAAGAACTGGTGACACCCGTGCACACACTCGAGACTTTGATGCAGCGAATCCTTGATCTCACGATGAGCGCTGTCTGCGCAGATCGAGGCTGCGTGCTGCTGAAGGATCCTGTCGGAGTTGATCTGACCGCAATTGCATTCTCACGCCGCGGTCTTTCAGCAGGTGATGCGCCGCAGATGATGGTATCCAGATCCATCACCGATTACGTGCTGCGTCACGGAATGGCAGTGCGTACAACGGACGCAAGCCTTGACGATCGATTCCAGACCGGTCAGAGCATCATGACGTCAGGAACTCGTGAGGCAATCTGCGCGCCGATGCGTGGACGATCGGATCTCCTGGGCGTTTTTTATCTGGACACCACCACACCACTGGATCCAACGTCTTCAAATCCTGTTCGAACTCGTCTGGATGATGAACATCTGAAGACAGTCATTACGGTTGCCCGCCAGGCCGCGCTGGCCATTGAATCCCGGCAGTTGCAGGACGCGATGCTGAAGGCGGAGCGATTCACCGCTATGGGCCAGACGATCACAGTGCTCAGCCACCACGTGAAGAACATTCTGCAGGGAATTCGTGGAGGTAGTTATCTGATTCGCTCCGGTCTTGATTCGCAGAATCAGGACATGATTCGACAGGGCTGGGGCATTGTGGAACGCAATCAGACTCGCATTTACGACATGGTCATGGACATGCTGAATTTCAGCAAGGACCGTGTTCCCGTTCTTCGTGTCGCGGAGCTGAACAAGGTTGTCAGTGAGGTCGCTGAACTCGCAGCTTCCCGAGCATCCGAATGCGGTGTGACATTTGAATATCGACCAGGAGACGACATCCCGACCGCCATGTTTGATGCGGAAGGCATTCACCGGGCTGTCCTGAACATTGTCTCCAACGCGATTGATGCGGTCGAACGAATGGAACGCGGCGCTGTGGTGCTTCAAACCGGTTATGATCGAACGGCCGATATGCTGCTGGTTGCCGTCAGCGACAACGGGCCCGGTATTCCTGAAGACCAGCGAGCCTCGATCTTCAATGTGTTTGAATCGTCAAAAGGCGCCCGCGGCACCGGCATCGGACTGCCGGTGAGCCGTAAGATTCTTCGCGAGCATGGCGGGCGGATCCGAGTAGAAGGCGGCCCCGGACAAGGCACTCGTTTTGTCCTGAGCTGGCCACGAGGCAATATGACGGTGCAGGACATCGGCCCGCTGCTGCCCGGTCATTGATGTCGTCACCAGCGATTCTGTTCAGTGCTGGCCGCTGAGACTCATGCCAAACCAGCGACGAAGTACATTTTCACCGGTCAGGGTCACAGCACCAAAACTGACGGTTCCGAGCATCGTCGACGTCAGCACTGTGGCATACAGCTCGGACATATCCAGAGCGGAATTTGCCTTCATCTGGATCATCGCACCAAGCCCGGGCTGAGATGACCCGACAAAAAACTCGCCAACAATCGCACCGACAATCGCGGATCCGGAGGCAATTCGAATTCCGGAAATCAGATATGGCAACGACGATGGCACTCTCAGCTTGAACAGAGTCTGAAGCCGCGTCGCGCCGCTCAGCCGAAAGAGATCGAGAAGGTTCGGATCGATCTGAAGAAGTCCTGTCGTGGTACTCGTGACAATCGGAAACAGACTGATCACCGCCGCCACCAGTGAAACGCTGAAGAAACCTCGACCAAATGCGACGATGACAATCGGAGCGATGGCGATGATCGGAATCGTCTGCAGCAGCACAGCGTAAGGATACAGAGCCCGTCGAATGATGGCCGACTGGGAAAACAGAAACGCCAGCAGAATACCGGCAAGAGTGCTCATCGCGAGACCAGCACCCGCCGCAGCCGCCGTACGACCGCATCCGAGCATCAGATCTGATCGAATCTTCCAGCCAGCAGAAAGAACCGAGTTCAAGGGCAGATCTCTGGTGATCTCTGCCAATTGAGGCGACCATCGGCCTGCGTCAAGGCGACAGAGAATGGGACTCGGCAGCAGAATCGGATGAATCTTCCAGACCACCACAACGGTCTGCCAGATGATGATCACCGCGACGAAAACTAAAACAGGAAGCAGCAGCCCCCGCAGTGACCGCGGGCTGATTACAGCAGAGTCAGACTGGCTCATTCCGCAGGCTCCGTCTGATGCTGTCGGTTATTTGTTCGCGGTCCGATTGGTGCAAACAGCAGCCGACTGACCTTCTGCACAGCAGCCTGAAACACCTCTGATTCACGAAACTCGGGAGAGCGACGAGACTCTCCGGACGGTACCACACGCAGATCACCAGAAACGCATGACGGTGCGGAACTCATCACGAGCACCCGATCGCTCAGGTAAATGGCTTCATGCAGATTGTGAGTCACAAGAATGGTCGTCAGGCGGCGGTCTTCATGAATTCGCCTGACATCATCCTGAAGTTTCATCCGAAGCAGATCATCCACTGCCGCAAAGGGCTCATCCAGAAGCAGCACCTCAGGCCGAGTTGCCAGAGCGCGAGCAAGGGAGAGCCGCATCTGCATTCCGCCCGACAGTTCACTCGGGCGTTTGCCGACATCAGATTGTTTTAAACCCACCTGATTGAGCAGACCAAGAGATTCATCGTACGTGAGTCTTCGCTGGCTCGGACGCAAGCCAAGTTCGAGCGGCAGTTGCAGATTCTCAATTGCCGTTCGCCATGGGAGCAGCGTGGGATGCTGAAACACAAATCCAATCCGCCCCGCGTCGGAGTCAAATCCGCGAACGATTGCTCCCGAGGTCGGAACCAGCAGACCAGCCAGCATCCTGAGGAACGTGGACTTACCGCACCCGGAAGGCCCCACAATCGACACAAAATCTCCGGACAAAAAGGATGCTGTGACTCCGCTGATCACCGGAGCAGTTGCCGCCGCATATCGAAGTTGCACATCGCGCAGGTCAAATGCCGGGAACTGATGCCCTTCGCGAGCGGACAGCAATGTTGGGCCAATTGTCGACAAAAGCGATTCGATTCCGTCTGAAAGATCACGAATTGATGCAACCGGAGCCGGGAATTCTCGTTCGGAGACTGTCACTCGCAGATCTCAGCGATCAACCGTTATGATACACATACGTTCCGATCCGTCGAAGATCCGAGTGACCGCCATGTTCAGACGCTGAAGCTCCCTCAGTATCGGTTATCCTAGTCTTCGACAGCTCTGTGGCAACCGGACAAGTCGGACTGGTCCGTGTCTTTCAATGAACAACAATTTCGGCAGTTGATCAGCGGACATAAGTCCGGCGTGGCGGCATCCGCTGCGCGCGGCGGATTGTCGATCCTCTCGATCGGGTACCGTTTCGGCATCTGTTGCCGGAACGCCATGTTTGATTTGGGAATTCAAGCGATCCGTCGAATTCCTGTTCCCGTCATCAGCGTAGGCAATGTCACAGCAGGCGGAACGGGAAAAACGCCCGTTGTCGCGTGGTTCGTGCACCAACTCCAGATGATGAACGCCCGTCCGGGAATCATCAGCCGTGGCTACCGTGCGGTTGATGAATCAGGTAATGATGAAAAGCGGGTCCTTGAAAAGCTGTGCCCGGGAGTACCGCACGCACAGAATCCCTCACGATGGCTTGCCGCTCAATCACTGCTGGCTGGGACAGAGTCGCCTGATGCCATTGTCATGGATGATGGCTTTCAGCACCGTCAACTGCATCGCGACCTGAATGTTCTGCTGATTGATGCCACCAATCCGTTCGGATTCGACCGACTTCTGCCTCGAGGCTTCCTGCGAGAGCCGCTCTCTGCGATCCAGCGAGCGGATGTCGTCTTGATCACGCGTTCTGATATGGTCACTTCTGCTGAGCTTGCCTTGATCAGACATCGAATTCAGACCGTTGCCCCGAGGCTCAGCAGGAACATCATAGAACTGATCTTTCGACCCATTGATCTGGTGGATGCCAGTGGTCATCGAACATCGCTCGCAGCCATGACGTCGCACCCGGTTCTGCTGATCAGCGGCATCGGCAATCCAGTGGCATTCGAGGCGACCTGTCGAAATGCAGGATTACACATTGCCGATCGCATATGGTTTCCGGATCACCACCACTTCACAGACAACGATCTGGAAGACATCATGGCTCGAGCGGGGAATCATCAGGTAGTGGCGACCCTCAAGGACCTGGTCAAACTGCCTGCGTCGCTGCGTGCTCTGGCATTGAATATCGCGGCCGAGATCCCGGACCCGGAAGACCATGAAATGCTGCGAGAGTTGCTGCGGACGAAGCTGACGCCGCTATGATCAGCGCAGAACCTATCCGAACCGCACAGCACAGGTTCCGACACATTCAAATCCGCTGTTGATCGCGTCCTTCGAAATCAGACAACGCACACCGGATTCGCCCTGCAAAGCCGGCCCGTCAAAGAACGGTCCCGCGTTCACTGCTCCTGCGGACATGCTCATTCATCAGACTCAGTCTCAAGCGGTTCGATGCTTTCACCATTGTCAACTTCAAGACGACACTTGGGCAGGCTCTCAATAAATAATCGGCCATACGGCTTTGTGAGCACTCGCGGATCAAGAATCACGACCCGACCGGTATCACTGCGATGCCGAATCAGGCGACCAAAACCCTGCTTGAGTTTGATAATGGCTTCAGGTGTCTGATATTCCCGAAACGGATTGCCACCCCGAGCCTTGATGACTTCCAGACGAGCTTCCAGCAGCGGATGGTCGGGGACACTGAACGGCAGTCGGGGGATAATCACGTTCTGAAGCGCATCACCGGGAACATTGACCCCCTGCCAGAAACTGTCTGTACCGAACAGCACCGCTCGCTCATCGTTACGAAATTTTTCCAGCATCGCCGAGCGAGGCAGCCCTTTTCCCTGGCAGTACAACGACAAGTCGTTCTGAGCGAGCCATCCGGTCAGTCGCTCAGCCACAAACTGCATCATGGAATAACTTGTAAACAGCACAAAGGCACGGCCGCTGGTTTCCAGCAGATGCCTCTTGATGCGCTCGACGCACTGCATCTCAAAACGTCTGGCATCTGCAGATGGATCGGCCATCCCGGTGGACAGAATGAGGCGAGCCTGCTGTTCGTAGTTGAACGGACTGCCCTGACGAGTTTCTCCACCGCTTGTCAGGCCGATGCGAGATCGAAAAAAACCAAAATCCTTCGCACCTGTGGCCAGTGTCGCGCTGGCCATGATCACCGATGGCACTGCGTTGTACAGATATTCCCGCAGGATCGGACCAACCTCAATCGGCGCGCTCATGAGTGACAGACGTTGACGCTGCGTGCCGGTCCGTTCAATCCAATAGACCGAACTCGGCAGTGTCTGACGTGTCCACGCGATGAGATCATCCCCCAGAATCCTGCACCGATCCGCAGCGGACTGAAGCTCCACCTGATCCGAATCATTTTTCGCCGCAGCGGCACACTCGCCGAGCATCATCGCCAGTTGGGTCAGTTCCGAACTGACGCGATTTTCAATCTCAATCGGCCCCGTCAATCGTCCGTTCTGTCTGCAGAAACGCGCCGCCCAGTCCGCTACATCGAGAAAAAACTGCATCGCCTTCGAACGAATCCTCACAACCTGCTGCTGAGCATCCTTCAGATTGTGCGTAATCAGCAGCCCGCGCTGAGTCTGGTCGTTGTAAAGCCTGTTCAGGAG
>JBKDRW010000100.1:0-20078 GCA_046341255.1 Planctomycetota bacterium
GCGTTGTATTACGGTACCGAGACAATCGCATCAGGAATCAGAACTTCGGTGCGGACGTCGTTGCTGATCGTCATTAGGCACCGTCAACATGAATCATCGAACGCAGGCCGGACCGAGATCCGTGACGGCAGCCTGCGAGCGCGGAGTCAATTGCTGAGAAGTTCCAGCAGGATGTTACTGGTGGGATGTGGATGGCCTTTGTATTGACGAAAACCTTCGCCGTACCGGACGTTAATCTCGTTACCTCGCCGACTGCTCCAGCGGCGGCAGGCTTCGGTGTATTCGTCCATGCCATGTTGTCGTCGCAGCCATTCACGTTGACTTGCGTGACAGGCTAAGGATTCGAGTTTGGTTTCGAACTGTCCGGAGATGTCGACGATGAAGTCGCTGGGCTGACGATTCCCGAAATGGTCGGTGCCTTCCACGGGATCGACAAAGTACAACCATGGAATCTTCTTCGAAGCGGGCGCCGGATCCCACTGGCAGGTTCGATAGTTCGGAACAGAGGAGTTGAAGCAGGCATCTCGAATCAGCGCGCTGGTGATTTCATGGTCGTGCATGTAGTCCACCGGCGGCGCGGTCAGGATGATGTCCGGGGCGGTGCGACGAAGGAACTCGGTGACACGGCGTCGGCTGTCGTTGTCGAACGTGATCGAGAGATCGCGAAACTCCAGACACGAGCATTCCGCATCCAGAATCCTGGCAGCCGCTTTTGCTTCGTTGCGACGGATCTCAGCGATCTCATCGCTCGTATGCTCGGCACTTCCACAGTCTCCAGGCGTCATGGTCGCGATAGAAATTCGGCAGCCCAGTCTGCGAAGGCGGAGCAGAGTTCCTGCACATTGGAACTCGATATCATCCGGGTGAGCGTGAATCGCAAGTACATGCAGTCTGGCAGGATCGATGGACATGATGGTTCTCATTCGGTGAAGGGAAGCAGGCAGACTGGCATGCTAACCGGGCAGGAAAACGGGGACAAATGCCAGAAGTTCTTCCCCGCGGATTGCAATTCGTTCGAAGGAGCGGAAGCCCCGTCTGTCGCCGCGAGACGCCGATGCACTTGTTGTTGGCTGCGGGTTTTCCAACGCGTGTAAATCCCTCTGGACACGGTGTTCGGAATGAATTACACCTCCGGCGATTTCTGCAGCTTTACGCTTAGAGTCTGCAAAAATTGCGGGTGTTGCCGGTGGTATGCCCGCAGCCTGACGCCACGGATTGGCGCAGGCAGAGCGATCCTTGTTACTTCGGCTCTTCGCAGGCTGTGCTGCGGCCGGTGCCGGGATTGATGCAGGAGCCGACAGGATGTTGAGGTTACCGTCGCAACTCGCTTTGCTGCTGCTGGTCCTGAGTTCAGGCTGTATGCATCAGCCTATGTACCAGCCTGGCTATGGTCAACCGATGTACCCGTCCGGTGGCTACGCCCAGCCTGGCACGATGGTTGTGCCTCAATCAAATGCTCCGCCCTATGTGCCTGGCTCCACATACGACAGCAATCCGAGTGATGACTTTAAGTCGGATTCTTCGTCAAAGGATCCCCGTTTCTTCAGCGGTGACGAAGATGGTGGCGTACCTCCTGCGAAGGATCCAGACGCAACGAGTAGTGAGCCGTTCAATCGAGATCCCCTGAATTCTCCGTGACCGCTCGGCCTGTACTGAAGGATTCACTTCAAAGTTGTCGTATGCGAAATATGCGACGTGATGCTCACGTCTGACGGAATCCGCCATCTGTTTGCGACGACACCTCTATCCGCGGACAAGAGGGTCCATGGGGTCAGCGGGAATACAGCACCAATGCCATTTTGATCGCTTCGCCTGATGGATGGTTGGTCGCGATGTCAATATAGCCAGGATTTGTGAGAGTCTTGTGAGCCTGTGGCCGTCCCGGGGGTACGGTGACCTTCAGGATATAACGATGAACCGTTCCGGTTGGTTGACCGAGGGGTTCGAGAGTGGCCGTGACAAAGGAGGGATCGGCCTCCTTCTCTTTAAGCTGAAATGGTTCGGCCATGTCTTTCTGGTCAACGATCAGCAAGAGTTTTGCCTCACGTCCGTCCCTCGGGGAAAAGCTGCCCAGCTGCAGCAAAGCTTTGTCGGCATCGTAGACGGTTCCTGACATCTGCTGCAGACGAATCAGACCGTGTTTTCGGGCCGTCAGTGGGACCTTTAGTGGATCGGGTCGTCCTTTGATTCGAATCTCAATTGTATCCTCGAAGATTCCGACTGGAATATCAGACGAGATTTCCGTGTTGAAAGTCCAGCCGGACATAAATGTATCCTGAGCCAGCATGTCGAGAGACATTTTGTCCCACGTGACGCTGACTTTTCCTGATGTGCTGGTGGCAGATTCAATTTCAAATTCGGAATGGACTTTCGAAGCGATGGAGCCACGGAATGTGGCCGGCTGACCAGCAAACATATTACCGACCGCCCACGTTTGTGGCAGAAGTTCAAATGAAACCTCAATCGATCCTTCGACTGCATAGTTGATCTCTGTATTCATCGGATCGTTGGTGAAGACACTGCCCCCATGGCGAAATGAGCGATTCGGGGCATCACCAGATTTCCATCCGATAACAACCTGAACCTTTTCACCGGGCTTGACAACAGCTCTTCGTGATGACGTTTTGGGATCGGCACCGAAGCCGAATGTGGTGCATTTGCAGGTTGTTTCTCCAGCGGACAGTTCCAGATCTGCATCGCCTTCATTCCGAAGTTCAAAAATATGCTCATTCGTCTGTCCGATTTCCATGCGTCCGAAAGGATAAACCGTCTCTCCAATAACGACCCTCGGGAAAGGTCCATTCTGCGCGACTTTCGGTCGGGGTATTTTCTCCTGCTTTGGGGGAGTATTAATGCTGGTGCTTACTTCGCCGCTGACTGGTGGCGACTGAGAAAGCCGTTCGTTCACTGGACTGTCAGAAGAGTCCATGGTGCCCAGCAGGTAGTAGGCTCCTGCTCCGGCAGCGCAAATCAGTATGAAGGCAAAAAGTGACTTATACATCGAAAGACTCCCGAGGGCGCGGATCTGTCGGATCGGCGGTCAAAGTCGGTGTTTTTAGAGAAAGACTCAAGATGATTATTCAAATTATTGATGTGCAGCGTCCAATTCCATTATCTCAACACAGTTTCGGGCGCTCTGCCGGGATTGTTGCCAATCCATCGAACTAATCACTGCCGCTGGACTTTCCTGCTGCCGATTTTAGCTGGTTGACGGTGTCTTCGTCGAGAAAGCGATCAGAGTGTCCCCATGAATGGTTCACGGCATCGAGAAACAATGCTCGTTCTGCCCCGGCGTGAATCAACTCTTCCATGGACATCTCACGGTCTGGAAAAGTCGACTCAAATCGCTGACCAATACTGACCAGTTCGATCCATGACTCCAGAGACGATGGATAGAGCTCGGTCGCCCGTCTTTGGAGTGTGATGGCTTGACGAAAGAGATCTTCATCGTGAAGCATTTCGGCCAAAGGAGCCAACCCCAGAGCCTGTCGTCGAATCGCGTAAGCGCTGCGTCGATCGGCCCGCACGAAATCCTGCAATGGATCGAGGAATTCATTCTGCCGCCGACGCAACTGGTCCTGTAAGCGAGTCCGTTCGCTGTCCGCATCGATGTCTGACACGAGATTTGAAGTGCCAGCTGGTGCGATTGTCTTTCGGAGTTCCTCCAGTCTGTATGATGCAAGTTCAGCAAGGCGTTGGCGAGGAATGACGGAATACGGGTCGGCCGCGGCAGCCTTCAGAAACTCTTCTCTTGCTCTTCCAAAATCTCGTTGTTGAAACGCGACCTCGCCGAACATGATGCCCTGTCGGCATGCAAGAACCGGGACCAACCCCCAGTAAGTTATCAGGATAGCGGTTGCCGCAACACTTGTTGCCATGAACAGAGGATGTTGCACCAGTCTCTTTGCGGCCAGCAATCGATCTGTCTGTCCGCTGACCCCAAATGCGCTCGACAATTCTTCGCAATCGTCTGTGACAGATACGGCAATCAGGGCAAGCAAAAGGGACATGACCGCTGGCATACCGAAACCTCCCGCCGCCAGCAGATGGATCATGATGGCGATCCCTGCGGACGTCGTGAAAGCGATCGAGCTCCTTACGTAAAGAATTGAGGTGAAGGGGATACCGACGAGGAGCAGCAGCACTGGAAGATCGTCCGGCTCAGCCGATGCGCCGGTGATCCACTCCCATGTGAGATGAATCAGCAATCCGATTGTAATAGCGGAAGCAACAATGCGGGAATGCCCCATTTGCACGTCAGGCTGACGCTTTGTCCTGACGGTGTGATCTGGTTCGTGTTCGCTGACAAGTGGAGTGGCCTGCGATGGATGAAAGACAGTCCGAAGCATCGACCACATCAGCATAGTCATTCCTGCGAGGCCCAGCAATCCCCCTGACGACCAGGCCTCGAGGATCAAGTTGTGCGGATCTCGGATCTCTTCGCTGGATTCATCGGCGCGGAACTGCAGATACGCATTTCGGAAATGACCAGGTCCGGGGCCATAAACTGGATATTTCTTCAGCATGTTGATGGACGCGGTCCAGTACATGAATCGAAACTGCAATGACCGCGGGGACTCTAGAATGACTTCTTTGTCGATCACGCCAACCAACGCTGCGATACCGAAAATCAGGCAGGCTGCGACGAAAATCACGATTCCGATCATGACCAGACGACGACTTCCAGTCCAACGCATGTGTTGAAGGATGATCAGTACAGTGCCAACGATTGCGCCTGCCCACGCTGAACGGCTTTTCGTCAGGACGAGACACCACATGATCGTCGCTGTCGCCGCGAACAGAATCACGGTGCGAATTCGGCGAGGGTTTGCAGTGCCGAGTCTCGTGAAGGTCATGCCGATCATGAGCACGAAAGCGACTGCGAGCACACCAGCCAGCGTGTTTGCGAGAGAAAACGTCGCAAAGGGTTCAGAGCTGGAGAGCAATCGGTTTTCCCAGAGCTTCCGGCCCGAGCCCTCCAGAGGAATTCCGCGGGCTTGAAAATCACGGAGTGCTTCGGAAGCCAGTGAAGCAATTTCTCCATGATTCTCAACCTGAGCACGGTCGAGTATCTCGCGTCGGCTTCGATACCACTCCGATTGCTCCGGATAGAAGACGAGAGACTGCCAGATTCCATAGGCCGCAAGGCCAAGAGACAGGCAACAAACGAGGGAGGAAAGGAGAGATCTCAATGAGTTCTGTCGCGATGCCCAGTGCCGCATGCAGAACCACTGGATCAGTAATCCGATCCATTCAAATGACAGATTCAGAGCAGATCGTCGATCTGCCTGGTCATGGAAGACGGTCAGTGTCGATATGGCGTGCCCTGCCACAAGCAGAATGACTCCGGCGTCGGCGAGTCCCGGCCGAAATCTACTTCCTGCTTTGCATCCGGATCGCCAGTCGAACAGTGCATGACAGGCGGTCAATAACAGCCACAGAATCACCAGATGCAAACCACTGCCGCTGACAGCGTCTTCTGTCGGCCAGAAAAAACCCGCCGAGAACATCGCAAGTCCGACGATGAGTTTCCCTCGTGACATATGGATTCTATGTTCCTGCCGCTGCAAATGATGTTCAGAACTTCCCGGGGTTCTTCAGCCAGAGTGTGTTTTTGTTGACGGCGTTCCTGCGATCGCCGTCGAACAGCCAGACTCACGCAGATGCAGTGAGCGAACCTCAGCAAGTGTCTCCTGCATGCCGGAAACGGATCTCCGTCCGACAGTTTCAAGGATGGCAATGACAGAGAGGATGCAAAAGATCAATGCGACAACGATCGACGCTCCTGTCCAGTCCGTGACTTTGAAGAGCAGAAGACCGCCCAATCCTGTCATCACGGTTGTGAGATGAATGGTCATCACGGCGTAGACGGGATGCAAACCTAATTCCACCAGCCGATGTGAGAAGTGGCTCTTGTCACCGTGAAAAGGACTTCGGCCCTGCATCAACCGTATAAAAATGACGGTGCTGAAATCATACAGCGGAACAGCCATCACACAGAGCGGAGCAAGAATCACA
Source organism: Planctomycetota bacterium (assembly GCA_046341255.1). GTDB lineage: Bacteria > Planctomycetota > Planctomycetia > Planctomycetales > Planctomycetaceae > SXXK01. The sequence goes on from JBKDRW010000100.1 coordinate 6,019, forward strand.
TGCCGACTTCCCGACCGCTCATAAAAGGTGCCGGTCACGGTCAGAGTTGCGAGGAGAAAGCCAATGAGGTTGCTTCCGCAGTCACCCATAAAGATGCTGGCCGGAGGCCGATTCCAGACGAGAAATCCAAGCAATGATCCGGCGAGCAATACCAACGGCAATGCGACGTGGTATGTCGGCTCCCTGACGAAAAGCACAAGGATTGCCGCAAACACCAGCGAAGCAATCAACCCGATTCCGGCAGAAAGCGCATCCATGTTGTCGAGAAAGTTCATGGCATTGGTCAGGACAAGAATCCAGAGGACCGTTGCCAGAAACCCGACCCATGGCTGAGATACAAACACGGTGGCACGAACACCGCACAAGACTACTCCGACCGCAACACTGAGCTGAAGTCCCAGACGAAATTTCCATGAGAGGCTCCATCGATCATCTGCAAGACCTGTCAAAAAAAGCACCATCGCTCCGATGGCAATCGCGGAAAACTGCAGCACTCGCTGAGATGACTCGGTGTGAGGCCACTTCAATGATGACAAAGGTGATTCCGGCCCTCCGACCCCCACCAAGACCCCGGTCGTCACAGCCGCACACGTCAGAAACCAGCCGAGGAAAATGGCGATACCACCTCCCCTCGGAGTTGGTTGGACATGGACCTTGCGATCGCCGGGAAGATCAATCAGTCCCAACGCCGGAGCGAGTTTTCGAACGATGGGGGTCAGCGCGCAGGAGAGTCCGGCGGAGACGATGAACCCTACGGCCAAAACCCAGAGCATGCTGCGGATCCCAATGAATGTCTGTCCGGTCAGAACGGTTCCGACGAGAATTGTTCTACGACACGGTCACCGTTCTTGCTGGCGCGGATCACCCGGTCTGGTGGATTTGGCCGTTCGAAAATCGCGACAATCATGGAAGGCTTTGCAATCCTTTCAACATTCGGCCGCTCCGACTGTGAGGTTTTTAGGCATCTGACCGTCCCTTTGCGAGATTCCGTTGTACTTTTGGCAGACAACGTGAAGGAAAGATTCTAAAATGATTCACTGTAAACAATTACTGCCATTGGAGTTATGGAAAATCGGAGAGAGATGCCGGGATTTGGCGCGGCAGTTGCGGAACTGGTTGGATCAGTTCGATAACAATCAGGCTGAATGCCTGTCTCATTTATTGTGGGAGTTAGCGTGATGCGAATGCAAATGACCCCAAAGACTGTCCGAAAGATCTTGTCTGCAGACGGATATTTGGACTTGGGCATGCCGGAGAAGGCTGTTGAAGAATTGGCGAAAATAGGTGATGCAGGTCCGCTGGAGGGGCCCGTACAACTGATGTACGGAATTGCCTTGAAACAGACAAAGAGCTTTCGGGATGCGATTACTCACCTTGAAAAAGCGGCAAGAGTGATGCCCGCCCCAATCCGTCGCTTTGCGTGGCGAGAACTGGTAGAAGCTTACCGGGCTGTGGGAAGTGAAGAACTTGCCGTCCTGGCTCAGAAGCTTGGCGGGGATGGAGAGTTTCAACTGAAGATTGCACTCCCTTTTGCGGAGATGACGTTGAACACTCCGACGTCAGCGAAGTCGTCGCGATAGCGTTTTCAGGCGGAAGTGGCTTTCTTTGGTTTCCACACCTGAAGATAAGGGCTACTCGAACTCGTCCATATTTGGGGCGAGTTTTTTTACGACATCTCGGAGGTGTTTTGAGTCGATACTACGTCATCACTTTCGGCATGTTCTGCGGTCGCAAACGACCATCGGCTGGCTCCGCGGATGCCCCCTGATTCGTGGGTTATGAGGACGCCCAAGAGCCCCTGTAAAGCGTGCGGATGATCTATCCCGCAACGATTGTGCGGGGTATGCTGCCCGAGAGACTTTCGGAATATCGCAAAGGCTCCGATCGAGCGGACGTCACTGGATTTGTTTGAAGACGCCGCCGGCCTGAGCCAGCCTCAAGACAACTGTGGCGAGGCGGGAGATGTTCCGATCAAGGCGAATTCGCATACCAATGGAATGGAGTCCTCTGGCCATGTTCCGCCAATCGTGGTTGCATATTCTGCTTGTTACGTCGCTCGTGCTGGCGTCTGCCGGGGGCTGTCGTAACCGCCAGCATGCCCATATTCTGGAACATGATGATAAAGATATGGTGGGGAGCCACACGGCTGGAGCGGAGACATGGAAGCCGCTGATTGATGAATCGGTCGCAAAGCTTCTGGGGCGATCCTGTGCAACCATTCAGCAGGCCTCTCATGCGACCGTGGACGGAACAGGGAGCCTCGTGCGGAAGGTCTGCTTCGTTGGTGTGGAAAACCGCAGCAGTGAGGAAGTCGGTGACTTCAAAGAACAGATCTATGAACATATCGACGAACGGGTCTCTCAGGATCCTCAATTCAAATTGATCAGTCGTCGATATGTCGATGCAGGGCTTTCCGACTGTCATTGTTCTCCGAGTGATCTGCTTCGTCCTGCAGCGCAGCGGGAGTTTCAGGCAGTAATGGAACGAATGGATCAGCCGTTTGACTACCTATTGTTCGCAACCATCATTTCCGGAACGACGACGAGCAACGGTGACTATCAGCGCAATTACACACTGAGTCTTGAACTGCTCGACATTCACACCGGTGAATCGCTGAAGGAATCTGCTGAGCTGCGGAAGGGGTATCACAAAACTATCTTTGGCAAGCTGAAGCATTACTAAAAATAAGTTTGATGTCTCAGGCATGAATTGACGCGCTCTGAAAAAGCCCTTGCAGGGTGTTGCTGGAATCCAACATGCATGTTTCGATCCGCAAAACTCTGCGAGTGATAGGGTCGGAGCAACTTGTTTCGAGCAGCAGGCGTGTGTTGCTTACGGTTGCGGCTCTGAGTATTTCAGGATGCGGGACGTGGCAAAAATCCCATCAGTCTGCCATCACGCATTTTGAATCGGGGCAGCTCCATCTTTCGCAGGTGGAATTCGAGAAGTCTCAGAGAAATCCTCGGTCTGAAAAGGAGCTTCTGGAACTCGACAGGGCTGTTCTCGACCTTGCAAGTGGAGATGTCCATCGGGCCGAGACTCGATTTCGGCGAGTACGCCGCGAATTGGAGTTCCTCGAGCAGAAAGCGGTTGGTGAGCAGGCGAAGTCAATCATGACCGATTCAAGAGCCATCGCGTTCTCGGGTCGCGATTTTGAAAAGCGGATGCTGCTGAATTTGGCGATGCTCACCAGTCTCCTCAGCGATGGTACCGATTCCTTTGCCTATTCGCTGCAGGCCTCTGCTGCCGCCGAGTCAAGAAGAGGTGAGCTCATTGCAGCGTCGGGAAAGCAGGCAAACAGCGATCCCGCCGTTGTGGATGCATCGACGAAATCAACTCAGGAAGGTCAGGTTTCCACGGTGGGCTACGCGCGGCTTTCTTCTGTGGCATTGACCAGTTCGTCAAGTCTTGATCAACCGCTTGCATTCAGCGCGTATCTGTCCGCTGGAGTGCAGTCAGAGTACCCGTCGAGGGCTGATGAAACAGAAAAAGCACTGGATGATGTTCGCTTCTGGAACACGTCGTTTCAGAAGGATTTCGACGCTCGATCATTCGGAGACATTGGAAACCGTTGTCGCCCCGGCCACGGAACGTTGCATGTTATCGCACTTGTAGGCCATGCTCCGAAATGGGTCTCCGAGTCTGCTGAGCCAACAACCGGTGCCATGCTGATTGCCGATCGAATCATCAGTGCTGCAGGAAAGCATACTCTGCCGCCAACGATTTCTTCGGTAAAAATTGCTTGTCCGGAGCCCGTCTCGGGATCCGACTGCGCTCCTTCTGGAGCAATCACATGTCGAATTGGATTATCGGAGTCTCAGACGGTCCCTGATATGCCGTCGCTGGATTTTACAACGATCGTGAGCATGAATGACGTCGTTCGTGCATCCTACGAAGCCAATCGGGATCGAGAGATTGCAGACGCAATCGTTCGCCGCGTAACGAAAAAGGCAGCGATTTACGTTCTGAAAGAAACTCAGAATGTTCACAGAAACTCGGTGATGGACATCGGTATCAACGTTGCAGGAATTGCATGGGAAGCTCTGGAGAAGCCGGACACCCGTTCGTGGCAACTCTTGCCAAATCGCATTGATGTAACAAGGGTGGAACTGCCAGCCGGGCAATGGTCGACAACTCTGCAGGTTCGTATGCCGGGACGGTCAACGCAAAGTGTCGGAGTCCCCGCGTACGTTCAGGACGGTCGAAACACATATGTCGTCTGCATCATTCCGAGGCACGAAATCACCGGGCACATCCTGATTGGAGGCGCTGACCATGCGGTGTTTGCTGTGCAATCGGACGGAACTGTGCAACCAGTTTCGTTGCGACGGGACTCATCAGGGCTGTAGAACCCAACATCTGGAGGAGATGCTGTCACACAAGCAGTGGTTCTTCATTGCTGCAGTCCAGCAGGCATTCCGGGTCGCACCACGAATTGTCATCGCCTGAATCTTCTACATGCAGTTCGGCGTGATTTCCTTCAACCGCAACCAGAGTCACGATCAGATGTCCAACTCGAATTGACTCGCCGGGGAGAAGTTCAATCTGATGGAGCTGCATGACTGAGAGGTACCTCTGAAAAGGACGGCTCTGTACTGCGACCTGACACGAGAAAGGGTCTTAAATACAGAGATTAAGATACAGGACGCCGCCGTGAAGCAAAAGACAGAACGTCTCATTGAGCCTTCACGGCACTCAGAACGACGGCGGTCCCGGAAAAGGTTGCGGCGTTATACCGATGCACCTCGATTCCATCAATCGCGATTGGAATTTCTGTTGCAGGTTCAGAACACCTTTTTCCTGGTCGCACTTTTTTTGCCCGCGGCACTTCACATCTTCGTCAAAGTTATTCCACTCAGCAGACAATCGCTGAGTTTTGAGGACACTTCCGTTGTCGTTGTCTGCGGCGAATGGTTCGATTGCTGGCTGCATTGTTGAGCGAATACGGAAACCGCTTTTCGTAATCAGTTGACATCACCGGTTGACAGTCTTCGTGTCTGCATTCAAACCGAATACAACTTGTGTTCCTCGGGCTGTTGCGGCTGACCCCGCTCCCAGATTTCTTTAACACCCATCCGGGCGTATCATGATTGATCTGAAAACTGAAAATCCTCTGCTGATCAGGCATGGGCTTCCTGCATATGATCGCATCCATCCATCGCACATCCGGCCAGCAGTTGACTCGCTTCTCGAGCGTTGCCGGGAAATCCTCGGTTCCGTAGAGAGCAGTAAAGCAGTGTCGTGGGAAGCTCTCATGGAGCCGCTGGAAGAAATTGACCTGCTGTTTGAATACGGCTGGTCTCCCGTGGGGCATCTTCTGAGCGTTGCAAACTCGGACGAGCTTCGCGAGGCTCATGACGAGGTGATGCCCGCGATTGTTCAGTTCAGCCTCGAATTGCGTCAGAGCGAGTTGCTGTACCTGAAGATGCTCGCACTGAAGAATTCGTCCGCTTGGAGTTCGTGTACCAGTGCCCAACATCGGATTCTGACTCGGATGATTCAAAGTGCAGAACTTGCGGGGATCAGTCTCAAGGGCAAGGACCGTGATCGATTCAATCAAATCGAGCAGGAGCTGTCGCAACTCGGGACAGATTATTCGAACAATTTGCTGGACGCGACCAAAGCATTTTTCATGGATCTTTCTGATCCTGCAGACACCGAAGGTTTCCCGGCGAGCCTGCGTCGAATCACTGCCGCGTCGTGGTCGCGAGCTGATGAGAACAGAGACAAGCCGCCGGCAACGCCGGAAAATGGCCCATGGCGTGTCACTCTGGATCAGCCGTCTTTCGGCCCGTTCATGGAGCACTGCCGCCTTCGCGATCTTCGGGAGAAACTTTATCGAGCATACATGACTCGAGCCGGTTCCGGAAGCACGGACAACTCTCCGCTGATTACACAGATCCTGAAGCTCAAGAGGGAGCAGGCCAACCTGCTTGGCTTCGAATCCTACGCTGATCTCAGCCTCTCTCGCAAAATGGCAGGAGATGTTGCGGCGGTTCAGCAAATGTTTGATCGACTGCTCGCTTCATCGCACCACATTGCGAAGAAGGAACTGGAGGAACTGACAGAGTTTGCTCAGCAGAACGGTCACTCGGGCACGCTGGCTCATTGGGACGTCGCCTTCTACGCGGAACGGATGCGAGAACAGAGGTACGCATTCACTGACGAGCAACTGCGACCGTACTTTTCTCTTGATCGGGTTCTCCACGGTCTGTTCGAACTCTGTAGCAAACTTTTCGGCATCACCGTGAAGGATGCCGATGGGAAGGCGCCGATCTGGAATCCGGATGTTCGATATTACGAGATCTTCGACGAATCGAGTCAGCAGATTGCCGGATTCTATCTGGATCCGTACTCACGTCCTAAAGATAAACGTGGTGGAGCATGGATGAATGACTGCATCTGCCGGTCAGTCGGCAAACATGGTGTTCGACTTCCGGTCGCTCATCTGGTCTGCAACAGTACACCTCCGGCAGGCAACGTGCCTTCGCTGATGACCTTTCGAGAGGTCGAAACGCTGTTTCACGAATTCGGCCACGGACTGCAGCATATGCTGACGACTGTCGACCTGCGCGATGCAGCCGGAATCAACGGGGTCGAATGGGATGCGGTCGAACTGCCGAGTCAATTCATGGAAAACTGGTGTCTGCATCGTCCGACTCTGATGAAGATGGCTATTCATTATGAGACCGGTGAGCCGCTTCCAGACGAACTGTTCCGGAAGCTTCGTGATGCCAGGACGTACCGTGCGGCCAGCGTGATGCTGCGACAGCTTCAACTGGGGATGACGGACATGGCGTTACACGACGGGTACGATCCAGATGGTGAAGATACACCTTTTGATGTTGAACGCAGGATCCTTTCGATCACCAGCCTGTTACCGCCGCTGCCGGAGAATCGTTTCCTGTGTTCTTTCCAGCACATTTTTGCTGGCGGGTACTCAGCGGGATACTACAGTTATAAGTGGGCTGAGGTGCTGAGTGCGGACGCCTTCGGGGCTTTTGAAGACGCGGGACTTGACGACGAGGCAGCCTTGATGAAGACAGGCAGGCGCTTTCGCGACACAGTTCTGGCTCAGGGCGGCAGTCGGCATCCGATGGATATATTTCGTGATTTCCGAGGTCGAGATCCTGACCCGAATGCGTTGCTCCGCCACAACGGACTTGTTGACGTGAAGTGAACCTCCGGTCAGGTGATCAATGATCTGAGACTCAGCGATCCGCCATTCCACCGCCCGGCGATTCTCTGTTGAAGAGGTCGTTTTTCTTTCCTCTTTTCTCTGAACTCCAATGCAAGCTCCTCCGGAAAAACACTTTGACGTTCTGGTCATTGGCACAGGCCCTGGCGGTGAGGGCGCGGCGATGGAATCGACAAAGCAGGGTAGACGAGTCGGCGCGGTGGAGCGTATGCCTCAGATTGGCGGCGCGTGTACGCATCTCGGCACCATTCCCAGCAAGTCACTGCGAGCCGCTATCTACCGCCTGATGGATGTGAATTCCGCTCCCGTTTTCAGGCAACTTGGAATCAATCTCGAAGTCAGCTTTCGAGATCTCAGACGCAGCGCTCAGTCTGTGATTGACCAACAAGTTGCCATGCGCCGTGGCTTCTACGATCGTAACGACGTCGAAGTCCTCCAGGGCGATGCAACGTTTCTTGATACTCATCGCGTCCGCATTACACATCCTGATGGCAGCACGACAATTGCTCATGCCAGAAGCTTCGTTATCGCGACGGGCTCGCGTCCATATCGACCACCGGAAATTGATTTCAGCCACCCGCGAGTCTTCGACAGTGATACGATTCTGAATCTGCCCGAGACCCCGAGGTCCATGACGATTTACGGCGCGGGCGTAATCGGATGTGAGTATGCGTCGATGTTTCGCAATCTGCAGGTGAAGCTCAATCTCGTCAATACGCGACCGAAAATGCTGGAATTCCTCGACGACGAAATCTGTGACGCACTTGCATATCACATGCGAGATACCGGTGTTCGCATCCGAAACAGTGAAACCTTCGACAGGATCGAGACCTTTGACGATCATGTCATGCTGCATCTGAAATCCGGCAAACAGCTGAAAAGTGACGTGCTCCTTTGGGCCAATGGCCGAACCGGTAACACCGATGGACTGGGGCTTGAAAACGTCAACATCAAGCCGAATCATCGAGGTCAGCTGGAAGTGAATGCTCACTTCCAGACATCTCAGCCGCACATCTACGCCGTCGGCGACGTGATCGGCGTTCCTGCACTCGCCAGCGCGGCTTATATCCAGGGCCGCTTCGCGGCGAGGCACTTGAATGATGGCGATTCAACGCAGTTTCGAATTCAGGACATCCCGACCGGTATTTACACAAGTCCCGAAATCAGCAGTGTTGGGAAAACGGAACGCGAACTGACGGACGAATGTGTCCCGTACGAGGTAGGCCACTCGATGTTCAAGAATCTTGCTCGAGCCCAGATCATGGGCCGACCAATCGGGATGCTGAAACTACTGTTCCACCGCGAAACACTTGAGATCCTTGGCGTCCATTGCTTCGGTGTGAACGCGTCAGAAATCATTCACATCGGCCAGGCCATTATGGCTCAGCCGAGCCCAAACAATTCCCTTTTGTACTTCATCAATACAACGTTCAACTACCCCACGATGGCAGAAGCATACCGCGTCGCCGCGCTGAATGGATACAATCGCGTGAATTGAGGGCACTGCGGCGGAAGCTTCTTCGAATCAGGTTCGAATCACCTTTGCGGCGACTTCGTCCTTTAGCAGGCGAGCACTGGGTCTGGCGTCGGCGAAGCGAATGGGACGGCCGATCGGCGTCATGATTTCCTTCTGTGGATCGATGCCCATGATCGCCATGATGGTTGCGTAAAGTTCCGGGACACTGATCGGATCGATCGGTCCCGCACCAGTCGACTTACCGGCCATCATCATACCAGAGTTTTCCTTTGGCAGATCCGAAGGCGTTGCGCCGATGACGGTGCCTTCGCGGAAACCGCCGCCCGAGATCATGCAGGAGAACCAGTTTGGCCAATGATCGCGGCCGCCCGCGGGATTGATGCTCGGTGTTCGTCCGAATTCGCTGATGCATAGTACAATCGTTGATTCAAGCAGATGACGCTCGCGAAGTTCGCGGATCAAGGTTGCAATGGCTGGATCAAGAATCTTCGTCTGGGTGATGTGCCCTTCATGATTCGATACGTGCGTATCAAATCCCGACAGATTGACTTCGATCGATCGCACGCCCACTTCAACAAGTCGACGAGCCACCAGACAGCCGCGGCCGAACGAAGTCGCTCCATATGCCGCCTTGACGGAGGCCGATTCGCTGTCGAGTTCAAAAGCCTTCAACTGCTCCGAAGACATCATCTTCAGAGCGCGGTCGAGTGTGTCCTGGTGCAGTGTTCGCTGAGCACCGAAACTGCGGTTGTGTTCAAACTGTCGACTGACGACGCTCAGGCTTCTCAGCCGATTGACCTGACGTGGCTCCGAGACGGATGCCTTGAGATTCGACAGACCGTCACCCGGATGAAATACCCGAAATGCATCCCATTCGTTACCAAGATAGCCTCCTTCCGGAATGACTCGACCAGACGCCAGGGCGACGTACGGAGGGATCTCAATTCCCGGGTCGGGTAACTCATGAGCGGCAATAGCGCCAAGCGTGGGATACTTCAGAGTGGGCTCGGGACGGTATCCCGTCTTTACAAACGACAGACCTCGTTCGTGATCGCCTTCTTTTGAGGTCAGTGATCGAATCAGCAGGCACGACCGCATCTGTTCGGCCATCTGCGGAAGCATGTCGGAAATGCGAATGTCTTTTGCGGTCGTGGCTATGTCTTTCGTGTCGCCGCCGGTCACGGTTCCCGGATGGGGATCCCATGTTTCAAGTTGACTCATCCCGCCGTTCATCCACAGTGTGATGAGGGATTTCGGACGTTCCGAACTGCGTCGATTCGCTGCTCGTGCGGACATGCCGGGCAGGGTGAGCGAGAGTCCGCATGCGGACAGAAGCTGCAGAAGACTGCGTCGAGTGATGTCATCTGGCATGGTTGATGTCCTGCTTTGATTTTCCGTCGGCGGAGCAACGGATGTGCCGTAGGTCGATTGTTGCATCGACCGTAGTATCAGTGATTCCATGAAAACTCGGGACTGTTGAACAACGTCCAGAAGACATCCTGTACAACCTCCTCACGCGAACGATCCAGCCTCTCACTGTCTTCAGAGATGTCTGACTTTACGCCCGAATGGTCCTTCTTTTCTGCGTCGTGCGCATGAGCCAGCATGCCGAGGAAAAGTTCGCGCTCCTCTGTAGCCGGACGGCGAGCAAGACACGTCAGGAAGCAGTTCTCAACCAGCGTCCAGTCGTTCGGGGAAAATCGCAACAATTGCCCCGCCGCGCTGAGAAGCTCCACCTTACTGAGTTCCGAGCTGAAGCGACCATTCATGCGCAGCAGTGCCTGCGGAATTGTGCCGACCTGTTGCAGCAACTCCTCGTCTCCGAGATCGCCGTATTCGTTGATAAAGTCGTTCTCGCTGCCAAATTTCTGCAGGCGAACGATCAGATTCGAGTTCTGATCGATCGTACGAATATGCCCTGCCTGAAACAGTGATCCGATGATCTGCTCCGGTCGCAGTCGCACCAGCGGAAACACGCTCCACGATCTGACCTGAGCGTTGTAGGCTGCCTCGTCTTCGGCCGTCGATTCGGATGACAATTGAAACACATCCGATTGAGCGATGACCCGAATCAGAACACTCAGTCGCTCATCGCGAGATCGAAATTCCTCACCCAGAATGTCCAGTGCGTCGATCTGGCTGTCTTCCGGATGTGGCAAATCGTCGACGGGTTCATAGAGCGGTTTGCCAAACATGAAGCCCCAGATGCGATTGGAGATAGCTCGTTCGTATCGGCGATTCTTTTTGTGCGTGACCCATTCGGCCAGACGTTGCCTCAATCCACCTTCGGCCGGAAGCCATTCCGGATTGAATGGAACATTTGCCGGGACAATCCGAGCTTCGCTTGCTTCCTGGCCTGGATCCACCACCTTGTAGACCACTTCCTCGTGTCTGTCATCACGCTGCCGATCGGTGACGCCACCGACGGTGATGCCAACCTGACAGTAGAACGCGGTGAGTCCCTCAAAATCTTTCTGCTTCCAGCGAGGATCAAACGGATGGTCATGACACTGAGCACAGTCCATGCGCTGGCCGAGGAATGTTCGAACTGTGCGGCCGGCGAGTTTGCTGCGATCGATCGTTTCGTCATCCAGACGCGCCACGGTGATAAAGTTGGATGCCGGGCTGTCGGTCCAGAGTCCTTCAGAGGCGATCAGTGCTTTTGTCAGTTGCGACCATGGGATATCTTCGCGAAGTTGCCGGGCCAGCCAGTGTGTCAGTCGGTCTCGTCGGTAGACAATGAAAGGGCCGTCTTCGACGCCAACAAGAATACGAGCCAGGCGTTCGGCAAAATAATCGCTGTATCTGGTGTCTTTCAGCATTCGAACGACCCAGCGATCAATCTTGTCCGGTTGCTGGTCAACTTCGAAGGCTCGAATCTCCTCGAGGGATGGTACTGTTCCGAACAAAGCCAGCGACAAACGACGCAAGACGGCAAGTTCATCAGCCGGTCGGGCGATGAGCACGCCTTCGTCCCTCCAGATCTGTTGAAAGTGTTCATTCAGTCTCTGGACGGCTTTGGTGACGAATTGATTTTGCACAACCGGAGGGGGCGGAGAAGGGCGATGATCAATTCGTCCAGCCAGATTGACGACTCGGAATACCAGAAACACGATTGTCAGAGCAAAGATGGCGGCGAAAAGTCGCATAGGATCAGATCCTGCCCTTGGAGCTCGATCGAATCAACGTCATGATGAAAAGGATCGGCCGTCATCGGCATCATAATGTCACATGACGTCGGCACTTCCGAAACGCGCCATGTACGACATCGAGTGACAGGACACACAATGTCAGATTGTTCGTTTTTTGTCTCGGAAACCTGGTGCCAAACCGCCAATTTTCCATCGAAATAGCCGAATTGAAAAGAGCACGGTGCGAAATCGGCTTTCCTGAGTTCTCGCGGAACCCAAAGGTGATCCTGATGAGCATGCCACCGACACAGCAACCGGAGAACGAAACCGCAGTGACTGTTTCGCAACTTGGCGGGGGCCGCTCACAGGCACCCATCGAATTACGATTTGGCCCCGGTCAATTCCCTGGGATGTGGAGACCAATTCAATCTGCACTCTGGGTGATCCATGTGGCGTTTGGAACGGTCTCTCTGATCCTGATTCTGGCGATACTTGCTGCCATTCCAGGTTTGAACATTCTGACGCTGGGATACCTTGTCGAACCGCAACGACGAGTCGCTTTGTCCGGTCGACTCCGCGACGGCTTCCCGATGCTGGCACTCGCACCGCGGCTGGGGATGATCGTCTTTGTGTCCGGGTTGTTGCTGATTCCTGTTGGCATTCAGGCTGCGCGAGTCAGTGATGCCTCGGTGATTCTTGGAGCAGCGTCTGATGTGGTTCGCGGGATGTCGCTGAACCTGCGAAGACTTGAGTGGCTCACAGCGACCGCAATTTTGCTCTACATCGCATCAACGTTTCATGCGGCTGGGAAACAAGCCGCCGATTTGAACTCGGCTCCGTCCGCGTTTCGCCGGACTGTGCGATGGTTTACTCGTGGTCGATTCATCACCTGGATTTTTCGTCCTCTGACGGACATTGTGCGACTTGTCTGGCGACTGCGTCGCCGAGAAGGCTGGACGGAGCTGATGGACGGAATCGAAAACGTCCTGAACCTTGTCCAACCCGTTCAACACTTATGGCTGGGATTCAAAGCATTCTTCGGCGCGGTCTTGTGGTTGTTGATTCCAACGGGCTTGGTCGTTGCGTATTCGTCGCCGGGTCGTACCGAACCCATTTTTGGGATTCTGTCGTTCCTCGGGGTTCTGCTGCTGATTCCCGTAACGGCTTGGTTGCCTCAGTTGCAGGTTCATCAGGCGGTGACCGGCAAGTTCCGATCGATCTTCTCCATCAGCGCGGCTCGACGAATCATCCGCAACGCGCCGTTCAGTTGGATGATGACCACAATCCTGTTGTTCGTGATGACGTTTCCGCTGTACCTGGCCAAGATCCGTTTGCCTCCTGCGGATGCGATGTGGCTGATCACGCCGTTCTTCATCGTGCTGACATATCCGACTCGAATTCTTGTCGCCTGGGCCTATCACCGTGGCACATTCAAGTTTGAAGAGAAGGCCAATTTCTTCCTCCGCTGGGGCTGCCGCCTCGTGATGCTGCCGCTGTTATTCTTACACGCCGGCTTCGTTTTCTTCACGCCTGCGATTAGTGAACTCGGCAAGAATGCTCCGCTGGAACACCAGGCATTCCTCGGTCCGGTGCCGTATTCGCAATGGGGACGAAGGTAAAACGTTTTCCGGAAGTTCCTATTGGGACACTTGAAATATTATAAGGGGGGCGAGTAGCAGTGCGCTCCGTGTGAAGGTGCGAGCGTCCGCCATACTTCGGTTTCGGGTTCCCTTGGAGAATTTTGGCCATGATCATGCGCAAAGGATGTCTGCTATTGCTCTGTTGGTATGCTCAATCTCTTGTGTTCAAGGGCAAACTCCAGATGACGGCATTTCGGATGTCTTGGGTATCGTTGATCCATTTCTACAAGACGAAACGTATTTTCGGGTACTTTCAGTTGACGTAGCGGATGAAGCAACAATATGCAAAATGTCCGTAACGCCGTCGGCTCGGCATCGTTTTCCTCGCACATCAGCAGTGACTCGGAAGATCCTTACAATGGGGATTCTTATGTCGAAGTCTCCTACCAGGATGATGAAGGCGAGCCGTTGTCAATAGTGGGCTCCTCATCTACCTCCTTCACTTTGTGGCAAGGTTCCACGGCCACGTGGACACTAGGCTCTGTTGATTAAATGCTTTTTAACAGGATTCTGGTTGCTGCGATCTTGATGAAAGCGATGTAGCTGCTGGCACATTTGTCGAACCTTGTTGCGATTCTGCGGAACTCCTTCAGGTGTCCAATGGTCCTCTCGAC
>JBKDRW010000101.1:0-22098 GCA_046341255.1 Planctomycetota bacterium
GAACACGAACAGGAATGGTTGACAGATCCGCTGTATCCGGCTTGATGTCTGCCATAGTGTTCTTATTTTCAGGTGTCTTGGTCAGAGTGGGTTTCATGCGGGCGGATGCGAATCAGGATATCGGATCGTTGGCCGTTTTGGTTTGCTGAACAATGCTCAGCCTGCCATTTTTGCGGTATTGGTTGTGGCAGTGCATGGATTGATAAGGATTTACAGATCGTCGGATGTGGCAGGAATTCGTGATCGACAGGGGGCATAACGCGTTTTCTGGCATCAACTTGCGACGGCATTGCCCTTGACCTTTGGTTCAAGATTGGGCTACAAGCAAATTCGATCCACCTTCCGGCAGCATGAGTGAGGGTGTTGGTCGGATCAATCAGCAGACAAGGCCTTCGCCTCCTTGCTGGGGCGTGATTGGCAGTGAATTGGCAGGATGCCACAGGAATTGCAGGATGCAGGACCTTCTGAGAATCGGCACCTATATCTGGCCTCATCGCCGACTGTTTATCCTGTCGGTCATCTGCGCGATCATTGTGTCGCTGTTCTGGGCTATGAACCTGTCGATTGCGTTTCCTGTGGTCAAGGTGCTGTTTCAGAACGACAGTCTTCACGCCTACGTTGACGCAGAGATTGCTGCGCTCGAAGCGTCAAATCAGAAAGTCGAAGCTGAGCTTGATCTCGTTCCGGATACTCAGGTGAAGCACCGTGCATACCTTCAGGCACAGGTCAGTGACAACTCGAAGATGTTGTTATTGCTGACTCGTGTCCGAAAGTCGGTGATGCCGTGGATTCCCCGTGACAAATTTGACACGATGGCTTTGATTCTGGGAGTGTTGCTTGTTGCGACTCTGCTCAAGGGAGTTTTTATTTATTTTCAGGAACTGCTTGTCGGGGCCCTCGTCCAGTTAACGGCGAACAATATCCGACTCGACTGCTTCCGCGCGGCTTTGAAACTTGATTATCAGACGCTCAGTCGGCTGGGGACATCGTCTCTGATGTCACGGATGACAAATGACATTGAGCAGATGACACTGGCAATTCGGGTTTTCGGAGTGACACTCGTCCGGGAACCGATGAAAGCGGGCGCCTGCGTGGCGATGTCTTTTTTTGTGAACTGGCGTCTGACGCTGCTGTCCATCACTGCCATTCCTTTGCTGGGAATTGCCTTTGGCGTCTTTGGTCGTCGGCTTCGCCGTGCGTCGCGGCGAACGATGGAGAGTATGGCGAGGATTTATGAAACGATTGCCGAAACATTCGGTGCTGCACGCATCGTGATGGCGTTTTCAGGATTTCGAAAGCATCGCAAGCAGTTCCTTCGAGCCAATCGGCAGTATTACGCTGGCACAATGAAGATTGTTCGACTGGGTGCGATGTCTCGCCCGATCACCGAACTGATGGGCGTGCTTGGTGTCTTCGCCGCCCTCGGTCCCGGTGCCTACCTTGTCCTCAGGAATACGGACTCGATTCAGGGAATCAAGCTGGCCGCAGAGCCGATGAGCATTGCGGAGCTTGTGACGTTGTATTCTCTTCTCGCGGGGACACTTGATCCGGTTCGGAAGTTGTCGGGGATCTTCGAGCAGGTCAAACGCGGGATGGCGGGGTCAGAGCGGGTGTTTGAACTGATTGATCAGAAGTCGATTGTGCCTGAACCGAAGGCCCCGCGTATGCTCGTGCGGCATTCGTCTTTGATCTCTCTTCAGGAAGTGTCTTTCCGATACGACGGCACGGAGGGCGATGAGGCCCAGCGTCCGATGGCTCTGAAGGATATTTCCCTTGATGTGAAGTTCGGCGAAGTTGTTGCGGTGCTGGGAGGAAATGGTTCCGGCAAGTCGACACTGCTCAGCCTGCTGCCACGTTTCATGGATCCGACCGAGGGACGAATCCTGATCGATGGTGTCGATATTCGGGACGTTCGAACACATGACCTGCGAAGTCAGATCGGCCTCGTCACGCAGGAAACTATGCTCTTCAACGATACGATTTACGAAAACATTCGTTACGGCAACCCTGCGGCAACGCGTGAGATGATCGAGAGGGCTGCTGAGAAAGCTCAGGCGGCTGGTTTTATCCGGCAGTTGCCGGATGGCTTCGGGACTATTGTCGGCGACAAAGGCGGCAAATTGTCCGGAGGTCAGCGTCAGCGAATTGCACTCGCACGCGCCATTCTTCGAGATCCTACGATCATGATTCTCGATGAAGCGACGTCGGCTGTGGATTCGCAGAGTGAAGAAGTCATTCACACAGTCCTGAAAGATTTCGCGAAGAATCGAACGGTATTTATTATCAGTCATGTGCTGAACCGCACATTTCTTGATCTCGTGACGCGAATTGTCGTCATGGATCAGGGGCGAATCGTCGCGATCGGGAGTCATGAAGAACTGATGCGAACCTGCCCTGCTTACCGAGGTATGCATCATTCGCAGGTGTCGCTGCCCCAGGCGGCATGATGGGGAAATTGATTTTTTAAGGTCGCATATCCAAGTCCTTGACATGCTCACGATGCGTTTACAGAAACCTCTCGTGATCTGGCGGCTGTTCGACGGCCGAGCCGGGCATGAAAATCAGGTTCGCGGTCTGAGCGACGCCATGGCTCGATTGTACCCCTGCCGAAACGTCGATATCTGCATTTCTGCTGCGATTCGCGGTTGTCGATCCCTGCTGCCGGGGCGAATGGAGTTCTGCCGGGATTTTCCGAAACCTGACCTGCTGGTGGCAGCCGGGCATGGAACACACTGGCCGCTGATTCGGCTGCAACGTAGATTTGGTGGCCGCAGTGTGGTCATCATGCGGCCAGGCCTGCCATCGAGCTTCTTCGATCTCTGTGTCGTTCCAGCCCACGATCGGTGGGTTCAGGGGCCTCGCGTGATTGTGACCGAGGGGGCTTTGAATCGGATTCGACCAGAACATCATCGACGAGCTGAGTGTGGTGCTTTTTTGATCGGCGGGCCATCAAGGCACTTTCAGTGGTCTGATACGCTGGTGCTGTCAAAAATCAGTGACGTCGTTACTCGAAGTGAACTTCCATACATTCTGATGACGTCTCAACGGACACCGTCGTCATTCCATGTTGCACTTCGCGAGAGCGGCCTTCATCTTCGTGTCAGATCGGCCGACGCTGTCTTCGGGACATCTCCGAACGAAGTGCTGTCAATCTGTCGCGAAGCGTGGGTTTCGTGTGACAGTGTGTCGATGATTTACGAAGCCATCACCAGTGGCTGCAGAGTAGGCCTGCTGGAACTTCCTGCCGGCCGCCCGGGACGATTATCTCAGAACGTTGATCGCCTTTGCCAGCGGGGCCTCGCGACATCCTGGACAAGCTGGCGAAACGGACGACCACTGGTGTCCCAGTCGCATTTTTGCGAAGCCGATCGCGTTGCCGCGATGCTCCTTGAAGCAATGAACCTCGCGCCCACGCAGGGCTTTGACGTCACCCCGGAGTCTGATACGCCGTCGGAATGTCACGAGAAGAATATCGCATGATCTGAATCCGAACGCCATTCCCCGACTTGTGTTTCGATCTATGGAGGCTCAGTCTCCTGCCGGATGAGCTTCGGCAACCATGGAAGGTTCCGATCGACGAAGAAGTGAAGCGATGATCGAGATGCCCGCAATCGACATGACGATGCACAGGCTGGCGGCTACCGGGACAGGAGCCACATCTGCAAGCATCATTTTCACTCCGACAAAGCCAAGTACACCGGCGAGGCCGTACTTCAGATAGGAAAACCTGTCCATCAGGCCCGACAGAGCAAAGTACAGAGACCGAAGTCCAAGGATCGCAAACGCGTTGGACGTGAAGACAATAAAAGGGTCTTTTGATACTGCAAGAATTGCCGGGATCGAATCCACGGCGAACACGAGATCAGACCATTCCACGAAGATCAGCACAGGAAGCAATGGAGTGACCCATGCCTTACCATCGATTCGGACCAGAAATCGATCTCCGTGAAAGGTTTCTGTGACAGGAAGAACGCGGCGTATCAGACGAAGTATCCAGTGGTCTTCGGAGACGGCAGTGGTCGCTGACCCTCGCAGCATCTTCCATGCGGCAATCAACAGGATGCCGCCGAATACGTGAACAAGCCAGTGAAATCTCTGTATCAGGGCGACGCCTGCGAAGATCATGATGATTCGCATCACAAGAGCTCCGAAGACACCCCAGAACAGCACTTTGTGCTCGCAGAATCGTGGGACTCTGAATGCAGAAAACAGCATGGCGAAGACAAATACGTTATCGACGCTCAGCGACTTCTCAATCACATAGCCCGTGAGAAATTCAATCGCCGGCTTTGGGCCGGAGCGAACCAGCAACAGCCACGCAAAGCTCATAGCCAGGGCGATCCAGACGACACTCCAGAGAATCGCTTCACGAAACGAAACCACGTGAGCTTTGCGATGGAAGACGCCGAGGTCCAATGCCAGCATGGCGATCAGGAAACTGAAGAATCCAGCCCACGCGCACAATAAGAGTTCCATAGTCTCGATCGATCATAGCAGAAAAAAGGGATCTGAATTGTAAGACACACAAGCCTGAGGCTGGCGTGCAGCAGTCGTTCGACGGCTGCTGATGTACTGACGGGTTCGTCGCATGGCCGTCGTCTGCCGGACAGGCAATGCTGTTGACAGGAGTCACGTCGCGGGGTTGTCTTATCGTGGGTTGGTCTGACCAGACATTGACATCCCCTGATGGTCTCGCTGGCGTTCCAGTAAACGAGCCACAGAACGGGCTGCTCGATCGGCGATACCGGACACAATCGCTTCGACGGAATCGCCTGTGTCACCAACAACCACGTCGCCGGATCGATGCAGCCTCATTTGCATTCGAACCAGGACATCATTTCCGCCTTTCGGCCCGTTGATGTCGCTGAGTGTGATCCGAACAGTTCCTGTCTGCTCAGAAAATCGATCCATCGCAAACCGAATTCGACGTTCGATGAATTCCAACTGGCTTTCCGTGAGAGAAATGCCCCGCGACAAGATCTCGATTTCCATTGAATGACCTTTCTGAAACGTTCTCACGATGGATCGGGAACTCGACCGGAAGTGACTGCCTCGAACCGATCCTTTTGACTTTTCGGGCACGCCTTTAAAAAACGGATCGTCTCGCTAATCCCAGTCCACGACTCGTCCGGACATTCCGTTTTCTGCGACACGAATCAGGAATCGCACAGGGTCGCGAGTGATCTCAGCGGACGATGTCACATGAATCTGAATCAGCAAGTGCCGTTGACTCTGTCGAGTCCTGCAAGCCGATCGATCCGGATTCATGACGAGGGGACGCCGCTTCTGTGACTCTGAAAGAGGCAAAGTGAACTGCGACAGGTCGCCGTCGTGAGCATCTCGTTCTGATCGCGAAAACTCGTTTTCACTGGATTGACTCATGACTTCCGATCTCGTCAGGATAAACGCACCATTGAACTCCATCGACTGCAGTCTATGGCTGCATTGAGATTTGACGAATTCAAAGTTATGAATTGAAGTATTGAATTAAGTGAAGTATTGTTCGGCCATGGACTGGCTGAATTATCATCACTTGCTGTATTTCTGGATGGTCGCGCGCGAGGGAACAATTCTTCGTGCAGCGGAGAAACTTCACATCGGTCAGCCTGCGATCAGCACACAACTGCGCAGTCTGGAAGAATCGCTGGGGCAGAAGCTGTTTCAGAAATCCGGACGTACGCTGCAGCTGACGGAGACCGGTCGAACGGTTTTTCGATATGCCGATGAAATCTTTTCACTCGGTCGAGAAATGCTCGACACATTGAAGGGGCATCCGGCGGGGAAGCCCGTGAAGTTCGTGGTGGGTGTGGTTGATGTGATGCCCAAGCTGATGGCTCGGCGACTGCTGGAGCCAGCGTTGAGACTTTCTCCCAATCTGCAGTTGGTCTGCGTCGAAAACTCGCTGGAACAGCTTCTCAGTGAACTGATGCTTCACAATGTTGACATCGTTTTGTCTGACATACCTGTGACAGCTGCATTCAAGGTTCGGGCGTACAATCACCTGCTTGGTGATTCGGCGGTGGGGTTGTTTGCAACAAAGGAGCTCACAAGAAAGTATCGCCGGTCATTTCCGAAGTCGCTCGTCGATGCGCCGCTGCTGTTGCCCGGACGAACATCGGCCGTTCGGCGAGCCATCGATGCGTGGCTGGAACGTTGTGAGATCCGTCCACAGATTCGTGCCGAGTTTGACGACACGGCTCTGTTGAAAGCGTTTGGCCAGACTGGCGAGGGGCTCTTTCCCGGCGCGATTGCCATTGCCGATGAAATCTGTCGCCAGCATGAAGTCGAGCTGATCGGAGAAATTGACGGGGTACGTGAACAATTTTTTGCCATCTCTGCCGAACGTAAAATCAAGCACCCTGCGGTTCTTGCCATTGCCAGTACGGCTCGAACAGGAATTTTTATCTGAGGATCGCCGAGGCTGACAGGGGGCAGCTTGATGCTGAGGTACTCCTCGGCTCTTAGGTCTGGCGAACCTCGACGCGTTTGTCGGTCGACGCTGCAGATGTTCGATCAATGCGTTTCCGGATCCATCATGCGGCAAATTTCGGTAACTCGGCTCCGTACACGGCCGTTTTCCAGTTTCGCCGCTGCCGCTCCCCGACGTCGTGTGTGCGTCGGATTGTTTTTTCTAAGTGGCGTGACGGGATTCTCGTGGGTTGAACAGATCCGATCCGCACGATTCTGAAACTGAGTCTCTATCACCCGTTTCAGGATTTCTCTCGACCCGGCAGTCCAGACGGCTGGAGTGCGGATCGAACAGCATGAAGGATCGATCGAGACGCACAGGATCAGAACGGTTGGATTTCGCCGCATTTGGTGGGTGTGTGAGTCGGTCAGGGCGATTGACTTTACAAATTTTCTGGATTTCGATTGGCAATCCCTCGGGTGAATGTCGTAAAACATCGTGTCAGACGGACGCTCGTTCCCGGATTGGGTAGCTCTGTGAGATTTGTGACCACAATTTTGCTCTGCACGTGGGGAATATTTTCCCTGCTTGGCAACGCGGGGATTCACGCGCTGGCGGACGGTGCGGGGCTGTGCTGTGTTCGAACTCACAAGGACTTGTCCGCTGCAGAGAATTCCGGATGCCACCACGACGGTTGCGTGTTCTGCCAGAAAAGGTCGGCAGAGAAGTCGAATCAGGATTCGAGGACTCCTTCTCACCAGCATCACGATGCAGAAAACTGCCATCTTTGTGACTGGCTTTCAAAATGTCAGTCACAGGCATTGTCATTCGTTGTTGTGACCGCCGAAACTTCTTTGGAGATTCGGCAGCCAGAGATTTCGACGAAGCTGATCGCGGTTGATGCCATTCCCGCGACGTCTCGGGGCCCGCCGCTTATCTGAGCGAGTCGCTGCTGCCTGACGGTTCATTTCAGTCCAGAACCCCTGAGGTGGGATTTCTGGGCATGGCGGAACGATCCCTGTGGGAAGTGGGCTGATGCATTCATTGCCTGAATGTCACCGAAACCATCGGCTGCCTGAATCGATGGTCACGCCGGGTGAGTCTCGTTGATCACTTCTGACTCCGTCCGGACGCAATGCCTCATATGGGCTTCGGACAGGTTTCCTTGAGTGTGCTGAAAGGCAAGAGCAGCGTGAGCGACTTCGGTCGTTTCTGCGTTCACTGCCAGTGACGCCCGGAAAAGGAGATCCGAGGACTTAGCCCTGCAGTTTGTGGATCCGTCCGGTCCCTGCTTCCATCGATGACTGCCGTCGAAATCTGTTCGAGTTGAGTGAGAGTGAACATGTCCGTCAATCTGTTGAACGCACCAGACAGCGAGGGCTCATGGGGCTCCGTTTTTGCTCTGCTTGGACGAGCCAATTCTGCTTTGAATCATGACTTCTGTCCGAACGCAAATCGTTGGGTCTACTGGCTGAAAAATCCATTCTGGATTCTGATTCTGGCGATTGTATTGTCGCTGATCTGCGGGATCTTTTTGAGCCCGTCAGCGCTGTTTATCACGGGCATCTTGACGGTGTTGGCTGGAATCGGCATCTGTCTGCCGTGGCTGGCAATCCGAGGCGTGCGTGCGAAAGTCACTTTCGATGTTCGTCGAAGTCGTGTGGGGCAGCCAGTGCTGGTTCGACTTCGAGTCCGTAATCGCTGGCCGATCCCGGTGTGGGGTCTTTCCCTGGTCCGTGGCTTTGCGGTTGATACATCGAGTGATTCCAGTGAGGGAGTGGCTCTGGCCAAAGTCGGCCCGTGGTCGACCGTCGAATTTACGTGGGCCTTTACGCCGCAGATGCGTGGTGCCTATCCGCTGATGGAACCTGAAGTTGAAACGGCTTTTCCATTCGGTCTGTATCGAGCCTCGCGGTCAGTTGCCGTGGAAGGAAGCCTGATCGTCTGGCCTGCGACTGTTACCCTTGAGGGATTGCCGGATACACCCGACTTCAGCCAATCCGATGATCAACTGGCTGATCGACGTGTCGGAGACTTTGGTGATGTGCTCGGAACGCGTGCGTTTCGACAGGGTGATTCTCTGCGACGGATACACTGGGCACAGTCCGTACGACATCAGAAGTTGATCGTGTGCGAACGCCAGGCTCCTGCCACTTGTGCCGTCACTGTGGCGGTGGACACTGCTGAAGGCAGCCATCCGGGTCATGCCTCTGTAAAGTCGCGACGAATCGATGACTCCTTTGAATTGCTGATTTCGACCGCGGCGAGCATCTGCGAATCCCTTCATCGACAACACTGCATTGTCACGCTGGCTATCTGCGATCAGAGAATTGTGGCTGGAGAGTCGACCGTCAGCTTTTCCCGACTGATGGATGCACTGGCCCAGGCAAAACCGAGCAGTGATACCGTACCACTGCAACGTGTGACGGTTCTCGGTGGATTCGGTATCGCTGTCACAACATCATTCGGACAGCAGGCTTCTGGCGCGAAGCTGAATGCGTGGAATGTGGTCACTGTCGATGCGACACCAAAGGAGTCTCGTGCATCTGGAGTGGCTGGAGGTAACACTCGAACCACGGGGGGGCGGCTGCCGTGGATTGCTGTCCGTGGTCTTTCAGGGCTTCAGTCTGTGCTTCCGCAGACATGGAAAGGAGCCTGTGATGCCCGCTGATCAGCGACATCCACATCATCGCTCCAGTGAAGTCTCTTTTCGTTCCGTCATTGAACACAGGGACGCCCGCATCAGGGTCGCTGGCATTTCCGAGGCGGTTTTGTCGTCGGGATCTGCTGCCGAAACGATGACAGGTTTACCGGCGACAAGCCAGCCTGCGTCCTCGTTTCTTCATGGATTGACGATGTTCCTCGCGGCACTTGCGTCAGCCATCTTTGTTGTCACGGACGATGATTCGAATCGATCCGGTAGCGCTGTCGCGTTGCAGATCTTCACGGAGATCTCTGTGATGCTCGGAGCGGCTTATGCACTCAGGCGCCCGGGAGTCTTTCATCGCAGCCAGTCTTTGCTGATGCCGCTGATGGTCTGTATGACCCTTGCTGCCATTCTGTGGGAACCTCTTCGGAGGCTGATCTTCGGAACCGGACGGCCGTTCGAAATGATGATCATGAACAGCCAGAAGGTGCTGATGCTTTCGGTCGCGGCGGCCGGCTGCTGGTCTCGATATCAGCGACTGGCTGTTGTGATTGGTATGGCGATTGCGATCCTCTGTGCAGCGATCACGACAAGCCAGAGCGTGCAGTGGATGATTGCTGTCTTCGGGTTTGCGGGGGTAAGTTGGCTGGTGGCCAGTCATTGGGAAACGCTGCGTCTGCGACTGCGGTCTGATGACTCGCGACGCTTGCCACTGCGATGGCTGATCATCGGTCCGGCGATTCCGCTGCTGCTGCTGTTCGTCACTGCTGCCGGCGGAAACAATTCGCTGCGTTCTATGCGAGGGTTCCTTCCCGGATCCGGAGGTGAAGACGATTTTGATCCATTTTCCCGAGGGGGCGTCAGGGATGGAGATGCACTGGTCGCCGGTGCCGAGAACATTCAGAGCTTTGCACCCATCGAAGACGCTCCTTTCGCGGATGACAACAAGCCCAGCCTGTATGATGTAGTGAACGATCAGTTCGATGAGCCGGTTCGGAAGAATCGTCACAATGAACGTGCTATTGCACTGGGTCCTGAATTGATGGCCGAAATGCAGGCCAGCCAAATGGCAAGGACACGCGAGGCCGGAAGAGAGTTCTCGACGCTTCGAAAAGCCGATCAGAAGAAGAAAGAACGCCCGAAGGATCTCGAAAGTCGCGCCCTTTTCTACGTGGCAGGTCGAACGCCTCTTCATCTGCGAATGGAAACGTACGACATCTTCGACGGCGTCGACTGGCTCGCAGAGATGGAAAGCGTTGATGTGAAGCGCGGCCTATGGATGACAAAGATCGCCGGCAAGCCCTGGGTGAAGATGCCGACGCACTTCGACCATCAGAATCTTCGGATCTACTCGTCTCCCGAAACACACGCTGTCAAGGTGATCAACCTGCGTTCCCCGGTGATACCAGCGCCGCTCGAGCTTCGCGGAATGCACATCGATCGGGTGGATGATCTGTCGATGTTTGGCTGGCATAGTCCGTCGATTCCGAGGATGACTCGCAAGGCATTGCCGGAATTCACGACGATTCATCTGCTGACTCAGAGTGTTCATCGAGACAGACTGCAGGATCATCCGGATCTCAGCTTTCAGAGTGTGGGTCTTGCACGCACATTGCAGCTTCCTGAGATGGCCGAGATACGGAAGATCGCAGACCTCGCTCGAGCATGGACCGCAGGGATTCCGTTTGGCTACGCTCAGGTCGATGCCATTTGTTCACGACTTCGAGGGCAATACGTGCTGGACCGAACAGTATTGCCACCCGAGGATCATGTCTGTCCTGTCTCGCATTTTCTCTTTGAATCCCGTCGTGGACCGGACTATCCATTTGCCACTGCAGCAACTTTGATGCTGAGAAGCCTTGGCTACTCCGCGCGGATGGTGTCCGGCTTTTACGTTTCGCCATCGAACTTCGATCCGCGTAAACAGCACACGCCGGTGCTGTCGAAGGATGTCCATTTCTGGTGCGAAGTGTTCGCTGGTGGCAGCACATGGATCACGATGGAGGTATGTCCCGGCTACGACGTACTATTGCCGCCGCCGACACTCTGGTCCCGCCTGTTGCGAATCGCAGGGGGATTTGGAGCATCCGCGATCGAGCACTGGGCTGTGACCTTGTTGCTGGTCGCGTCACTCATCGGTGTGTGCATGCAGCGTCATGCAATCGCGGATCTGGCACTGACCGTGTTCTGGGCCGCTTCACGCCGAGTTTCATCGAAAACGACCCTGCTGCGCACCAGCCGACTGCTGGACTGGAGACTTCGCCGCGCGGGACTGCGACGGCCGACAGGTGTGACGCAGAGTCGTTGGTTCCGCCAACCCGAAATGATTGCAGCATGCGCGGCCCTTCCTGAGTTCCAGAGGTTGACCGATCTGGCAGCTTTTGGCCGCGCGGAGCAGCTTCAGGCGATTCCGGACGCATCGATTCATGAATGCTGTGCCCGCGTTCGTGCGGCGTTGTCTCTGAAGCGTTGTCGACAACTCCGACAAACCATTCTGCCGACTGTTTCATCACCCGATGAAACTTCGGCTGGCGAAGCATGTTCGACGAAGAACCGCCTCGAATCATATTCTCAATTCATTTCCGACGTGACAATTCGTTCTCGGGAGAAAGCATTCACTCATGTCGATTGCTGAAGTCGTTACTGCTCGAACCACCGCGCATAATCTGCGGGCCGCAGGCGTTCTGCGTGATCGCCTCAACAGGGCCATACGTGGCAAAGCGGACGTCGTTGAAATGGTTCTGGTCTGTCTGCTGGCCAACGGGCATCTCCTGCTGGAAGACAAGCCTGGCCTTGGGAAAACCACTCTGGCGAAAGCGCTTGCGGCAGCAATCGGCGGGCGGTTTGCGCGATGCCAATGCACTCCTGACCTGCTGCCGGGCGACATCACCGGATTCAACATCTTCAATCAGAGGACTCATGAATTTGAGTTCCGTGAGGGACCGGTTTTCGCAGACGTGCTTCTCGCTGATGAAATCAATCGGGCCACTCCGCGAAGCCAGAGTGCATTGCTGGAGGCGATGGCGGAACGCCAGGTGACGGTCGATGCGCAGCGATATTCACTTAATGCACAATTCTTTGTGATTGCGACGCAGAATCCCGTTGATCAGCATGGCACGTATCCTCTGCCGGAGGCTCAGCTGGATCGGTTCGCGATGAAACTCAGCGTAGGTTATCCCGAAAAGGCTGACGAGATGCAGATGCTGCGTGATGCCATTTTGTCCGCGACCGAGGGTCCGTCGGCTGTTGATGAGTCGCCTGTACTGACGTCGGGACAACTGGCTGACATTCAGAAAGCTGTGGCAAGCCTCCCCGTGGCTTCGATCGTACAGGATTATCTTGTTCGCCTCGGTCACGAGTCACGTCGGCATCCGAGTGTAGTGCTTGGGCTGAGCCCACGCGGATTGCTGATCTGGCAACGGACGGCCCAGGCACGTGCATGGCTGCAGCAGAGAGATTTTGTCACGCCGGACGATGTTCAGGATGTGGCCGGGCCCGTGCTGGGAGTCCGTTTCGGACTTGATCCCGCCGAATCCGGGGCAGTGGTGCAGGATCTGCTCAGCAAAGTGCCGGTTCCGGACTTCCGTGACATTTCCTGACGAGGCTGGTCGGCAGTCATCCCGACATCTGAGACTGTTTCGACCTCTGTATCGATTTGTTAAGTTCGCATGTGCAGGCTTCTGCGACGGAATCATGACCCGAATTCAGCGATCAGGTGACTCCATGCACTGGCTTTTTTCTGATGATCATTTCCTTCGCGGCTGGATTCCGTGGATTCGATTCAGCGTCATCATAATCGTGTTCACGGCCCCCGGGTGTTCCGGGACCACATCGTCAGACGTGGCGACTCATGCTGCAAATGAACGTGCTGACCATCACGACCCTGGAGACCACCGGGACCATCACGAAAATGGCGAGGATCATCATGATGACGATCACCATCATGTTCCTGACCATAAGCCCGAAAACTTTGCGTTGCTGGTGACCAGTCTCGAGGCTCGTCTGAAGGCGACGGCGTTTTTGGATAGAGACCGGGACGAAGTGATGGATATCGTTCGCTGGCTCCCTGAATTTGCGGCAGACAGCGATCTGCGTCGAAAGGATTTTGAATCGGCAGTTCAGGTTTCGAGGATGTTGCTCTTGGAACTGGAACAGTTGGCGGGTCAAAAGCCCTTCAGGGGTTCTCAGAAAATATCTGAAGGTATCGGAATTCTGAAGGATCTGTCGACGCGTTCCGATCTGCGGCCGAAAGTTGAACCCAGGGCATCGCCGTCGGACCAGCAACCGATGGCGGCTGAGCATCCCTCGGAATGACGTTTGTGGATTTCGACAATTCTGTTCGTTGATGAGGCGACGGTCATGTTTCAGATCATGCTTTCCGGCTTTTGTGTGAGAGCTCTGACAAGTCTCGTTCAGGCATCGCCGTTTATACTCGCGGGATTCGTCACGGCCGCCGTGCTCAGTCGCTTCTTTGGTTACGAGGGAACTCGGAAACTGTTCGGCGAAGGCACCCGTTCAGCGCTGTTTCGAGCGTGGGTGATTGGCATGCTGCTGCCCGTGTGCTCACTTGGTGCAATTCCCGTGATTCGGGAAATGCGACGCGCCGGCATTCGAGGCGGAACGATCATGGCTTTCGCAATGTCGGGGCCGTTGTTCAACCCGTTGTCTCTGTTATACGGACTGACGCTTTCTGAACCGATCGCCATTCTCTCGTTTGCAGCATGTTCGTTACTGCTTGTGACTGTGGTCGGAGTTCTCTGGGATTGGCTCTTTCCCGACAGCGCGGGGCAGATTACGGAGCAGAAAGAAGTCGCCTACGGCTACCGTCGAGTTCTGGCTGTGTGGGCGTCGTCAGCCCGGGAGGCATCCAGTGGATCACTGGTTTACATTCTGCTGGGCCTCGTTGGCGTCGGCCTGCTCGGCGCATTGATTCCTGCAAACAGTCTTCAGCACACATTCAATCATGACAATCCTCTGGCACCAATCTATATGGCTGGCATGGCGATTCCAGTCTATGCCACGCCGATGCTGGCGATGGCTCAGTTGGGGATGATGTTTCAGCACGCGAACTCGATCGGTGCCGCCTTTGTGCTCCTTGTTCTGGGGGCCGGGATGAACGTCGGCGTCCTCGCGTGGATCTACAGGGAGTATGGGATTCGCCGTGCTACGGCATGGATGATTCTGTTGCTTGCAGTCGTTCTGGGGCTGGCCTACGGGGTGGATCAGCCGCTGTTTCCGAAGGATATTGAGCCGGCCGATCATACGCATGCTTTTGATGTTTACTGCCGACCATTTTCGGGCACAACGGCAGGGGCTGTCTGGCGCCTGGCAGAAGAGAAGATCGAACGAGACATCGCCCCATTTGAATGGAGACCGCTGTGGTTGCTGCTGGGACTGAGTTTTTCGGGGCTGGCTCTGAACCTGGCGGACCGCAATCGTCGTTTCGAGTCGTGGCTGGAACTGGTTCCGGCGAAGACGGTGTCCGGACGAGGTGACCTCGTCGTGCCAGGTCCCGTGCTGGGCGGTTTGTCGTTTCTTGGACTCATTGCTCTGAGTATCGCGGGAGCATTCGCCTATTACCCGGCTCCGGAAGATTGTCTGCAGGCAATGACTGACACTCGCATCGAAGCCCTCAGCGCAGCGATGACGATGAACCATGCGGAAACGAAGTACTGGTCAGAACGATACGACGACTGGACTCGAAAGCTGGAAGTCGGTACCTGGATGCGGCATGGGGAGTTGAGTGACTACCATCGCTGGAAAGCCAGAATTGTTCGTGAACAACTCGAATTGCTGGAGCATGAAGTCGAAGATGGCGAACGCGATGAAGTTCGAAAACTGGTCCCGAGGATTTCGAGATCCCATCAGCGCATGTCGACCGCGTTTCGGGAAGAACTGACTCCGACGGACTGAGTTCGGTCTCGGAAGTTTACGAATTCATGGCCTCAGCAATCTGATGTATTGCATCAATTGCCGCCGAGAATTCCTCGTCGGTGGTGAAGAATCCCGGGCTTAGCCGCAGTGTTCCGCCCTGCTGAAATGTTCCGAGCGTACGATGAGCGAGAGGGGCGCAGTGGAGTCCGGCGCGGGATTGAATATTGAAGGACTGATCCAGAATCATTGCGACATCGCGGCAATCGTACCCGGCAATGGAAAGAGACAGCAGTGGAACGACATCATGGGACGCAGGCGAATGGATGGTCACACCCGGGATCTGAGCAAGTTCAGTCCTGAACCAGATCAGGTTCTGATGTAGCCTCGTATGCAGTCCGATTCCCTCGGAACTCTCAAGCCACTGCATGGCGGCATGCAGACCAGCGATGCCCGGCAGATTAAGATTTCCGCTTTCAAAACGAGACGGCATCGCGAGAGGCTGAACCGGAGACTCGCTGGTCGTCCCGGTACCGCCGTATCGCAGTGGGCGAACCTCGTGTTCGAGCCCGGGGCGGATCGACAGGACGCCTGTTCCCAGAGGGCCGGATAATCCTTTGTGGCCCGCGGCAACGAGAAAATCAATGCCGTCATTGTTCATATCAATCGGGCAGTGTCCGGCGGTCTGCGCTGCATCAAGAAGGACCTTGGCTCCTGCTTCGGAGGCAATCTGCGAGAGCTGGCGGACGGGCTGAATTCGTCCGGTCACGTTTGATGCATGATTCAGCACGACAAGTCGCGGCTGTCTTCGTCGGACCTGCCTCTCAAACTGTTCGACATCCAGCAATCCTGACACTGGGTCGAATTCGATGTATTCGACCGTAATCGCCATTTCGTCTCCAAGAGCCTGCAGGGGGCGAATCACCGAATTGTGATCCAGCGTAGAGGCGATCACGCGATCACCAGGCCTGAGGAAACCACGGAAAATGCAGTTCAGACTGTCCGTACAGTTCAGGGTGAAGATGACGTGAGAAGACGATGCTGCCCCAAGACGACGGGCCAGCAGGTTTCGGCATTCGTCGATCATGCGACCAGCCTCATCTGTGCCTCGGTGAGTTCCCCTTCCGGCGGAAGCAGCCCCGAATCTCATCCAGTGATCTACCGCATCACAGACAATCGAAGGCTTTGGAAAACTGGTTGCAGCATTGTCGAAGTACATAACTTGAAACGGTTCTGATTTGCTGCCGCAGCAGGAGGCTGAGTGTGCTCTGGTGCACAGTTCGTCGGGTTTGATCGGAAGCGAAATGTGGTTGAACTTGAGCGTATCAGGCATTTCGGCGGGGTGACACGAAAATCACCACGTCCGAAACGTCTTTGGAACGTCGATGAGGCGTTCTGGTCTGCGAAATCGTACCGTCGCTCTTACGAGTCTCATGGACGAGAGTTGTTGAATCAAATTCCTGTCAGAACTTCACGCACAGAGACCTTCATCGCGGTCCGTACCGGAAAGATCACCGCCAGCGTTCCGACCAGCAGAACAAACACGAGAGTCAGAATCAGCCGGGGCCACGGAACATCTGCTCCGGTACTGAGAAGGTGAGGCAGCATCGCAATCAACGCGGAGATCGTGCACTTTAAGATTCCCCAGAACAGCAGCAGCGTGTTTTCCGAGGCGATCAGCCAGACGATACGTTTTCCGGGAAACCCAAGAGATCGCAGTAGTGCGATCTCCTGTCTTCGTTCAATGACGTTTCGCATCATGACAACGGCGAGGCCAATCGTTCCCACCACCAGGCCAAGTCCTCCCAGCATCTGAAACGTTGAAAGATATGTATTCTGAACTGCCAGAAAATCCGCCAGACGCTGCGCGACGGGGATTGTATCCAGCCCGTAAGGTTGCAGTGCGGTTTCGAGGATTCCAGCGACGCGATCGCGTTCGGAGACCGTATCATTCCTGGCCGAACGAGGTGTCTCGATCAGAAAGTATCGGCTGCCCGACAGTTCGGGAGCCAGCTTCTTCAGATTGTCTTCGGTCATTACGAGGACCCCCTGAAAGATGCTGCTGTCAAGCATCCCGACAACCTCCAGTTCGTGCGTAGGTGATCGATCATCCGGAAACGGAATCACGTCTCCGATCTTCTTCTTCAGACTGAACTGAAGCGTGTTCATATCACCAATGACCGGGATACGCGGCAGGCGATTGTCCTCTGGCGCTGATGACATCGTTGCGTTCAGCTTCATCCACGCGTTGCCATCTGCCCCGGCGGGTGTGTCCGCAAATCGAAAGCCCCCGCGCTGGATGAACCCGGGGGTGGCTCCGAGCAGCGTTGGTACGGTCGCCTGAAACAGGTTCAGGCAACTTGCATCCTGACCGGGACGCATGCGGAAGCTGAACACAGTTGTTCCGTCCGGCAATGTGTTTTCAGCTGTTGTTCCCAGTCCCAGCGATGCGCGACCTGCTGCCGTATTCAGGTCAAACAGGATGGGAAGAGATGATTCCGCAACGAGAGTGAAACCGCCATTCCCGGAATTCTGATCGGGTGCCTCTGACACAGGATTTCTTCGACCAGCACCCACAGCGACGATGACAAACGTAGCAAACGCAATTAACGCGGCCGTCAGGACACTTCGTTGTGAATTTCGGGCGGCATTGGCGAGTGATAATCCGCTGAGACTGGCCACTCCGGAACCCTCCACTTCCCCCCCTGCCCGGCGAACCAGCATGTGTCGCAGCAGTAACAGTCCGGACGTCAGCCACGCAAATCCTGCGACGAAAAATCCCACAACTCGCCACGACATTCCTCCGAAGGCTTCGGCAGCAGGAAGCACGTTGGTCATCACTGCGATCGGAAGGCAGATGGCGGCAGCAATCGATCCCCGGAGCAATGCTGTCAGAACGCGTGACCAGCGACCGGGCTTCAATGAAAGGCTGTCGTCCGGACCCTGTCCCTGCAGGAGTTCTCTGGGAGACCGCTGTGACGTGGATCGAACGGCATTCCAGATCACTCCGCCAGCCAGTATGACGGATATTCCTGCGGCGGTCATCAGTCGGGCTGGCTGGAGGTCCAGAATCAGGAACCTGGTTCCGATCGCTCCAACCCACCATGTCGTCAGCCCATAAATCAATCCGCGAGCGGCCGCGACCCCGGAAAAAACTCCGAGAACGGCACCAAGCATTGCAACAGACAGGCCTTCGACAACAAAAAATCTGCGAGCTCGCTCAGCCGTGAAACCGACGGCTTCCATCAATCCGATCTGAGCTGCTCGCTGCTGAACACTCAATTGAAACATCAGAGCGGAAAGGAGAATTGCGGAAAGAATCAAAAAGAAGCTGAATGCCAGAAAGAGCTGCGTGAAGTCGTTTGCACCGACCGATGCCCTCAGGCCTTCAGCGCGGATAGGACGAACGAACAAACCGACGGTCTCAGGATTCATGCTTCGGACAGCGTCTTCTGCAATCCGATCTTTCATCGATGCGAGGCTTTCCGGTGTCATCGGTTTACCATCATAAGCCAGACGAACAGACGTGAAGCGTCCAAAGCGGCTGCTCCACAGTTTCTCAGCCGTCTCCAGTGACACGAAAGCCTTGGGAGTCGCTTTTCTCTGTTCCCAGTACTCGTCATCTCGATCGGTGATTCGCTCCATCTCCATCCTGAACGGCTGATCCCAGTCGCTGAATGAATCCACATTTGTCACACCATCAACAAACGGAGTCAGACCATCATCGATCGACACCGGATCTTCGGCCTTCAGAATTCCGCGCACGGTGAACGACTGATGTGTCTCCGGAAGATCACCGTGGCTTCCGACTTCGTGCCAGCGGGCATTCACGACACTCCCGACGGCTGCGTTCAGATCGTTCGCCAGCCAGTCTGACAAAACAATATCGCCGGGTCCGAGTTCCGGAGTGGACTCGCCCGCTGCTGCAGCAAATGGTCCAAGCGGCGTGTGTGAATGGAAATCGACACCGGCGACAATGGAATACATGGAGTAGCGGCTGTTCGGATCTGTTCGATCTGCAGAACTGAATTCGTTGATCAGATAAACCAGAACGGGGGATGACTCAAGACCTATCCTCGTGGCAGACTGCTGAATTGCGTCAGCAATCGGATTTTCGAGGATCATGCTGTCGCTCTCTGCGGACAGATATCCTCGTGAATCCATGGATCGAATTCGCAAACCAATGTCCGCGGGAGCAAGGTGGCTCTTCAAATCAGTCTGCAACCGTTTCGTCACGGTTAAATCGTCCTCAACCACATGCTGGATCGCAGATGCAGAGCGAAGCCGTTCGCTGGCGATGGGATGTTCCTCAGCAAACAGAATTGTGTTGATACGACCTGGTTTCGCCACGGGGTTTCGACGCGACGCCGGCTGGTCTTCAAGTCCCAGTCGCCGCTGCATCGCTGAGAGGCTCACAAAGGCGTTGTAAGGCAACTGCTGTGCTGGCTGGAGCGAGAATCGTGAAGCACCGGCGGACTCGGGGAGAATCCCCTCCACGGTGACCGCCAGTTCGGCCGTCGTATTGTCTCTTTCCCCAAGCAGAGTGTCCCGCGGAATCGACGATGGAAGTTCAATCCATATCGAAACGGTATCCCCAACCCTCGCAGACAGTTCGAGGGCTGTTCTTGCGCCGAGCACCACTCCGGAATCCGACGGTGGTTTCTGATCTGCCACATCCAGGATGTGCCAGTCGTCAGGCTTCAGTCCCAGAACCGTCGCTCCGGCGGCACGACGAATATCATCGGCGGACGATTTCAATTCCACACTGCCCGTCATCAGCAGAGCGGGCGCAGCAATCTCAGGTCCTCGAGGCTGTTGATGGTCCTGCGTAGCGTCCGGCAATGTTCGCAACGAGCCTGCCATTCTGCCTGACAGACCCTCCTGAACAAATCGCGGCGAATTCAGAACATGAGTCACGGCACCAAGCCGACTCATGGTCATCTGTCGCAGACTGGCCCGAACGGAATCGCCAGTGACCAGAGCGCCACCGATGACCGCCGTAGCGATGGCCACCGCCGTCGCCACAACCAGATTGGATCGCCAGTAATGAACGACGCTTCGAAGGGTCAGCAACACCATAAACTTCGTCTTTGACTACTCTGCCGATGTCTGCACTCGCTTCTTTGCGCGCTCGTGCAGCTCCACCGGAACGAACTTCAGAAGTCGATCAATCACAACGTCCGGGGTAACTCCCTGACTGGCCGCTGCGAACGTCGTCATGATTCGATGTCGCAACACGGGCCTGGCGATCGCCTTCACATCTTCTGTTGTGACATGAAAACGTCCGTGCAGCAACGCATGTGCGCGGGCACCAAGAATCAGGTACTGTCCTGCACGCGGACCAGCTCCCCATGAGACGAGTTCCCTGATGAAGGGCGGAGCTTCATTTTCTCCCGGGCGGGTCGCTCGAACGAGATCGCGTGCGTACACAAAGATGTACTCTGCGCAGGGAACTCGGCGTACCACCTGCTGCAGGGCCTGAATCTGTCGGCCCGTGAGAACCGGCGTCAGTTCCGGTTTTTCGGTACCCGTTGTCTGTTTCAGAATTCGCAGTTCCTCCGCGGCTGTCGGATACTTCACCATCACGTTGAACATAAACCGGTCCAGCTGCGCTTCGGGAAGCGGATAGGTTCCTTCCTGTTCAATCGGATTTTGTGTGGCCAGTGTGAAGAACGGGTCGGGAAGCTCATATGTGGTCGAACCCACCGTGACGTGACGCTCCTGCATGGCTTCCAGCAGAGCGGCCTGGGTCTTGGGAGGCGTTCGGTTGATCTCATCCGCCAGAAGAACGTTTGTAAACAATGGTCCCTGGATAAACTGAAAGACCCGACGACCGGTTTCAGGGTCATCCTGCAGCACATCTGTGCCCGTAATGTCTGAGGGCATCAGGTCCTGAGTGAACTGAATTCGACGTAAGTTCATCTGGAGAATGCTGGCAATTGTGCTGCACAACAGCGTTTTCGCGAGGCCGGGAACACCCACAAGCAGGCAATGGCCTCGACAGAACATGGCAATCAGCAACTGATCCACCACCTCGTCCTGCCCGATAATCGCCTTACCAATCTCCTGACGCATGCGCTGATATGCGGCCGTCAATCCTCGAATGGCCTGTTCTTCCAGCGCTGTCGGTGGCGTCGTGGATCCATCCAGCGCGCCCTGAGAATCTGAGTCAGACATACACAATGATTCTATGAATTCGAAACCGTCGAAATGAAACCTCGACCTCGAAATGACCACCCGGGAAGCAGCCGGATGGCAGTTCCCGACGGGCATATCGGCCATTTTGAAGTGATGACCAGGTCAGCATCACGGGCCACGTTCTCTTCAATCCGCGGATTTCATCTTCAGTTCCGATTGTCGGCATCAGGTGATTCTGACGGAACGACATGATCTGGAGGAAATGCAGATGAGAATCGACAGGTTTTGTCTTTGTCGCCTCAGATGCTGGCAAGACCAGGAAGTTCACCCTACTCTGTCTGGAACTCACAGTCCTGCCCTGCCTGCGTATTGCGAATTGAAACGGCTCTGTGGCGGAAAGAAAAGCGGACGGAAATCGATCGGTCAGATTTCCTTCAGGTTCTCCGACTTCAGTCCAATCATCGATTGCAGAACAGAGCACCGTCTGGAACCATGTCGTGTGGTCTGCGCAGATCGGGCCGGCAATCAGCCCGCGCGTCGCTGTAAGCTTGTGCTGTCAGGCTCGTCCGGGCCTTGAGCGGTCATCAGGCGTCAGTCGGTGCGTTCAGGGGCAATATTCGGGGCATTTTATGAGTGACGTCAAGTACCTGATTTTTGATATCGAAACTGTTGGTGACGGCGATCTCATTCGCAAAGTTCGTTTTCCGGACAACGATCTGACTCCGCGCGAGGCGGTGGACCGCTACCGTCGCCAACTTCTGGAAGAGACGGGCAAGGACGTACTGGCGGCTACGTTTGTTCTTCCGATTTCTGTTGCCGTTGCAAAGGTTTCGGCGGACTTTCATCTCATAGAATTGACGGTTCTTGACGCACCGGCCTACCGTCCGCAGGAAATCGTGCGGAGATTCTGGCAGGGATGGATGCATTATGGTCGACCAACATTCGTGACGTTCAATGGTCGGGGTTACGACCTGCCGGTGATGGAGCTTGGTGCGTTTCGGTACGGCCTGAGTATTCCCGCGTGGTTTAATGT
>JBKDRW010000102.1:0-3962 GCA_046341255.1 Planctomycetota bacterium
GAATGATAGTCATTCCCCCGCATCTGTCCGGATTTACGGTGTGATCACCAACATCACGAATCCAGATCTCCCGGATCTGGGCAGGGTGCTTCTTCTGGATGGTCCGATAAATCTCAGGGTCAGATTCACCGGAATCGCCGATCAGGATGAACGTCCTGTCCGGAAAGTCGGCAAGAATTCCTTCGATGTGATTTGTTTTCAGGTCTGCCGTGGAGGCTCCTTCCGAGACCAGAGTCATCAGCTGTTTCCACGTGTCCTGTTCGCGAAGATTCTTTCCCAGCGGTCTCATGTGAAACGACCCGCGAGGATACCGATCGTTCTCCGTTACAAATTTCCAGAGCGGTTCGTAAAGCTGCGTCGGGCTGGCGGACACGTAATGAAACGCGGCCTCATTGAGTTCTCGGTAACGCTTGGGCATTCCAGGCGTTTCGCGGAATGGCCGGGTGATTGTGTTGCGAACAACAGTCTCTGCACCGGCGTGAATTTCAGTGATCCGAATCGTGTCATCCACATCGCTGATGACGGACAATCCGTTTGGTGAAATTAACTGCACCCAACCGATTCCCTGGTGTTCCTGCGACACTGCTCTGATGCGCAGCCAGGCATCTTTTGACTTCTGGATCTCGAGGAGTTCCGCCGCCTTTTTGACCGACATTCGGATCTGCCCTGTGACAAGTCCATTGCCGTCGGACACAATCGGCTGATCACCATTTCCGGACGGAACAAATCGAGTCTCCTCCGGATCGCCGTCAAAGATGAACTCCACTCGTTCACCGGATTCACTGTCCGACACGAAGGGCGCGATGCGTTCTCGAAGAATGACTGCTTCTTCAGACGTCAGCACAGCCGACTTTTGCGCCGCCACCTGCACGGAAGCCTCAACAACCGGACGGGGCTCGGACACGCGAAGCCGGATTGTGATCACCCACTCCTCGCCCTGAAGAACTCCATAGCATGCGAAGAACGTCACCTGTTCTTGATCCGCAGCAAGAGTTTCCGAGTCAGGCAACGAGGAAATGCAGAGACACAGAAACGTTGGCCAGAAACAGGGCCATGAGGAGCGAAGCCGCGAAATCTGATGGTTCATACTCACTCCTCGTGGCTTAATGTGAACCGTTCACCTGTCACATCTGCGATTCGCAGATCAGGATCTGATGTTGGAATCATGCCGGTGTCTTCATTGTTCGTCTGATTTCGAAGTGGATCGCGATCACCGGCGAGTGCCCCGATCATCCGACTTTCAATCGGTGTTGCAGAACGGACTCCACCGAGCCAGTCGCCTCGCTGGAATCGGTCTTTGATGCCGCCGATCCTGACCAGTGCCCGGACAGCAAGGACAGCATGAACGACCATTGGCCTGAGGCAGGGGACGGGCCATTCGAGACAATCCATAGTCTGCCTGAGTGCGAACAGGCGGGGCTGGCATTAAACGCCAAGATCACGTTCCATTCGATCCAATCGCTGCTGAATTGAATCCATGGCAGATTGGAGGGTCGATACCTGAGAATTCAGCTCGTTCAATTTGTCCTGAAGAGCACGCAGAAGTCCGACGTCCGAAGGAGTCGCCGGGGATGCCGTTGCTGTGTTCGACGTGACTGTCCGCGGACTGGAACCGGGCGTGGCTGAAGTCCCCATGGATTCCGGAGTGGCATTCGGTTCGTCCGGAAGACTTGCGGCCGCTATCTTCATATTCTCCTTTGGCAGGTAGAACGTATGGTCAACCTCTACGCCGCGTCGATCCATCGCGCCACTGCTCTGGATGAAGCCTTTGTCAAACAGCGACTGAAGATCTGCCTTCAACTGGTCCTGACTGTCGATTCGCACCATGCGGCTGGCACGAGTTCGAAGTTCACCGGGCTGCTGTCGTCCTCTCAGCAACAGCTCGCAAAGAATCGCAAACTGGGCTTCGTTGAAGTCGTACTTATGACGTGCGTAGTGGCGATACCGCGCCGCTCGTCCACCATCGGTGAAGACTTCCGCCACAAGCCCCAGTTGCCGCAACTGCTCCAGTGCGTCGGCCACTTCGGCCTCAGAGTATTCTGTGATCGGATCACGATTGCTCTTTTGATTGCACCCGGTTGTGCATCCCTTCAGCGTCATCGGGTACTGATCGGGCGTCGTAAAACCTTTTTCCATCAGGGTCCCGAGCACTCGTCGCTGGAGTCTCGTCAGCTGGCGGATAGTGTTCTTCTCTGCTGTGTCGTCACTCATCTTGCGGTCCATCACGATCTGGCCGTTGCAATAGCAGTGCTCCTGAGGCAGGCCCGAACGAAATGGCATCCACGATTCCGGGGAAGCCGGAACCTGCCATGCTGGGTACAACAGCCTGCTGAGCCTCTGCCTCGCCTCCCTCGGGGAGGCGTTTGCACTCGAGGATTTAAAGGGCTTCCAAAACTCGCCCCGGATGCCGAAGTGGACACAAATTCCTTGCTCGACTCAAGCCTTCCGATCTGCCATTCTCGACCGCAGTGAGAATCGTTGAGAAACGGGCCTGATTGCTGCGCCGTGTCACACGCCGGGGACTGGATCCTGTCAGTCATCCCGACCGGCGCGGCGCTGGGACCACTCGTCCATGGTGCAGATCACTTCGCGAGCCTGCGCACCATTGTAGTCCCCGACAACGCCATCTTCTGCCATCCAGTCGATCATCCTCGCGGCACGGCCGTAGCCGATTCCAAGGGCACGCTGCAGCAGACTGACGCTGCCGCGACCCTCCCGAATCACAACCTCCACGGCCTGATCGTACAGATCATCATGGTGCCGTGCGCCTGCTTCCCCGGAGCCACCTCCGGCTGAGGCGGCCGCACTGGCTGCGGCCGTCAGTCGGGCGAGTTCCGGACTGTACTCAGGTTCGACATCGCTGAAGAAATCGATCACAGCGTTGATTTCCTCGTCGCTGATGTATGTGCCCTGAGCTCGCGTCAGATGGCTGGTCGACGGGGCCAGATACAACATGTCCCCGCTGCCGAGCAGGCGTTCTGCACCACCTTCGTCAAGCACGACGCGGCTGTCCATCTTGCTCGCGACCTGGAACGAGATCCTCGCAGGAAGGTTGGATTTGATCAGGCCGGTAATCACGTCCACGGTAGGCTTCTGAGTGGCCAGCACGAGGTGAATTCCGACAGCACGAGACTTCTGAGCAAGGCGGATAATGTGTGCTTCCACTTCCTTGCCGGACGTCATCATCAGATCAGCCATCTCGTCCGCGATGATCACGATGAACGGCATACGCTCCGGGACACCTGCGGCTTCCGGGTCTCCTTCGCCGATGCCCAGTCGATCGAGAACCTCAGCGCGGCCCATTTTGTTGTAACTGTCGAGATGACGTACGCCGACTCGAGCCAGCAGGTCGTAACGTTCTTCCATCTTGTCGACGGCCCACGCCAGCACGGCCTCCGCTTTCTTCATGTCCGTGATAACGGGATGCATGAGGTGCGGAATCTTCTTGTACGGGCTGAGCTCCACCATCTTCGGGTCGATCATCAGCATGCGCACTTCGTCCGGAGTGCGAGTCATCAGCAGTGAGACAATCAAGGTGTTCAGACAGACCGATTTTCCGGTTCCGGTTCGACCTGCAATCAGCAGGTGAGGCATTTTGGCCATATCAACGACCAGCGGGCGCCCGCTGACGTCCTTGCCCAGAAACAACGGCAATCGCAGTTCGTCAGAGGTGGCTCGCGAGACCTGCAAAAGTTCACGCATGCGAACCATCACCTGCTTGTCGTTGGGGACCTCGACGCCTACCGTATTTTTCCCCGGGATCGGTGCAACGACACGGACCGACGGGACACGAAGAGCGATCGCAAGGTCGTCTTCCAGTGCCGTGACCTTATTGAGTCGCAGACCTTTTTCGAGCTCCAGTTCGAACTGAGTCACAACGGGCCCCGTATCGATCTCTGCAACTTTCACATTCAGACCAAACTCGTCGAAAGCCTGCTCCAGTTGCGTCGCCGCAACTCGTG
>JBKDRW010000103.1:0-8175 GCA_046341255.1 Planctomycetota bacterium
CGCCGGATAAATCATGGCACCCGTGATTTTTCGCTTCAGCGACTGAGCCTTCTCCTTGAAGTCCGCAAGACGCTGAAGAATTGTTTCCAGAGCACCGCCCGCCTCACCGGCTTTCACCATGTTGACGTACAGATTGTCAAATGCCTTGGGCTGCTTCGCCATGGCTTCCGACAGGGTGTTTCCCCCTTCAATATCCTCGATCACATCCATCAACGCGTTCTTCAACGCACCCGGCTTGTTTTGCCCTTCCAGAATTCGCAGACTTCGAAGCACCGGAAGTCCCGCGTCCTGAAGCGTCGACAACTGTCGCGTGAAGGTGCACAACAGCTTCGGCTTCACCCCACCGATCGTAAAAGCCTTTTGTTTCTTGCCGCCTTTGGCCGCACCCTTCTGAGCGGCACCTTTCTTGGCGTCCTTCTTCTTCCGGTCCTTTTCCCGGATCTTCGTGACGTAAAAGCCCTTCTCCCGGATCATCGTCTGGGCTTCGGCTTCGGACGGGGCCTCAATGGTGTCCTTCACCTCAAGGCCCGAGCTGTCCATTGCTTCGTATGCAAAGGTTGGCATGCCGTCTTCTCCAGAACTCTCCGGTGGTTACCGAAACACAGGTTTCATCACAAAGTAACTCTCCGAATTCCTGGCAGCGACGATCCGTTTCCCAGATCCCTCGCAAATCACTTGGAATTCAGAGGCAAAGTCCGTGCCGGTGTTCAAAAACGCCTGTCCGACACCGTCTATCAGTCAGTTTACAACGATTTTTCCGTTCGTCACGACCCGCTGCACTCCGCCGTGTTGCATTTTGCTGCATCGGAATAAAACACAGGCCCTCCTCCGACCTCGTCACGAGTTCACACCCGAAGCCCCTCATCCGGCCTTACGGCCACCTTCTCCCCTCAATCAAGGGGAGAGAGGAATCGGGATCCAACCACTGCACTTGTTCCGTCACCCCAAGCAGGGGAGAAGGCCGGCAGTCTGTTGAGCCACACGAGTCGGGAGGGCGAAGGTCCTCCTGAGCCGTTGTCAGCTCCCGCGGTGACAGCACTACGAGACATCTTCCAGCACCGTTTCGCGGACCACCTCGTCGATCGTGGTGAATCCATCGAAGATGAGCTTCAATCCAGCCTCGCGAAGAGTTGTCATGCCCTGTTGACGTGCAATGTCACGGATATCGTCCGCCGACGCTTCAGCAGCGATGGCATCACGAATTTCATCAGACATCGTCAGCAGTTCATACAGCCCGATTCGGCCCTTGTATCCCGAGTTGTTGCAGCGAGCACAGCCTTTGCCGTAATAAAACTTGTACTTGCGTGCCGTATTCAGAGGCAGCTGCAGTTCCATCAGCAGTTCGTCCGATGGCTGAAACTGCGTTCGACACTCGGAGCAGATGCGTCTCACCAGTCGCTGGGCCAGAATGGCCTCAACTGTCGCCGTGATGAGGAACGCCGGGACACCCATATCGCGAAGTCGGGTGATGGCCGACGGAGCATCGTTCGTGTGCAGCGTGCTGAAAACGAGGTGCCCCGTCAAAGAACTCTGCACGGCAATTTCAGCAGTCTCGTAGTCTCGAATCTCACCGACCAGGATCTTGTCGGGATCGTGACGCAGAATGGCTCTCAGAACGTTGGCAAACGTCACCCCCACGTCGGGATTGACCGGCACCTGAATGATGCCTTCAATGTCGTACTCAATCGGATCTTCGCTGGTGATGATCTTGCTTTCGGTATCGTTGAGTTCATTCAACGCCGAATACAGTGTGGTCGTCTTGCCCGATCCGGTCGGACCCGTCACCAGAATAATGCCGTTCGGACGCCGCAGCAGACCGCGGAACTTCCCAAGCAGAACCGCATCCATTCCAATCTTGTTCAGGTCGAGTGCCACGACGGTTCGGTCGAGAACTCGCATGACCACGGCTTCGCCAAACAGCGTTGGCAGCACGCTGACTCGCAGGTCCACATTGTTGCCGCCCACGTTCAATTCAATTCGACCGTCCTGTGGCAGACGCCGTTCGGCAATGTCGAGGTTTGACATGACCTTGATACGGCTGACAACCGCGTTGGCCAGGTGTCGTGGCGGAGGAACCATTTCGTACAGAACACCGTCCGCCTTGACGCGGATCTTGAATTCATCTTCAAAAGGTTCGAAATGAATGTCGCTTGCCTGATCGCGAATGGCCAGCAGCATCACCATATTCAGCAGCTTCTTGATCGGATGCGAGTCGGACATCTCTTCTTAGGATGCGAGGTCATAGCCGCGAATGCGCTTCTCAGTGTCCTCGTCCGTCGTCATCGACTCGATGACGCTTTCGATGCTCTCCTCACGATCAGCGTAATACTTCGCGATCGCCGCTTCCACATCCGGCCCGGATGACACACAGCCGCGCATCTCATGGCCAAGGAAATTCTTCAGGTCATCCAGCGTGGCAATATTCTGAGGATCGGCCATGGCGACCGTCAGCACGCCGTTCTTCAGCGAGATGGGCATGATCCGATACATCTCAGCCATCGTCTGAGGCACAATTTCCAGCACGTTCGGCTGGATATTCGTGTCCTCCAGATTGATCACCGGCATGCCCCACTGCTCAGCCAGTGCCTCGGTGACCTGGGCCTGTGTCACAAACCCCATCCGCACGGCAACCTGACCGATCACTGTGCCGGGACTTTGCTTCTGTTCTTCCAGAATGTCCCACAACTGATCGTCATTGATGTAACCGAGATCGACGAGGATCTGCCCGAGTTTGCGCTGTGCCATAGGACTTTTTCAGTAGTCGATATTCAGTAAACGGGTTTCACACGTCTCGTTCCGAGTCTGTCTCGGAACCATTGGACCATCAGAGAAGACCACGCATCCGGCCTCGCGGCCACCTTCTCCCCTTTTCCGGGGAGAATGGACCTCGAGTCTTCACCCCCGACCTGTCCCCTCTCCCCGCTGGGGGAGGTGAACACGGC
The DNA here is from genome assembly GCA_046341255.1 of Planctomycetota bacterium. GTDB lineage: Bacteria > Planctomycetota > Planctomycetia > Planctomycetales > Planctomycetaceae > SXXK01. Next base: position 2,943 of record JBKDRW010000103.1, read on the forward strand.
AGGGGGCTTATTCGTCGTCATCATCGTCATCTTTTTCTTCATCAAACACGCCGCGTTTGGCCCGTTCGATGCGGGCACGAAGTTCGCCCGGATTGTTCGACTTGAACAAGACATCCTTCTCGTCGCACAATCCATTCTTCCACAGATTGAACAGCGAATCATCCAGCAGAATCATCCCGAACTTGCGTCCTGTCTGAATTGAGCTGTTGATTCGGAACGTCTTGCCTTCACGAATCAGGTTGGCAATGGCGGGCGTCACCACCAGCATTTCGTAGGCAGCAACAAGGCCCTTCGGCTTTCGAGGCAGCAGTGCCTGGCTGAGAATTCCGATGATCGCGTTCGCCAGCTGCGTTCGGATCTGTTCCTGCTGATTCGTCGGGAACACGTCGATGATTCGGTCGACCGTACCCTGAGCACCGGTGGTGTGCAGAGTTCCGAAAACCACGTGACCCGTTTCAGCCGCAGTGATCGCCGCTGAAATCGTCTCAAGGTCTCGCATTTCGCCCACGAGAATCACGTCCGGGTCCATTCGCAGAGCTCGTCGCAGAGCTTCCGGAAAGCTTGGCACGTCTACGCCGATCTCGCGTTGATTGATCGTCGAATGCTTGTGCTCGTGGTAATACTCGATCGGGTCTTCAAGCGTGATGATGTGATGATCCATGTTATGGTTCATCCAGTTGATCATCGACGCCAGTGATGTCGTCTTTCCCGAGCCCGTTGGTCCCGTGACGAGAAACAAACCTCGGGGACGCTGAATCAGGTCCTTGCAGACCATCGGCAGACCGAGCTGCTCAAAGGTCAGAAACTCGTTCGGCACTCGCCGCAGCACCATGCCGATCATCCCGCGCTGCTTGAACACCGCGACACGGAAGCGGGCTTTGTCACCAAACGCGAATCCAAAGTCTGTTCCGCCACGCTCCTGAAGTTCCTGCTGATTACGCTCCGGCGTAATACTCTTCATCAGATTCGTCGTGTCCTCTGCGGTCAGCGAACGAGTTTCCAGCTTAACCATGCGGCCACCGGCACGAACCACCGGAGGCTGACCGACCGTGATGTGCAGGTCGCTCACACGTTCCTTGACCACCGTCTCCAGCAGTTTATCGATCTGAAAGCTGCGAACACCACCCGGGGCACTTCCGCCACCCCCACCGCCGCCGCCACCTGACATCGCCTGTTCTCCCCTGCCTTAGATCATCCCGGTGCCAGATTCAAACCAGGCACCGGCGTCATCTTTGCGCACACACCACTCAGCACTCGGACGTCAAATCACGCCCGTCACTCCCACACGCGTGTTAGTGACCGCCCTTCGACAACTTATAAACTTCTGCCAGGGTTGTAATCCCCTGGAATGCCTTATCCTTTGCATCCTCGACCAGCGTCTTCATCCCAAGCAATCGAGCCTGACGACGGATGTTCTGAGCCGGCTCACTATTGAACGCCATCTCACGAAGTGTGCTGTTCATCGTCATCAACTCAAACACAGCGCGGCGACCTCGGTAACCGGTATGCTTGCAGTTGCTGCATCCGCGACCACGAACCCACTGGCCGTCAGACAACTCATCCGGCCCGATGTTGAACACATCCACTTCCTCAGGAGTGGGCTGATATGGCTCCTTGCATTTCGGACAGACCGCACGCACCAGTCGCTGGGCCATCACCGCCATCAGCGAGCAGGCCACAAGGAACGGCTGAACGCCCATGTCAATCAGACGCGTAATCGCGCCAGGAGCATCGTTGGTGTGCAGCGTACTGAACACGAGGTGCCCGGTCAGAGATGCCTGAATCGCCATTTCGCCGGTTTCGGTATCGCGAATCTCACCCACCAGAATGGCATTGGGGGCCTGTCGCAGCATGGCCTTAATAATCTTGGCGAAGTCCAGCCCGATACTATGCTTGACTTCCACCTGATTAATCCCCGGAAGATAGTATTCCACGGGGTCTTCCGCTGTGATGATCTTTCGATCCGGCCGATTCAGTTCCCCGAGCGCGGAATACAGCGTGGTTGTCTTCCCCGAACCCGTCGGCCCGGTCACCAGAAAAATGCCGTTCGGACGGCGAATGATGTTCTGGAACGTGCGGTAATTCTCATCGCTGAACCCCAGGTTTCTGATCCCGATTTTGATGTTATCCCGGTCCAGAATACGCATGACCACCGCCTGACCGTGATTCGTCGGCAGGATGGACACGCGAAGGTCAAACTCTTTCGTTCCGGCACGTGTCTTGATTCGACCGTCCTGGGGACGTCGTTTCTCCGAAATGTCCATCTTGGCCATGATTTTAAAACGCGACACCAATGCACCCAGCAATCGCTTCGGGGGGCTGTCTCGCTCAATCAGAACGCCGTCAATGCGGTACCGAATGCGCACGCGATCCTCGAACGGCTCCACGTGGATATCGCTCGCTCGCTCCTTCACCGCTTCGGAGATAATCAGATTTGCCAGCCGAATGATGGGTGCGCTGTCGTCTTCATCCCCCTGCATCGCAGCCGCTGCTTCGACGTCGGTGAAGTCGATCTGCGTTTCGGTGAACTCGGAAATCATCGAATCCACAGATTCGGTTTCCGACTGACCATAATGGCGATTGATGGCCGCCTGGATGGATTCCAGCGGTGCCATGACCGGGCGAATGTCGCGATTCAGCAAAAAGCGAAGCTTGTCGAGCACGTCAATGTTGTTCGGATTGCTCATCGCGACCATCACCGATTCCCCATCAGATTCGATGGGAATGACGACGTTCTCCCGAGCGATCGATTCCGTCACCAACTCGATCACGCTGTTCGGAATCTGCCGACCGTCAAGTTCGATGTAGTCGTAACCGAACTCCTCCGCCTGGGCTCGACCGAGGTCCGATGAAGAAATGTATCCAAGGCGAACAAGGGCATCTTCCACGGGGATACCGAGATTTCCCGCCATGCTGCGGGCCTCTTCCAGTTGCGACTCCCCAATCGTTCCGTCGTCAACGAAGCGTTCCAGCCAGTCACGCATGCGATCCTGCTCCACATTCCGCGACCGGTCGTCCCGATCGCCTGATTGTCAACATCTCAAAAAGATGGGTCGAGCCTCTAAACACTGAGGCAGCCTAATCTTACGTCAAAAACAACAGGTCAGCCGCCGCTGTTTCCGACTTCGGCTTGTTCTGAGCATTCTGAAATCTGAGATGCCCCGAGAATAGTCTCAGTTTCAGAGAACTCATAAAACCATGGTTTGTCCGGGGGATTTTGCGAGGATGCAAGACCCCGAGAGAACATTTTCTTTGGAAAACCCCGAGAAAACTCCGACCACGCTGGATTCTTCATTCGCCGGGCGGCAGCCACAGCAGATCGACTAGTCGAGAATCCAAAAGACCAGCCGACAAAACCGCACATGCACCAACCCGTCCTCGAACCGATCCACCTCCGCCCCATCGGAACCTTAAAAACCATAAGTCCCATCATGAATTCCACTTAGAACACGAGCCATCAACCAGCCGTCCGCATTCCGGTACGCAACTCAGATGGAGCACAACCGGCATTTTGTCCTCCCCCTCTGACACTCTGGCCAATGGTCCGAAGACAACAGGGGGCGGGCATTCGACTGCATTTCGGAGTCGCTGGCCTGCCTCTCCGCCACGTCTTGAAGGATCGACGGAAACCTTTACCCTCAGACGCCTTTGGTGAACAGATTGCCCCAGAATCGGCACCCGTTGGCACGTTCATCAGACCTGAATTTCGATTGTGCAATCGAAACAACCGATGGGCCATCTGTCGCTTGCGTAAATCATTCTGAATCCACTCAATGTCGGCATGGTCTCGAGTTTTTGCTCAAGTTCCGGTCGATCCCGTTCGACACGACCGCGGACCAACTTGGTGAGCGGGGTCTAGACAGGCGATGAGTTTTCAATCCGTTTGTTGCCTTCAGATGGCGACCGGTTCGGACTCGGATTTCGGGAGACTGCGAACACAAGGAACCGCAAGAGGATCTCCATGGGGCCTGTTTTCCATGAATTCTCGGGACGGCAGCGCATGCCAGCCGCCACCTGGGCTTCGAAATCGTAGATGGACAGGGTCCATAGCACGCTTCGGTGCTGCTCGACGGACTGCCGCGACCCGGGGAAGCCCCCGATCTGAGCCTTCCACAAACCGAATCCTGTTCCTGCCACCGCATCCAAAAAACCGTCGCCCGGTCATGGGAAACATCAGGTTGCGACATCACGGAAAGGGTCACGTAATTCGAGAGAATCCCGACCGCATGAAACCGCGCATTGAACGGGTGTGCCGGGAACTCTACAATCCGCCGCTTTTAGCGAAGCTGGGAAGGCTGACGTTCGTTCGGCTGTTTTTGCCGAGTGGATTCCGGCCAGACTCTCAATTCGCGAAAACGTTCTGGCTTGCAGGAGTTGCGATCAGGAAAGCAGAGAAGCGGTTTCAGGACGGCCGTCGGAATATTCGACATAGTCGTTACCTTTGAGCGCTCTGCACTGTTCGTGCGCGCCGGGGTCGGGACAATTTTCGCACCTGTCTTTCTGCACCAAAGTCGACTGGCTGAAACCATATCTGGGGAAACGAATGTCGGATCAGGCATTTCATGATCAGGTCTCGGGGATTGCTCCGGAGGAACTCGAAGAGTGGTACGAGTCTCTGGAGGACATTCTTCATCGATACGGTGAAGACAAACTGAAGGCCCTGCTGGTCTGTCTCCAGGAACGTGCGTACGCTCGCGGTGTGAAGCTGCCGTTCACGGCGAATACACCGTACATCAATACAATTCACCATACCGATCAGGTGAAGTTCCCGGGCAATCGGGAGATGGAGCGTCTGATCAAGAGTTATGTTCGCTGGAACGCCATGGCGATGGTGGTCCGAGCCAACAAGTATTACGACGGTGTTGGCGGTCATATTTCGACGTTTGCCTCTTCGGCAACCCTGTATGAAGTGGGACAGAATCACTTCTTCCATGCCCGGACGGCCGATCACACGGGCGACATGGTCTATTTTCAGGGACACGCATCTCCCGGCATGTACGCCCGCGCGTTTCTGGAAGGTCGTCTCAGTGAAGATCAGCTTCTGAATTTCCGAAGGGAACTGCCGTCGGGAGTCGGGTTGTCCAGTTATCCGCATCCGTGGCTGATGCCGAACTTCTGGCAGTTCCCGACCGTGTCGATGGGACTCGGGCCCATGCAGGCGATCTTCCAGGCGCGCTTCCAGCGATACCTCGAGCACCGCGGTCTGGTGGCACCCTCGGATCGCAAGATTTGG
>JBKDRW010000104.1:0-11123 GCA_046341255.1 Planctomycetota bacterium
TCGGGAACGGGCTTCACTGCTGCTGGATTCTGTCGGCCTTTTTGAGAAACAACGACGACCTGTTCCGCAGCTATCTCACGGCGAGCGTCAGCGAGTTGCAATCTGCCGGGCGTTGCTGTTGAATCCAAAGGTGGTTCTGGCCGACGAACCCACGGGGAACCTTGACCCTGAAAACGCTGAACGCATTGTGCAGTTGCTGATTCGAGAAACCTCGCAGGCTGACTCACAACTGATCATGGTGACGCATGATCATTCGTTGCTGAAGCATTTTCACCGCGTTGTCTGCTTTGATCAGTTTCGCCGGCGAATCCTGGTGGAAACAGGCGGCGGGACCGGAGCGGATGCCGCGGGAGTTGCGACATGAAGTCGGCGATGTTTCTCGCATGGAAGTCGCTTTGGTGGCATCGTGGACGCTCCGTCACGATCATGATCGCACTTGCGATCATGATCTGGCTGCCGGTGACCGTGCGACTTGCGTTGAATGAATTCCGATCGGAAATCACGGCTCGAGCCGATGCGACACCACTGATCGCCGGCTCGAAGGGAAGCCGCATCGATCTGGTTCTTCATGCGCTGTACTTTGACTCCGTTGCCACTGGCGAGACGACGATGGATCTGGTGCGTGAGGTTTCGGATGTCGGTCCGGTCGTGGCGATTCCGCTGCATATTCGGCATCGATCAGAGAACATCGCTGGCTCGTCCGGGGCTCCGATTGTCGGCACGTCGCCGGAGTACTTTGAGTTTCGACGGCTTGAGATTGATCAGGGTGACATGATGGCGATGCTCGGTGAGTGCGTCGTCGGCGCGAATGTCGCAGAGTCGATGAACCTGAAGCCAGGGGATTCCGTGATGTCCGCCAACAGGAATACGCTCGATCTGGCAGGTGATTATCCGCTGAAAATGAAGGTTACAGGCGTTCTGAAGCGAACCTGCTCCGCTGACGACGGTGCGGTCTTTACAGACGTTCGAACGGCATGGGTCATTGATGGAATCGGACACGGCCATCAGAACGTTTCGCGAAACACCGACCCTGCGCTGACGTTACCTTCCGACGATCCGTCTGTCGTTCAAGCCAATGCGGGCGTCCTGCCTTACACGGAGATTACCGAAGACAATCTCGACTCGTTTCATTTCCATGGTGATCCCGAAAACTTTCCGCTGACTGCGGTGGTGATCGTCCCGAAAGATGAAAAATCGCGAGTTCTGACGCTTGGACGATTTGCTTCAAGGGCCGACACCTCGCAGTGCCTGAGTCCGTCAGATGTGATTGCGGAACTTCTGCAGATCGTTTTTCGCATCGAGCAACTCGTCTGGGCGTGCTCTGTGGCGGCGGCGATGGTGACGCTGCTGCTGCTGTGGCTCATTCTGACGCTGTCGCTCAAACTGCGTGCTGCCGAAATGCTCACGATGTTTCGAATGGGATGCAGTCGGGGGACCATCGCGTCGCTTCAGGTTTCGGAACTGGTGCTGTTGCTGGTCGGTGCCGTCTTCATGGCGGCCGGGGCCAGCATATTGACCGCTTCCATGGCGTCCCGATGGATTCGAGAACTGTTGTTCTGAACAGTTGTTGGGTTATTTTGCTGCACCGTCCTGAGTGTCCCGGTAATCGGGGCAAAGTCGTCTTCCCGAAATCGGCGGATTCTGCTACTCCACACCCACAAGCGCCGATAGTTCGCGCCGAGAAAGTGGGCGTGATGACTGGATTTTCCCGGCGCGGGAAGGGATTCCCATGCAAAGTTGGATTTGGAAATTACTGGCAGCATCTGGCATCATCGGGATCGGAAGTTTCGTGGTTCTGGAGGTACAGAATCGCGTTTCGGAGTCCCGGAAGCTGAGCGGAAGCGCTGAGACGGCGACGGTTGGCGTTGAGACGTCGGTGAAACCTGATGCTGAAGCGGAGTTCGATCGTCTGCTGAAGACGGAACTCACTGCCGCGTTCCCGGAAGAATCGGACCAATCGGACACGGTCACGCCCGCGCCTTCAGTGACTGACGGGAAGTTTGTCGGTGTGGTGGATCAGAAGGTCAACAAAGAAGATCTGACCGATGGCAATAATCCGTTTGCGATGGACGAACCACCGGTTTCTGAGCAGCCGGGATCTGACAGGAATGTCTCTGTTGCGGTTCCGACAGGTGAGACATTGCAGCCTGAACCCCGGTCGAAAGCGGTCACTGCGTTTTCGACAGGTGACGCCTCGAGCGCTCTGGCCACAACGCCAGCCAGCGTCCCGTCAGATGTTGCTGGAAAGTCTACAGAGGCTGCTGCTGCCACATTGATTCCCGCGGGATCTGAAAAGTCTTTGACGACTGCAACATCCGGGAAGACGAGAGCTGCTGGTTCGAAGTACACATTCTTTGGCAGTGACGAGGCTGCTTCCACGAGAGGAACAGCGACTCCAGCTGAAAAAATTGCTTCGGAATCCAGAACTGCGTCTGCCTCGGCGTTGGGATCGCAGGCATCGACGATTCCGGTTCGTGAAGCGGCCTCATCGACGCCTGCCGTGATTCTGGCTTCGGGAACTCAGGATGAGCCACTCTTGACTGTCCCGTCACCAGTTCCCGATGTATCTCAGCCTTCTGCTGAGGATGAACGCCCGTTCGAGCGTGCTCCGTTTGATCCTGATACACCCTCACCGATCGAGCGAAACGATACGGGGTCCTCGACGATTCCAGCGAGGTCTGATGACACAATGCCCGAGTTTCCTCCGTTCGATGCCGCACCGGAGCCAGCTTCTGGGGCTCCTGCGTTGCCGGTTCCACGGCCATCGTCGACGGTTCCTCGAGGAACAGAGACGCCCCTCAGCGAAGAGCCGTTTTCTCCGGATGAAACAACAACACGAGACCGACCGCGGGACAATGTTCGGCCTGAATCGGACGGGTCGCGTGATCGAGTCGATGATGCTGGTGATGCTTCATTTCCGGCTGAATCTTCACGTTCTCCATTCGATTCCGCTCGGGAGTCGGCTGGTGAGACTCCTTTGTTGCCCGCTCCGCGGCCATCGCCGACGGTTCCATCGGGAGCGGAAACTCCCCTTCGCGACGATCCATTTTCTCCGGACGAAACAATTTCCCGCGATCTTCCGCGGGACAGTACCCGGCCTGAGCCGGACGGTTTACGAGATCGAGTCGATGATAGTCGGGAACCATCCTTTCCGTCCCGATCGTCTGGTTCTGCATTTGATGACATTGGTGAGCGAGGGGCTCCGTCTCGGCAGCCGACTGACAACAATCGCAGCAGTTCTGATGAGCCGTTCGAAATGGATAATGCGGGACGCGGAAGCGATTTGCCTCTCGAAGGTTCAGACGTTCGGCCCTTGCCTTCAGCTGATGACATTCCGCTGCCGGACGATCGTCCTGAAATGCGACGTCGCGATGATCGAACTCTGCCTGCACAGACTGAGGTACTGCGTCCGCAGCTGACGATTCAGAAGATTGCCCCGGGCACTGCCAGCGTTGGTGTTTCTCACAAGTACACAATTGTCGTTGCGAATGAAGGACAGGCTCCGGCGTACGATGTGATCGTTGAGGATGCTTTGGGTTCAGCGGCGACACTTGTCGACTCTCGGCCGGTTGCCGAATATGATCGGCAGACCGAGAAGCTGTCATGGCGAATCGCCGAACTTGCTCCAAATCAAAAGCGTGAGATCGTCGTTACGATCACGCCAACCGGTGAAGGAACACTCGACGGCGTCGCAACAGTAGGTTTCAAGGCTCAGGTCAAATCTGCAACCGTCATCACCGCGCCAAAAATTGAACTGGAGGTATCGGGGCCTCAGGATGCCAAGGTTGGAGGTGAAGTCCCTTTGCAATTCACCATCCGAAACCGAGGCACAAGTGACGCGGCAAATGTCGTTCTTCGCAGCGTTCTTCCTCCTGCACTGCAGCATTCGGAAGGAGCTGATCTGGAGTACGAGGTTCAAGTCCTGCGCGCGGGGGATCAGGAAGTCGTCGACCTGATCGTCATCGCTGCGGAGCCCGGGGAACGAGTTCTGGTCTCCGCCGAGGTGACGTCGAATGGAGTGTCTCTATCGAAGGGACGAACAGAGATCGAAGTGGTGGGAGCTCAGTTGACACTGGAACGCCGGGGTCCCGAGCGGCGATTTGTCGGACGGCCTGCGCTCTATCAGAATGTCGTGTCAAACGAATCCCGCTTTGAGGCGGTCAATGCAACGGTCGTCGAGGAGATTCCGGAGGGAACTCGTTTTGTTTCGGCGAGCAACGGCGGGAATTACAACGCTCAGAATCGACGTGTGACATGGACGATCCCTCGACTTCAGGCCGGCAAGCAGATTGCTCTTGAAATCGAACTGGTGACGGAACAAGCAGGTGACGTCGAAGCCATGGTCGAAGTGATGGAAGATGCGGGTTTTCGAACACCGTTGACGCAGAATACCAGTGTCACTGTGGAAGATCTGCACAACGTCACGGCTGACATCAGCCGCCTTGATGAACCAGTCGCAGTTGGTGAGCAATTCGGGTTTACCGTAACGATCGAAAATCGAGGTACAGCGGTCGCTCGAAATGTCATGATGTCGGTTCAGGTACCTCTGGAAATCAAGGTTCTGGCTGCCGGAACGCGGACGATCAAAGGAAATCTGTTTGCCGGGAACCTTGTCAAGTACGATACCGTTCCGGAGATTCAGCCGAACGCCAAAGTCACATTCCAGATCAAGCTGCAGGGACAGAACCCCAGTCGCAACGCGCCTGTAAAGGCATCGTTGACCTACGACGAGATGCCCGAGCCCCTTGTGGTTTCAGAATCCGTGACGATCTTCGACGATCGGCCATAACAGACTCGACGTGGTCTGGCCATGAACTCGGGGTTTCCGATAGATCTGACGATCAGGGTTGCAGAGATCTGACGTAACGGCAACCGGACTTCAGTGTCGAGAAGTGCGTCGTCTATCGTGCATCGACGTCGAAATTCAAGCTTCACGCAAGGTGGAATGTCGGCAACAAGGATGATTTGCCACTCGTCATTGCGATACCGCTGAACTCTGCTTCCGCCAGTGGATGGTTCTCATTTACCTGGACACTGTGGCGATCAGGGTGTCAAAGGCTTTTCTTTGTTCGATGAGAGCGGCCACCTTGTCTGCTGGATTCGTTCGAGCCTCCAGAAGAATCCAGCCGTCATAGTGAATCCCCGAGAACAGACGAAAAAGCTGTTCGTAGGGATAATCATTCGTGTTCAATTCACGAACATGTGTTGTCTTTCCGAATCGCTGCTGAACCATTTGAAAGTTGGCGTCAAGTCCTTCGCCTTTCAGATCTTCAGGATTCGAATTCCAGCAGACGGCAACATTCGGATGCGTTGCAACATCAAAAATCGCTTTGACGACAGGCAGGTCACTGGTGCCGGAACCGTGAACCTCCACTCGAATCTGTTGCCCGTATTTCTGCCCGTACTCTCCCACTTCATTCAGTGCTTTGCCGATCTGTTCAATAGTGACTTCGCGTTCGATGTCTTTTGCAAAGCCATTTGGTTTGACTTTCACGCCTGAGCCGCCACAGTCGTGCATGAGTTGAACGTATTGTTTTGTCAGCTCGATGTTCGCCTTCAGTTTTTCCGGTTCCGGGTCGTGAAACTGCGCGTTGGATCCGTAGCCGACCAGTTCCACAGGGCTGTCTTCAAATCGCCTGCGAACGTCCGCACGCTCTGCCTTTGAGAGTTTCGGCTCGACGCCGTGCTTGTGTTCGGTACGCAGTTCGACGCCACCGAGACCCGATTTTTCGCAGGAGGTGATCACAGTCGGCAGATCCATGTCCTGCCCCCACAGGTAGGTGACCAGCCCGAACTTCATCCTGCTCGCGTCACCCATCATCGCTGCCTTGACGCCCGGACAGAGTGCCGGGATCAGAGGCACCATGACTCCGGCCGATGTATTGCGGAGAAACCTGCGACGAGAGGAAGCGAATGGCGGCATGACGAAAACTCCGGGAAGTCGGTCGTGGAGATACGGATCAGTACGATGACCTTACAAACTCATGAATTTCGATCGAGCGGAAATCGAGATTGGTGGTCGGGTCATGTCCCTGAAGGCTGATATGACCGGGGCCGACCTTGCGTCCTTCTCGCGGGTTTTCGTGATCCGCTCGAGTGTCCCGCCAATTGACAACCTGATAACCATTGACCCATGTTGCAAACTGATCCTTCCGGGCAATCAGGACTGCTGTGAAGAATTCCTGATCGTTTGCCACGACATATCTCGCTGGCACTCGACGAAAGATGGCACCTGTTCCGTGGTCGGCGGGCTGGTGGCGATCACCATTCTTCGTGCCATTGTGAAGCTGCATTTCATATCCATGTGAGGGTGCCTTCTCTGTGCCCGGCAATGCACGAAAAAAGACGCCGCTGTTGAGGCCTTCATCATTGATACGTGCCGTCACTTTCAATGCAAAGTCTTCGTAGGTGTCATTGGTCTGCAGGAAGCCCGGGCCGTTCGAAACGTGCAGCAATCCATCTTTGACGCTGAAATCACTCTTCGAGCCCGGGACTGGTTGCCAGCCTGTGGTGTCCATCCCGGTGAACAGCGGGTGAAACTTCAATGGCCGGATGCAGATGTCTTTGTATGCGGCTTTTCCCTTGTTCTTCTGGAGTCCAAAGAATCCTGAATCACGAATGTGATCCGATGTGTCGGTAAAGTCCACAATCTGATTCCCGTCCAGCCAGACCCGGATCTTCGGACCTTCGCAAATGACTCGGAACTCATGCCAGGCCTCTTCGCAGGCCGGAACATTTTCGGCCACGAATCGCCCGACGAGACTGCCGGTTCTATGCGTTGGATGACTGTCACAGATATTCAGTTCATAAGTATCCTGTGAGGGATCCTTTGCATTCGCTGCGGTGCGGAGGAACAAACCGCTGTTGCCTCCGGCCGACAGATAGAATTTGCATCGCAGTTCAAAATCATCGAGTTCATACGGTGTGAGCAGCAGACTCTGGGCGCCATCGTCCGCAATGATCGTCCCCTCGTCGACACGCCAGTTCGTACCTTCCGGAATGGTCCAGCCGAACAGTGATTTGCCATCAAATAAACTGACCCAGCCCTGTTCCACTTCGCCGCTGGTCAGGTTCGGTGGAACGAATTCCACATGGTCTGCTCGCGTCGCTGCGTCTCTGTTCGACGTCTGCTGATTTGCGAGAGTCTCGGCCTTTGCATTTGTCTCCTGATGGGTCTTTTGATGGTGGTCGACGTCCTGGACGCCGCAACCTGCGAATGACATCGTCGTCACGGCGCTGACGATCAGCATTGATGAAAGAGCAGACAAACGCATATCTCATGCCTGTTGAGTAGAGTCGAGAATCGATTGGCAGGGAATCTACCGAATGGGGCTCGCAATTTGAATCCGCCTGCGTTGCCCCGTCCCTTGAAGTCCAGATTCATTCGCTCGTACTACGAGGCAGATCAGCATCGTGCTCGCAACTGGCCACGTTGCGGGAGGGTGTGAACGATGTGGACCGCTGTCTGTCCGGGACGAGTGTCTGGTTCGTGCTCCGCGAGAGGCCGGCATTTCTGGACAGTTGCCGCGTCGTCTCACAGACAGTCCCTGAAAAAGGTGGAAAATCTCCGATGCGACGTGGCTCTGCCCTGTCTCTGATTCAGGGACCAGTGCTTTTCAGTTTGGTGTCCCGATTCCCCGGCAGGCGGACGAGCCACTGCTGGCGTTGGGATGCCTACTTCAAAGATGCCTCGAGTTCCATCGTTGTCGAAAAGATATGCTCTTCAACCTGCTCAGACCATTTGCTCGGCAGCCCGTAATAGATCATCGCTGTTTCACCTTCGTAGCCGCCTTCCAGAAGAACTCTTTTTGAGGGAATGTAGGCCATCACATCATTACAGTAAGCCGCCACCCATTGGCTCTCCCCCTGCAACTCAGCCTTCAGCCTCAGTGCAAAATCAACAACGACTTCTCCACCCAGCGTGGTCAGAGTGATTTGGTTGCCAAGTTTCCACATCTGGATCGGATACGGATAGGTTTCGCTGAGTTTGCCTTCACGTTCGATCGTGGTCAGTAGCCAGCGAGCGCGGCGAGCGATGAAGATGTCAGCTGACTTTGCGTCGGATTCAATCTCTTCCTTCGAGGGAATTCGATGGTAGGCGAGGTCAATTTCGCGATACGCAGATTTCAGGCTGCCAGAAACTTCTGTCATGGGGGCCGCGAGAACTCGATCCACGGCATCGGCCATCATCCGACCATATTGTTCCGCCAGTTCGACTGTTCGACGCGGAAGCGGATTCTGATCAGCTCCGCAGCCGGCCCAGAACAACGCTGTACAGCCGGGGTGTCGGGATTCGATTTCCTTTTGAGCAAAACCCGGCCAATCAGCACACCACTGCATCCCGCTCAGAACGGTGGCGTGACATGCGTATCCGAAGACGGAAGCCTTCAGCTTGCCGTCGGGTGTTCGAATCGACAGCACAGGGACCGCATGATCGACGGGACCGACCAGCTGGCCGGCTTCGCGGAGCATCGGCACATCCGCCTCGCGATTCGTGCGTCGATTCACCGCAAAAGTGGCGACTCCTTCGCCCGACTGCAGTTTCACCGGACTCACGTCCGCGATCGCTTTGGCCGACACATCCAGAATTGACTGCACAAGTGATTGTTTGTAGTCATCGATCTGTTTCCATTGCTCGTCGGTCAGTTCAAACATGGGACGCAGATTCGCGCCAACCACCGGCCCGCTGTGTGTGTGCGACGTCGCGATGGCAATCTGTGCTCGTGTCAGATTGTGCTGCTTCATGAGTTGCTCGCAGATCTCCTGCGAAATGCCCCGAGCGATGCCGACCAGATCCAGCGTGATGAGAAGGACACGATGACCTTCCGGATCCTGCAGGACGATTGCCTTGGCATAGAGATCCGAGATTTTTCCGTCCGCCGGCGCTGTGCGGGAACCATATCCGGACATCCAGATTAACTCGCCAGGTGTGATGATTGTTGACGCAACACCCGCTTGCCACGCAGGCTGCTGAGCCACCAATTCAGGCAGATTGCACGTCTGAAGAGACAAAACGAGGAGCAACAGCACGAGTGAACGCATGAGGGGCTCCGGCGTGGAAGGAAACGGAGGATTCGTGAATCGCAGGGAGACGTGGTCTACTTGTTTCGGATAACAAATCAAGTCGAGCATCCGCCCGCTGCAATTCCGCGTGGTTCTGTTAACATGATCGAGAGTCGAGATGGCATTGAACGAGGATCAGCGATGCTGCTGAACTGACGGTGCGAGTGTCTCGAAGTTCTTTCCTGTTTGAAATTCAGCGAGCGAGAAATCGAAGATGACTCATGTTCAGCCGTCCACAATCCTTCAGCAACTGGGATGGCGTTACGCAACAAAAGTCTTTGACCCGTCGCGAAAGATTTCCGACGGAGACTGGGCGGCACTGGAACAATCGCTCGTGCTCGCGCCCAGCAGTTATGGGCTGCAGCCATGGAAATTCATCGTGGTGACCAGCGATGAGGTCAAGGAGAAACTGCCTTCGGCTGCGTGGAATCAGCCTCAGCCGAGAGATTGTTCTCATTTCGTCATCATCGCCGCTCGTCGATCGATGGATGCGGCGTACATCGACAGTTTTGTTGAGATGATTGCGGCACAACGGGGCGTCGCTGTGGCCATGCTGGATGGATACAAGCAGATGATGGTGGATAAAGCGAATCGCAATCCGGCGGGAAACTTCGAGTGGAATGTACGACAATGTTACATCGCCCTCGGAATGCTTCTCGAAACGGCGGCGATGCTGGGAATCGATGCGTGCCCGATGGAGGGAATTGTCCCGGACGCGATCGACGAACTTGTCGGGCTCAAGGGAACAGACTACCGCGCTGTGGTTGCTTGTGCGCTGGGCTATCGAGCCGCAGACGATCAGTACGCCAGTCTGGCGAAAGTTCGGTTCTCCCCGGTTGATGTGATCAGGTATCTGTAGCACGACGGATCCTGTGTTCTTGTGTTTGCTCGAACCATGCAGAAGCCGACATTCATCGCCTTCTGCTGCTGAAATACAATTCCTCTGGTCAGGGCCGACGGGCTCTTCGTCATGGTCTGAGTCGAAACTATGAAGACATCTCGCTCAATTCTGCCGGTGCTGCTGACATTGGTGCAGGGTATTTCGATGGCAGGTGCGGATGAGCTTGGAAACGTGGTGCGGGCGGCCGCCAGGAAGGCGGATCCGTCCATTGTTCGTCTGCGAGTTATCGGAGGAGAGCAGTCGATCGACGGCGATCGTGTCTCGTCCCTTGTCACAACGGGTCTTGTGATTTCGGAAACTGGTGAGATTGTCACCAGTCTGTTTGCTTTGCAGGGAAATCCGGAAGCCGTTCTTGTCGAGAAAGCGGGCGGAGGCCGATCAAGTGCGAAGATCATCGCCACCGATCACGTGCGACGGATTGTGTTGTTGAAAGCTGAGGAAGGACCGTGGAATCCACTGTCCGCGGCGTCGTCGGATTCGGTCGCCGTCGGACAGTACTCCGTGGCGCTCGGGCGATTTTACTCGGCTGATGCGTCGAATGTATCCGTGGGGATTGTGAGTGCCCTGAAGCGCATTCATGGTATGGCGATTCAGACCGATGCGAAGATTTCACCAGCCAACTACGGCGGCCCCCTCGTCAACCTCAACGGAGAAGTTCAGGGTCTGCTGATTCCGCTTTCCCCGCGCGCGCAAGGCAATTCGCAGTCGGGAGTGGAGTGGTATGATTCGGGGATTGGTTTCGCCATCCCAGTGTCGGACGTTATCTCGATCGCGGACCGACTTCGAGCCGGGAAGGATCTGAAGCCCGGGCGACTCGGAATGAAGCTCAAGGCGAAGGGACTTTTTTCGTCCGAAGTGCTCGCGGACAGAATTCTCAAGGGAGGACCAGCGGATACGGCAGGAATTCAGAAGGGTGATCGACTCGTTTCAGTCAATGGTGTCCCGCTGGAACGTATTTCAGTCCTTGAAGAAGCGGTGGCCAGCCGCTACGCCGGTGATGTGATCACTATCGAGATCCAGCGCGGCGATCAATCTGTATCGGCATCTGTCACGCTGGCGGAAGAGCTTCCTGTTCCGCATCGTGGGGAACTTGGATTTCTGCACGTTCGAGTCAAAGGCGTTCCTGCGTCGGAAAATGGCAGCGGGACCGACATTTCCA
>JBKDRW010000105.1:0-4606 GCA_046341255.1 Planctomycetota bacterium
GTTCCACTCGCGATCCGTCAAACTGTGTCGTGACATCTGGCTCCTCCTTGAGTACTGTGGTTAGTAGCTCTCGGAGGATGCCATTTGTCATTCACTCCCGACAACACCAATTTCCATTTGTCAAACAGTGCCTAGTGTCAACTTCAACTTCTTCAGTTTTTCCACCCAATCACCAACAGTATATCTCGCCCCAGTGGTAGTGATAACGCTGCTAACCGCTGTATTCATTCGAGGTTCAGCCTCGATAATGTCTTGCCGATGCGAACGAACAACGCTTTGTTCGTGAGCGCAGGATGAGCCAACACCTGATTGCGATCGTCCTTGAGTCGCAGGCGAGATAAAATCGGCATCGCGGGATCAGTCGACGATATCAGCAGCAGTTCGCCTTCATCGTTCATGGCCAGCAGACGTTCGTCCGATGCAATCAAACATCCGTACCCCGCGAATGCATCGTCTTCGCTAACGGCGAACGCCTTCAGTCCATTCGCCGGATCCAGCCCGTACAACGCACCGGAGATTCCAAAGACGCGATTCGCCGACACCACGGGTGTATGGGAGTCGGGCTTCATGTCTTCATTCGCCGCATCGGGCTCAGGATGAATCGTGCCGTCATCATTGAAGTGATAAATCCGCGTGCCGTTGTTCTCCGATGTGACCAGCAGGCGATCACCAAATGACACCGGAGTCGGAACGTTGAAGTCTCCCGATTCCGGCGGAATCAATGACCACAGTCGGCGGCCGGTCTCAGCATCCCAGCCGCCCATCGTCGTCGCATCGAAACCAATCACCTGCGATTTTCCGGCGACGACTTTGTGCAGCAGCGACGAATAACCACAGGCTGCTCCCGGAGTCTTCCAGATCACATCGCCGGTCTCCAGATCTAGTGCGACGATGGATGCATCTTTGCCACCCGGCTGAAGGATGAGCTTTTGATCAACAATCACCGGCGTGCCCGAGTGGCCCCAGGTGAGCGACGGCGAAGCGAAATCCTTTGCCAGATTCACCTGCCACAGCATGATGCCGCTGTCGACTTCGAGACAACACAGGTGGCCGAACGCTCCCAGCGTATAGACGCAGTCATCGTGAATCAACGGAGTGGCTCGGGGCGAATTGCCGTAATCCAAACGCCCCAGCGCGGGGTAGACGTGCTGCCAGGCAAGCTCGCCGGTTTCTGCATCGAAGCACTGAAACACGTCATTGCGATCAATCGCGTCTCGGCTTCCGACGATCACAAACCCGTTCGCAGCGGCGACTCCGCCGATGCCTTCGCCGGTCAATTCAGTCGACCACGCAAAGTCTGGGGACGCGGGCAGAGACTTCGGCAGCCACGGAACTCTGGCGTCCCGATTCGCCCCTCGCCAGCCGCACCAGCCACGAACCTCTTCGTCCGACGCCGTCGCAGCAGATATTGATTTGCCATCAACCACGCAGAAACCAGAATGGCGAGCCACCACCTTGAATGTTGCGGCCTCACCGACTGAATGCCCTGCGGATAAATGATGAAACTCGGCCTCTGTCAGGGCTTTTTTTTTGCGTCGAGCGAAGCAGGTTTCGCGGAACTGACGGATGACCCTTCTTCGCCACCATTCTTCGGTTCTTCCCACGGGATAAATCCAGATGCCGTTTCGAGATCCACCAGCAACTTTGCATCCAGCCCTGCGTTCTCCAGCGATTCGCTGAGCT
The DNA here is from genome assembly GCA_046341255.1 of Planctomycetota bacterium. GTDB lineage: Bacteria > Planctomycetota > Planctomycetia > Planctomycetales > Planctomycetaceae > SXXK01. The sequence goes on from JBKDRW010000105.1 coordinate 1,684, forward strand.
TCGCACGATCGGCCTTTGGCATTTCCTCGCGAACAAACAGCGTGATGAACGGCACCGGCTTGCTTTCACCGATGACTCGCAGATCGCCCTTCTTCACCTTACCGCAACCTTCCAGCAGTGGACCTGCGTAGCTTGAGATCACGATACATGCCTTTTCTGTTTCGGGCATCGCCATCAGATCCACCGCCGCGTTGCTGCACGAGGGAGATGTCTCAATTATCTTCGGAAGTTCGATCCCGGACGACCTGAATAACTCCATCGGTGATGCAGACTTCTCGTCGCAATCCGCTGGCCCAAACAGAATGCGATAGCCCTTCAGATCCTTGACGCTTTGCGCTGGATCGCTGCTCCGGACAACAATCAGTCCGGTCTGTTCAACTTTGTCATTCAGATCCGTCAGCCGAGCAAGCGGTGCCAAATGGATTTTGGCATCACGCGCGTCCGCCAGGACTACAGAATGTTTGCCGATGATGATGTCAGCTTTACCGCCGGACTGTTCCATCGCAGCTTCCAGCGATTCACCCCAGACCACATCAACCTTCTGGCCAAGTTCCCTCATCAAAAACTTGCCAAGTTCCTCGTATTTCCGCTGAGCGTAGCCCTTCACACAATCACACGCCAACGGCTCCGACAGAGGATCCATGACGACGAGAGTGAGGCCCTTCTCTTCCGAAGCACCTGAGACGGCAGCGGAGTGTACGCCAAAAAAAAACAATGCGGCAAGAAGAACGAGCGGCTTCAACAACGACATATTCATCCCCGCAACAAGAAATCTCAGAAACGTCTGCCAGAGGACTTCTGCTGAGGCATCCGCCAGGTCTCAATCCACCGACTGGGGCCCCACGCTCAAACCCATCCATTACTGATCCACGTCATCAGAAGGAGCGTCAACTTTTTCGGAAGTTCTGGCGGCTTCGGAGGCCTGAAGTTCCTCCGCTGCGTCGTCAGACTCGGAAGCATCTTCTGCAACGCGTCTGAATCGGTTACTCGACAGCACCTGCTCGCTGAACATCAACGTGATCGTCGCTTCGTCGTCGCTCACGAATTCAATCTTGTACTCGTAGTATTGAATGGAATCCTGAATCTGCGACACATACAGAGTATTGCCTTCCTGCCGAATCGCTTCCCACTCCATTTCCTCGCCGAGCGACTGGCCACCCGTTGTCGTCAGTCTGCCGTCTGCCTCAAACTTCAGAAAGCTTGATGCATAAGGATCTGATGCTGCGTCCGTCGAACTGCCGAGAAGGCTGCCGAGGATCACGCTGACCGCGTTGACATCCGACGAAGCCGCGGCCTTCGGGCGTTTCCCGTCAATGGACCATTCACCGATGAGCTTTTGAGCGAGTCCTTCACGAGCCTCTTTTGCGAGTTGTTCTTCCGGAGTCGTTTCGGGGGCCTCCGAGTTGGGAACAAGCACGCAAATATGAGATTTATCCACATTCATCATGTAATAACGATCAAGCTGAGCGTCAAAACCAAGAGCGACGTGCTTGCATCCACCACCAATTTTATCCTTACCGACGATTCCGATCAGTTCGCCCTTCTTGTTGAATCGTTTGATCGTTCCGATACTGGATTCTGCGGTGAGGACGTCACCGTTGTCACAACAGCGAACATTCATGGGATTGCAGCAGCTTCCGAATCCATCCGAGGCCTTCCGATCGCCTCTTCCGAAATCCAGCAGCCGTTCGCCGTCACGATTCAACATCGCCACTTTGAACTTCGTATTCTCGGCAAGAACCAGGTAGTCTTCTGTGGCCTGAATGTCACACTGCCCGCAGCAGCCCCCAAGCTCAGTCACGACTTTTTTGGGCTCTGAAAACTCATGAGTCATTCGCCAGACTTCATATCCATAGCCCTCTAGAGAGTTGCAGCACAGGAAAACGTCCTTGCCGGTGACCGCCACGGCGGTGATGCCCATCTTCTGAGTCAGCATCTGGTCGCCAGAAAATGCCTCGCTGTAGACTTCCTTCATCGACTTCGCCTGAGTCTCATAAAGAGCCTTTTGCTGTTCATAAGTGACAAGACGCTTTTTGTCTTTCTCCGTCCACTCCGCCTCTGGCTTCCCCCTCAGAGCAGCGATTCTCTTTTCAATGCTGGCGATCTGATCCGTAAAGGTCTGAGTCATCTCAGCGATCTGCTTTTTCGCACCTTCTTCAACACGCTGCCTGAATGTTTCCATGTCACCAATGTGAGGAGAATCGGCAGTGCTCAACACTTTGCCATCTTCACTGAGATGAGCAATCTTGCCTTCACCCGCAACAAACAGAGAGCCATCGGGAGCCTGATTGATGGCTGTCGGCTTGAAAGTCAGCTCAACAGATCGCACCAGCTCACCCTCCGGAGCATAGACTTGCAGCAATCTCGCTGCTTCAACCTTTTTTGCCTGCTGAGAGCCATCTTCGTTCATGACATATTCGAATGAATCTCCACCGACACATGCCAGAATATTGCCCCGCTTATCAAGGCAGAATGTATTCAGCGTAATCGGTTGACCTTCATGCATGGGCTTGATGACCCGAACCTGCTTATGCGTCGAGATCAATTCCGACTTCGACCCCGTCTCGCCATTTTCTGCCGCCGCCACGATGTGGTCTGATCCCAAAAGTAAGCCCACAGCAACAAACGAAGTCATCAACCTCGACGCAATACTCATCAGCATTTCCTGAACAGGGACTAAGTTTCCGAGATATCTCTGGCAGACAACGCACATGCTCTTCCGATCCTCTTTCTGAGAAAGCCGCACCAGCGAATGAGGGGCTCTGCACCTCAGCCCGGAACACAAACGAGAACAGCTTACCCTGCCCTCCGGTTTGCAGCAGCGCCAGGTTGCCGCGACAACTCAGAATGCGAAAACACTCGCCCGCAGTTGCGCCGCCGAAGCAGCAACCGCCCTACTCGGTCACATCGGATGGCTTTACGC
>JBKDRW010000106.1:0-2834 GCA_046341255.1 Planctomycetota bacterium
CATCAGACTGGAGCAACGTCTGGTCACTCGACCGAGGCAACTGACCTTCGAGGGGCGCCGCGCCGGGGAAAGTTACTTCAGTGCTGATGGGAAGAAGATGATCTTTCAGAGCGAACGGGAGCCCGACAATCCCTTCTTTCAGATCTATCTCATGGATCTGGAAACCGGCGACACCGAACGCATCTCACCGGGCAAAGGCAAAACCACCTGCGCCTGGATCCATCCGGACGGTCAGAAAGTCATGTTCGCATCCACTCAGGACGACCCTGATGCAGAGAAGGAACAGAAGGATGAATTGGAACTGCGTGCCTCGGGCAAAGAACGTCGATATTCATGGGACTATGATGAGTTTTATGAGATCTACGAACAGGATCTGGCGACGAAGGAATATCGCAAACTCACCAGTGCCAGAGGCTACGATGCAGAAGGGTCGTGGTCACCAGATGGCTCTCTGATCGCTTTTGCGTCAAACCGTTCGGCTTACGAGGAACAACTGACAGACGATCAAAAGAAGGCGTTTGAGCTTGATCCGGCGTGGGCCAATGAGATTTACGTGATGAAGGCAGATGGCACCGATGTCAGGCGGCTGACAACTCATGCTGGTTATGACGGAGGTCCTTTCTTCAGTGCCGACGGGAAGAAGATCTGCTGGCGCCGCTTTTCCGAAAACGGGGCGACGGCTGAGATCATGACGATGAACATTGACGGCAGCGATCAAAGACAACTGACTCATCTGCAGGCCATGTCATGGGCCCCTTATTTTCATCCCAGCGGACAGTATCTGATCTTCACCACGAATCGGCACGGATTTGCCAATTTTGAACTGTACCTCGTTGATGCAGACGGAAAACACGAACCGGTCCGAGTCTCGCACACTCCGGGCTTCGATGGCTTGCCAGTCTTCAGTCCGGACGGTGAACATCTCGCATGGACCACGAATCGCACCGTCGGAGCGCAGTCTCAGATTTTCCTTGCTGACTGGAATCACTCAAAAGCTCTGGAGCTGCTTGGCCTGGGTGCTTCAGCCGGTGATTCATCGGCCGCGTCAAAGTCGTCCGCGGCGATGGCCCGATCGATTGAAGAGCGGGGCGACTTTGCTCCGGCCGATGCAATCAGCCACGTCGAATACCTTTGTCGTCCACAACTGCAGGGACGCAAAACGGGTACAAAAGGCGAACAACTGGCAACGAACTATGTGGCACTGCATTTCGAAACCCTCGGTCTGCTTCCGGCCGGTGATCATGACACATATTTCCAGGAGTTCGAATTCATCTCCGATGTCACAGCTGGTCCTGAGAACAGTCTGATGGTCGGTGACAAGGCCTTCACGATGGACAAGGACTGGCGTCCTCTGGGCTTTTCTTCATCAAAGAAAGTGGAACCATCGGACGTCGTCTTTGCAGGTTATGGCATGCAGATTCCGGCCTCGGAAGGCCAGGAAGAATATGACTCGTATGTTCACGCTGACGTGAAAGATAAGTGGGTCATGGTGTTCCGCTATATGCCGGAAGGTGTGACACCCGAGCAGCGAATTCGCTTCGGTCGACCTTCGCAGCTTCGCTTCAAAGCCATTACAGCTCAGCAGCAGGGCGCCCGCGGGCTGATTGTTGTCAGCGGGCCGACATCCGGCGTGAAAGAACAACTGATCCCACTGACATACGATGGCTCTCAGGGAGCCAGTCTTCCGGTGATCAGCGTGACCGATGACGTCGCGGCGGAGATGCTGAAGGCCGCCGGCAAGGATCTCAGGGCGCTCCAGCAGAAACTCGACTCGGGAGATCTGGTGATGGGCTTTCCGCTGAAGGGCGTTCAGGTTTCAGCCAACATCGATATCAAGCAGGAAAAGAAGAAGGGTCGAAATGTTTTGGGGCGACTTCAGCTGAACGATGCTCCTGCACACCAGATTGTTCTGGTCGGGGCTCATATCGATCATCTTGGGTCCGGACCGAACGGAAATTCACTGGCTCGCCAGGATGAACAGGGCGCCATTCACTTCGGAGCTGACGACAACGCATCCGGCGTGTCCGCGATGATGCAGATCTCCGAAGCAATGGCCAGGGCGAAAGATGAAGGCAAGCTGACGGGAACTCGCGATGTCGTCTTTGCCGCCTGGTCGGGTGAAGAGATGGGGCTGCTGGGTTCAAGTCACTACGTCAAGTCCCTCGAGACGGCCTTCTCCCAGCATGCCGCTGCCGCCGGCGGCGAAGCAGAGAAGCCTGCCGAAAACCAGAAATCGTCTGAAGAAGATGGCCCAAACACGGGCGGACTGAATCTGTATATCGCAGCGTGCCTGAATATGGATATGGTCGGCCGGTTGCAGGAAAAACTGGTTCTCCAGGGCACGGGCTCATCGAAGGCATGGCAGAAAATCGTAGAACAGGCCAATGTGCCGATGGGACTGTCGCTCAGTCTTCAGGATGACAGCAATATCCCGACTGACGCAAGCGTCTTTTACCGTCACGGCGTTCCCATTCTGTCGGCCTTTACGGGCAACCATGGCGAATATCACACGCCGCGTGACACCCCGGAAAAACTGAATTACGAAGGCATTTCCAAAGTGGCAAAGCTGATGGCTCTGGTCACTCGGCAACTTGTCTCAACCGATCGTCCACCGCAGTATGTCCTGCAGGAAGCGCCGAAGGACACGGGCCGAAAAGCGTCGCTTCGAGCATACCTTGGCTCGGTACCCGACTATGCAGAATCCGACATCAAGGGCGTGCTGCTTTCAGGAGTTGCCAAAAACGGCCCGTCTTACAATGCCGGAATCAAGGGCGGGGAGGTCATTGTGAAACTTGACGGAAAGAAGATCGAAAACATTTACGACTACACATATG
>JBKDRW010000107.1:0-8198 GCA_046341255.1 Planctomycetota bacterium
GTCGCAGATTGTGACAGATCTCCTGCTGCATGAAGACCCACGTCCCCCGCTGCTGATGTAATCAGCGAGTTCTGCTGAATATCCTGACCGGATCGAATCAGTATGTCGCCCAACTCCGTTGCAATTTCAGCGTTCAGAAGAACTCCGCCAGGAATCGCTTCAATCGTCCCACTGAGTCCTGCAATCATCACACTGCCGACAGATGTCGTTGTGATCCTGCCATTGATCAAAACATCATCACCGCTGATGATCGTGATGTGCCCCCTGTTGGATTGCACCTGAGCCTCAACTGTGACGTCACCGTCAACCTCAAGTGTCTGAACCAGAATATCACCCGTCCCGTTTGCGCTGATCGCTGTCGCATTTCCATCGAACCCGTCGTTCAGAACCAGAGAACCCGTTGCGGTCTGAAGACGAACAGAGCCATTCAGGGTCGTCGACAGATCACTCTGAGTCGAGGAGGATTCGGAAACAGACTCAACCGTAGTGGTACCATCAAAGTTCACTCGCCGCACCCCGCCGACGGTCACGACGTTTGCCGCGATGTTGTCCACCGTGAGCCCATCCGATTCTGAAATGCTGATTCCCATGGCCGATCCCGCCGCAAGCGTGTTGACCTGAGTGTCAATCGCACCGGTGCCGGCACTTCCGATCGCTCCGACCGAAGACCGCAGGCTCAGCGAACCTGCGACCACATTGAGGGCCGCAGAATTGGCATCGGAGATGCTGTCATTCGCGTTCAAACCAACTCGCAGGGACTGAATTCGACCAAGTTCGATCCGGCCCGCCTGAGCTTGCCCCTCAAAATCACCGCCATCAGCGACAATCCCGGCCCCGTCAGACATCAACCAATGTCGACCTGCCGTCACCAGCACGTCGCCAGCAGTCGCGATGATGTCGCCGGTTGATGTCTGAATGATGTCGCGAGCTGCGACGACGCCAAGATCTCCGTTGATGGATTCAACAAGTGCAGACTGCAGAATGTCTTGCCCGGAGGTCAGCAGCATATCTCCTGACGACGGCTGAATCGAAGCGTCCACCACGATGCCATCGACAGCAGCCGCATCGCCGACCGTACCGTTGAACGCTCGAACCAGAACGCTGCCTGATCCGCCGGTTGTGATTGCTCCCGTCACGACGGCATCATCGCCAGCGCTGATTGTGACGTGACCGAATTCGGAACGGATCCCCGAATTGATCTGAATATCGCCCGCCGCGCCCTGTGTCTGAATCAGGACGTTGCCGGTGCCATGAGCGGATACAGATTCACCGTCTGAATTGCCACCGTCGTTGAGCGCGATCGTGCCGCCGAGGGATGACAGCAGGATCGACCCGCTGTTCGTCGTCAGGACGTCAGAGAGCGCATTCGTCGACCGCGATTCCGTCACAGCGGTTGTCGAACCCGTAAAAAGCACCTGCTGCACGACGCCGATCGTAACGCTCACGGCGGCAACCTGGTCCACGGTGAAGCCATCGACATCATCAATCGCTATGCCCGTGGCGGCTGATGCCGCCAGCGTTTCGATCTGAGTCTCAATGGCATTTACGCCGGGGCCGCCAACTGCACCAAGGCCCGCACGAAGACTGAGCGAAGTACCGGTCACATTGATACCCGCATCATTCACATCCAGAATGCCTCCGACGGCGGATAATGCGATCCGACCGGATTCAATCTGACCGAGTGAGATGTTGCCAGTCACGGATTTTCCATCGAATTCGCCACCGCCGGCAAAGATCATCGTCCCATTCGACATGGTCCAGTTTCTACCGGCTTCAATCAGCACATCGCCATTCCCTGCTGTCACATCACCCGTCGCCGACTGCACCACATCCCGCGCTGCGATCAGGGCGACATCCCCGGCATTCGAAGTGATCATTCCCGTCTGACAGATATCTTCACTGGAGCGAATCAGAATATCGCCATGATTGGTCTGAACGCGCCCCTTGAGTTCGACACCATCTGTCACGGCATCAGCGCTGCCGTTTGCCGCATCGATCAGGATGGTTCCGGCATTCGTTGTTTCAACAGACGCATTGATGACGACATCGTCGCCTGCATCAGCCGTGATGCTCCCAAACGCCGATCGGATCCCGGCATTGATGATCAGGTCACCATCGGCACTCATTGTTCGGATCAGAACGTTGCCGTGGCCGTCCGCAAAAACGGCCACTTGATCCGCGTCGCCCCCATCGCTGAGCATCACGTTGCCCCGGCCGGACTGAAGTCGAATATCACCGTTGTTCGTCGTCGTCAGGTCATTCAGAGCCTCAGAAGTGACCGACGCGGATACCGCCGTTCGACGGCCGTCAAAGTGAATCTCCGTCAGATTACTGATCGTCACTGTCACCGAAGCCACGTGATCCACAGCAAGGCCATCAGTTTCATTAATGGAGATTCCAGTCGCCGCTGATACGGCCAGCGTCTGAACCATTGTCTCGATCGAGAATGTTCCCGGCTCTCCGATGGATCCGGTGGCTGATCGAACACAGAGATTGTCAGCCAGGACATTGACCACTGCATTATTCGCGTCGACAACGTCGCCCTCGGCGGACAGAGCACAATGGGTTGCCTGAACCTGCCCCAGCACGATGCTCCCGGTGACTGCACGCCCCACAAACTCCCCGCCGCCCGCGAAAATCGTTGTGCCATCGGACATCGTCCAATGGCGATTCGCCGCGACAAGTACATCGCCAGTTGTCGTGCTCATGTCTCCCGAAGCAGACTGCAGAACATCACGAGTTGCCTCCAGACCGATGCTTCCCTGCAGAGACTCGATCAGTGCAGTCTGATCCAGATCGAACTGCGAGTCGATCAGAATGTCACCACGGGCCGTTGAGATTCGGGCGTTCACGTTGATCCCGTCAACTCCGCCAGAGACGTCGGAAGAAGTCCCGTTGGCAGCAAGCAGAAAGATGCTGCCTGCACCTGTCGTGGAAATGCCTGCGTTGACATCCATGTCGTCACCGGATTTGACCGTCAGGTGACCGGTTGCAGAAATGATTGACGCCTCAGCCGTGATATCGCCCGCCGAATCCATGGTTTCAACAACAACGTTGCCCGTTCCGTGTGCCGAGACCGCAATCAGATCTCCGTTCACTCCGTCGTTGAGAACAATGCTGCCTCTCGTTGACTGAAGCAGAATGTCGCCATTCCACGATGTCGTCAGATCACTCAATACCTGACTGGTGCGGGATTCGGAACGCAGCATCGGACCTGCATCTGTATTTACCCGCTGAATATCAACCGTCACGGTCACCGCATTCGCACTGTCAATGTGCAGCCCGTCGCTTTCCTGCACCGCGATCATTCCGGACGCGAATGCCGCCAGAACATGAACCTGCGTATCAATGGCGGCGATGCCCGATCCCCCGATGGAGCCGGTTGCTGATCGCATCGATAGAGTGACAGCAGACACATTCAGGTCGTTGGCATTCGCATCTGCGATCGTCCCGTCGGCTGAGAGAGCAACGGAAGCCGCCACAATCTGTCCCAGGTGAATGTGTCCAGCGGTCGCTTCACCGTCGAAATCGCCACCTGCGTGAAGCAATGTTCCGCTCGACATCGTCCAGTCACGCCCGGCTTCGATCATCACGCTGCCTGAAGCAGTTTCGAGATCTCCGGATGCTGACTGGATGACATCGCGAAATGCGACCAGACCAACATTCCCGTCAACACTGATGATGGCCGTGTTCTGATGAATATCCTGAGCCGACAACAGGAGAATATCACCGTCGTGCGTATTGATTGTCTGGTTGACCTCGAGGCCATCCCTGATCGAATCAGCGAAACCATTTCCGGCCTGGACAAAAACCGTGCCGAGCCCTGACGTGCTCATCGCACTGTTTAACACGACATCATCAGCCGCAATGATCGTCAATTGGCCGCTACCGCTGTGAATCGACGCATCTGCAATAAGATCTCCGTTCGCAGCCATGGTTTCCAGTCGAACATTTCCGGAACCGGATACCTGTATGCTGCGTCCATTTCCGTCGGTGCCATCCTTTAGTGCGATGTCGCCAGCCTGAGATGTCAGCACAACAGAGCCGTTGTCGACTGTCACGACATCGCTCTGAGGCAGATCGGTGAAAGCTGTCGTAGTTCCATCAGCATGGACTCGGTGTGATGTGACGCTGACCATATCAATGGTCAAACCGTCAGACTCAAGAACGTTGACTCCGCCGCTCCCGGCTCTCGCTGACACCGTATTCACTGACGTTTCAAGCGCATTGCTGCCGACGCCGAGAGTCCCGATCGAGACCGCCGCCGACATGCGAAGCGATGCAGCCTGAACATCGAGATCGAGATGATCCGGATCGGCGTCAAGAACTGACCCCGAATGGCTTATGAGGCTTACGTTCCCTGTCGATGCAACAAGATCACTCACTGTCACATTCAAATCAGCATAAAGTCGAATGCTTCCCTGACTTGTAAGAATCGATGACGCGATGTTCATCGTCACCGACCCATTCGTTGCTTCGGCAAAAACTGAGCCGGCTCCATTTGTCTGGATCTCGACATCGGCCGATGTCGTCAGGGAATCTGCAGCGAGAAACGTCACATGGCCTCCCTGCGAAGAGACATCGGCCTTCACCTCGAGATCGCGTCCGTTTCCGGAGGCGTTCAGACGAATGTTGCCGGCTTGACTGTCCACAGTCCCGTTGACGTAGATGCTTCCGTCTTCTGTTCCCATCAGAATATGGCCCGAGTCGGTCGCTGCTGTCGTGCCATTCAGCACGATGTCGCCAGCATTGTTGACGGACAAGACAATATTTCCACCGCGGGAATGAACCTGAGTCTGATTGACCAGATCTCCGTCATCCGTCGTCAGGAAAATGTTCCCGTCTGCCGCGACGACTCCACTCACCGCTCCAACGCACGCCCCGGAAGCGACCGAAGCCACCGTAAATCCATTTATATCGCGAAAACGGATGTCACCGCTGGACGTGGAATCGGCAACAAAGATCCCGCGGATCTGATTGTTCGCATGGTCCAGAAGAACGTTGCCAGCAGCTCGCACAGCGAGGTCTCTCGCGTTGATCACTCCCGCGGCCGATGATGTCACGTTGCCAACGGTTGCTTCCAGTCTCGCAATTCCTGTCACGCTCAAAGCCGCATCAACATGGATATCGCCGGAGGCAACGCACACCTCCAGATCCCGACCCGTCGTGACTCCGACGACATCCGCAGAACAGCATCCCAGAGCCGAAACGCTGCCGATTATGAAACCATCGGCATCCACGACGACAAGGCTTCCCGTCCCACTGTCCGCCGCCAGCACCCGGACATCATTCCCTGCAGAATCCAGCGTGATGCCGGTTGCCGCCCGAGCTCCCACGGTATCGACCATCAGCCTGCCAGCCGACTGAATGATCGTGCCCGAAGCGGCCTGAAGTCGCAGTGTCCCGGTGCCGATGCGAACGTCGTTCGTCAGTTGAATTGATGCAGCACAAATCGTGACTTCATCGTTCTGAGTCGTGATGCCGGATGTGACGGCAAATGGTCCTGCTGTTGACCCAATCGTCAACGCTGAAGACGTTTGAAGACGAATCGAGCCATCGAAATCTGCAGCGAATGTCGACACCGCGTTGCCGGTCTCTTCGAGAAGAACCGATCCGCTGCCCCGCAATTCGACGCCGCCCGCATGCACTGCGGTGCCTGCCTGCGGCGTGAGATGTCCGACCACATGGAATGAGACCCCCCCGATCCCCACACTGATGTCGTCAAGGCCGTTGATTCCAACGGTGTCGCCAAGCTGCAGGTTCCCGTCGACTGAGAGGCGGATATCATGATGGTTCGACTGTATTCCGTTCGTCGATCCGGCCGTTCCGACCAGTAGAGAGAACGCATTGCCGAAGTCCAGTGTCCCATCGATGTCGGCAGCCATCGTTCCAACCTGATTGGACTCAGCCAGCGCGAAGTTACCATTTCCGATGAGTGCCAGATTATTTGCTGTAATCGCAGCACCCGACGTCTCAATAACGTCCCCGACCGTCGACTCCAGCGTCAGCGTCGCGCCATTGATGGCATACGGATTCGCTACCGACAGAACAGCCAGGTGACTCAGTACGATCGCATTTGAGTTCCCGCCTGCTCCCTTCGTGCCAATCAGATGAGCATCACCGATTTCGATGGTAGATGTTCCGGTCGTTAATACCGTTCCGGCGTTGATGACGATGCCATCATTGTGATCACCCCCACCGGAGCCGCCGAGGCCCGTCAACTGAATATCGCCATGCCCGCCGGAGATTCGTCCACCCTCCAGTACAACGATTCCTTCGTTGTCATTTCCTGTATTCGTCCCGCCAATTCCATGAATCTGAATGCTTCCTGAATCGGCGATTGTCGATGACGAACGAATGATGCCGCTGTTCGTGACCAAAACCCCCGACTGACTTCCCGACGCGGAGTTGCCGCCTCGCCCATCAATCACAATCTTTGCTGAACCGCTTGTTCGAACTTCCGCGCCGTCAATTCGTACCCCCGCGAAATTTCCGGATTGCTGAGAACCCTGATCCGCATCAATCGTCAGATCTCCATTGACCACGGATACAGTCGCTCCCTGCTGAACAATCACATTTCGAGCGCCTGCGTTGGCATTGCCAGTGATTGTCAGCGTTCCGAAAGAGCCTGTGCTCACGTTGTCTGATATTGTAACGGTCTGATCGGCAGACAAGAGAACGGCTCCGTCGAGACTCGTCACACCCGATCCATTTGTCACGTGAATGTCGCTATTCGTACCCTCGGCTCTTACGGAAATGTCATCCGATCCATGCACACTTTCCGCAATCGTGATGGAACCAACCGCAGTCAGCTGAACATTTCCGGAAATGCCTGCGTCAATTCCGCTCAGGCTTCCTGTCACTCCGCCGATCGAAATGTCACCGGCTTCTGCAATCACAATGCCGCCGGTGAAGCTCACGGCTTCCAGTGATGCCACATTGGTATTGATGTCACCCGCGGCGATGGTCCCGATCCCAGTCTGAGCCTGAAGAATGACGGAATCCGCCGAAATGTTTGCTGTTTCCGCGGCTGAATGATCAATGATCGATCCACCTGCAGAAATGATCACTCGCCCTGCAGCGTGTACCTCACCAACTGAGGCTGAGCCAGAGCCGGCCACGTCCATCCGGACCGCATTTGTTGTCGTGTTTGAGGTCCGGATCACCGCGCCGTCCTGCTGAATCAGACCTTCATGACCCGTCCCGTCCTGATTCGCTCGCAGGGAGATCGTCGCATCGCTGCTGTTCAGCCCGGCGTTTGCTTTGAAAAGAATCTGATTCGTGGCGCTAACACTGATCGTGCCGGCAGTTGTGATGTCCGACGAACAAAATGTGACATCGTTCGATGTGAGCGATAAATGGCCTCCGATGATGTTCGGTCCGGTGCCATTCAGCGTCGTCGTTCCCGTGCCGGAGTTCTGAGTGACCGATCCCCACGTCTCGATCGTGCTGAGGAGACTGACATCGTTTGCAGCGGTAATCGTGAGACTCTCAATCCGACGAGCACGACCGATGGCCTGATTCACAGCCACATCGCCGCTGGCTGCGACCGGATTCGAGACTGTCAGCAAAAGATCAGAACCGGTGGCAGCTGCTGCTTCGTCGATCGTCCTGCCAAACAGCATCTTTTCAGCAGTGATGCTGACGTCCTGACATATCTCCACGGCGTCGTGAAACTGCACATCCGCAGCCGAAATCAGCCCCATGTTCAACTTCGTTGTGCCGACAGCATCCGTCTTGAATTGCCCGACCAGCGTGAGATCTCCATTCAGGATGGTCAGAGTCGCCGTAAGAGCCAGGTTCCGAATCGAAATGATCTCTCCATCGATCGTCGCCGCCCCCGTTCTCATCATCAGGCTTTCGGTGCCCGTGTTTCCGCTGATCATGTTTCCGAATCTGACCGACGTCGTGGCATCAATCTGCACATCCTGACTCAAAAAGGTCGCATCACTCACATCCAAAGCACCAACATGAATATTGGCAAGATCAAACACCGTCTGCCCGGTGGCGTCCGTATTCAACATTCTGAGCCGATTCACGACACCAACATCAGCGAGGAATAATGTTCTGCCGCCTGTGACAACGGTGAGGTTCCGATCCCCGTCAACGGTATCGCCAAACCGAACCAGATCATTCAAGGTCGACGTGATCCAAATATCCGCTGTCAACAAGACCTTTCCCGAGTAATCCTGCTGTCC
>JBKDRW010000108.1:0-7148 GCA_046341255.1 Planctomycetota bacterium
GGCGTACTGGATTCGGCCCGACTCGTCATCGAGCGTATTTGAATTGGCGGCGGCGTCCTTTCGAAACACCATCGCGCTCGCGCAGCCTTTCGTGGACTCCATTCAGACATTTGGCGAAATCTCCCTGATCTTTTTCCGAGAGCATTTCAGTCATGCGGTTCTCAAGACGCCAAAGACTGGTGACTTTCGTGTTCAGGAAGAACACGGTGGCAACATTCAAAGCTGGTCTGTCGATCAGGGCCTGATTGATTTTGCGAGGACGTGTCTGAAAGCATGCCCATCAGAAACCCTGTATGCTCGAGTTGATCTCGTGATGCTGTCCGACGGTTGTCCGGCTGTGATGGAAATTGAATTGATCGAACCTTCGCTCTACCTGCCATATTCGTCTGAATCTCCAGAGCTGTTCGCGGATGCGATCGAATCGGTGCTGGTATGAATTGAACTTGTGTGTCAGGTTGATCGATTCTGTCATCTCAATCAGGAGCTCGCCGGTCCAACATGGGTCACCGATCGTCCAGTTCTCAGGCGAGTCAGGCTCACACGGTCTCTGCGCGATGCGGAACTGTTTCGCACGTCACTTGTGGACACTCATGATTTGAGGTGGCTCCGCTGTTCTTGAGCCGAACCAGATGAATATGAAGCCAGCTGCGGCAAGAATAAGGCAGGAAGCAAAAAGTCTTCCGGGAAGGTGTGATTCATTTTCGAGAGACAACGACATGCCCCATCCTTCAAAGAGCGGTTCCAGTTCCGTCAATGAAAGCAGCAGCCCGTTGTTGAGTAAATGCAGGAGAATCCCCGGAAAGATGCTTCGGGTTCGGATGCGAATCCACCCCAGGATCAGTCCAAGCATGAACGTGGCAGGAAATCGTTCGAGTGTCAGAGATTGATCGACAACGACATGAAACACCGCAAACAGGAAACTGGTCAGAAGCCATGGAGCCTTCCAGCGATCCGGATTCGTGAGCAAAGCGTTCATCAGAAAGCCGCGAAAGAACAGCTCCTCACAGACGGCCGGGATCAGAGCGAGTGTGATCAGCCGGAGCAGCAGGGGTGTGTCGTCTGTCAGTCGTCTGGCGAGTTCCTGCAGCCTCGGATTGCTCAGAATGTCCGACCATCCACTGGTTCCTTTCATCATCAGCAGCATCTCATAGGCTGCCGTCCACATCGTCACCCCAAGCAGGATGGCACCAATCAGTGACAGCGGAGAAGCTCCTCGAAGTGCAAACGACGATGGCATGCGCACCCGTTGCCACATAGTCAGAAATGCCGGAAGCACGGCAAACAGGGCGATGGTAATCACTGCGGATAACACCAGCTGCCCCCGCAGATTGTCGAGTGCGACGACTTTGCCACGAAGTCCCGCGAGGACGACGAAAGCCGGAGCCAGCATGATGAGGCTCAGCACGGCGATGCGACGTGGAACCCGGTCCGCATCGTCTTTGTTGGTCTTTCTGATGGCGACCGAACTCCCGAACAACACGGTGTCACTTCCAAACACGCGTGCGGCAGTGCGAAGT
Organism: Planctomycetota bacterium; assembly: GCA_046341255.1. GTDB lineage: Bacteria > Planctomycetota > Planctomycetia > Planctomycetales > Planctomycetaceae > SXXK01. The sequence continues at coordinate 1,518 of JBKDRW010000108.1, forward strand.
GCCAGGAGCGTGTAGCCCATGGTCACAAACAGTGTCAACGCAAACAGGAGTGGTGATGCAATCCCCTGAAAGAGTTCTTTTCCGAGCAAAACGATATTGATCAGCGGAATCACTGCCAGTCCGGGAGTCAGTCGAACTCCGGGCATGAGGCTGAGAATCCCCGGGGCGAGTGAGATCAGCATCAGGGGTATCAGCCACGCCTGGGCTTCCCGAAAGCTTCGTGCGAAGCTGGTGATTCCAAGCAGAACCGCCGAAAAAAACGAGGCGAATACTACGAGGAGTGACAGAACCTGCAGAAATGTCCCCACGGATGCGCTGTCACCCAGAATCGCCTTGTCGAATCCGGTACCATAAATGGTCAACAGCATCGCGACGAGATTGATCATTGCGGTTAAAACGGCAACTGTAAATACGGCAATGAACTTCGCCGTCAGCAGGGCTCGACGGGATACGGGAGCTGCCACGAGCATCTCCAGAGTTCCACGTTCACGTTCACCAGCCGTCAGATCGATCGCCGGATACACCGCGCCGGTCATCGTCATCAGCACAAGCATCAGCGGTACAAATGCGCTGAGTGGAGATTCTTTCGGGCCATTCGCTGACAATGTGATGCGAGCCATTCGAGGCATTACAGAAGTGTCGCCTCCAGACAGCAAAAGATTCTGGCGCGTGATCTCATCCCGGACATCACGAAGTCTTCGTTCAACTTCCGCGGCCGCCCGGGAACTAAACGGATCGGCTTCGCGACAGAGAACCTCGATTGCCCCGAATTGATACTGCCCCGACTTCGGATCGGTCGTCTCCGGAATCATGCGGACGCCGACATCTGCCTGCGCATCCTGAATCAGTGATTCCCATGACGCATCATCCGGCATCAACCGAGGATCGATCCGAACGGCTGGCTCACCTGCGTTCAGTGGATTCTGACCTGCAAGGATCTGCTTCGAGAGATTTTCGAGAGACTTTGCGGTGTCTGTGCCGTCAGGAGATTGCTGTGGTTTGGACATCCCCGGCGGAGTGGCACCAGGCTGGTCCTGTAACAGTGTAGGGAAAAACTGTGGTGGCAGATTCGGATCCACAATCACAACTGCAGCCGGTGCCTGCGGATCGAATCTGGCGACAGCAAACTTCTGGACGACTGAACCCAGCAATGGATAAACGATCAGCGGCATCAGGATCAATGTCGCCAGCGTTCTGCGATCCCGCAGTGATTCACGAAGTTCCTTCCGTGCAAGCCGCGACAGGCGGCTCAGGGAGACTTCGGTGAACGAAGTCAGGGGAGACGAGTGGCTGGAGGCCGATTCGTTCACAAGCCGCTCCCCATTGTTTGCTGTGCTGCGCCGTCTGACATGTTTTCTCTGGCCATGAGATCAAGAAACATGTCCGTCAATGAATCTCGACCTGTCTGCTGCTGCAGGTCCGCAAGTGTGCCTTCCAACTGGAATCGCCCACGAAACATGACGACAAATCTGGTACAGAGCCGCTGAGCTTCTTCGAGCCGATGCGTACAGAAGATGACGGCTTTTCCGATGTCCTTCAGATGTGACGCATAGTCAAAGATCCGTTTGGTGCCGACGATATCCAGTCCTCGCGTGGGTTCATCCATGAGAATCACCGGCGGATCATGCATCAGCGATCTTGCAAGATTAACCCGCTGCTGCTGGCCGGTACTCATGCCGGCGCACGGCCGGTCCATGAACTTTCGCAGATCAAATAAGTCCGCAAGCATTTCGACGCGGGCCCCTGCTGCATCCGGCGGAATGTCGTAAAGATCTGCAAAATACAGCATCAACTCTCGCGGCGTCAGCCACTGATACAGCCCGGCGCTGGTCGAGACGAGTGCAATATTGCGTTTTACGTCTTCCGGATTCGTTGCCGCATCGAACCCTGCGATCCGTACCATGCCGGATGTGGGCATCATCAGCCCCAGAATCATCCGCAGGGTTGTCGTCTTGCCTGCTCCGTTCGCACCAAGCAGTCCCACGATTTCACCGGCTCGAACGGTGAGTGTCACGCCATTGACCGCAATCACTTCTCCGGCCGGAGTGGAAAACTTTTTCACGAGATCTCTGACATCGATCGCCGGAAGATCAGACTCCGGTGGATTGATCAGGTCAGGATTCTTTTTCATCGTCGACGTCATACAGCGGCTCGAACGAGTCCATCAATTCGCACAACAAACGTCTGATGGTGACACGGGGAACGACAAGTGGCATCCTGGAGGATCATTCCTCGGCACTCAAGCAGACGGATCAACTTTGTGCGTCTTATACTTGAAGTACCGTTGGATTCTGAGCAGCCGAGTTTCCCATTCCTGCGGAGTTTCGCGGACAGGGTCTGACAACGCCTTCTGAAGCTTATGATCGAATCGTCGCTGAGAGTCTGGGCCTGCTGCACAAGCAGGCTGTCGTGCGAATCATTGCAAAGCAGATCCGCAAAAGCCTTTTCCATGGGGTTCATTCAGCAATTCCTGTGACGCTGTTTCTTCGGGAAGACGCAACCAGAATCTGCTGGTGTAAGTTTTTGGTTGACGCGTTCAGGTCCGGTCCAGTTGCGGGTTAACGACAATGTGTCGTCCAGGACTTCGTGATGCACTGATAACGCTCAACAGGCTTGTGATGGAGCCTTCGCTTAGACGATTCTGGTGAGACTGCAGAGCAACGCATCTCTGTTGCTCGTCGAGTCCAGACGTTCAAAAAGCCCGGACGAAGACGTCCGGGCTTTCTCAGTGCGTATGGTCAGAATCACATCAGGCATGAGGCCAAATTCGTCACACGGCTGACCTGAAAACTGTGTGATTGATTCTTCGCCATCCCCCGAATGCTGATGGGTTCCTGATCGCTGATCCTCGTCTCTCGACCAGCGGCTGGAAGCCTTTTGGTCCATGGGATCCTAGAGTCGTGATGCACCTTCCAGCTTGTAGTTGGCTCGATCGAAATCGGCACCAATCAGCGTACGGCCGAAATCAATCTGCGAAAACGAATAGTCCTCTATCAGTGACTGCTCATCCATCTCGGCTTCCGTCAGCCCCTCGGTTTCAAGCAGCCATGTGTAGTTGATGACCTGCATCGGGATGTGATATCGCGTATCAATCAGCACGATACTGCGGCGGTAATCTGCATTGAATTCTTTCGAGGTATAGTCGTACTGAAAGCAGTAGCATTCACGCTCATCACATTGACGGTTCGGAAGTCGCATACAAGACACGCCCTGACCGTGTTTCAGATCATTCTCGCGGTGAGCAAGCACCTGCCTGACCATGCCCAGAAGACCAGCCTCAGTGCACGGATAGCGAGCTTCTGCCAGTGCTTCAGGGCTCCCTGGGTCAAGTTTGATTGGTCCCAGCAATTTGCCTTTCATTCCGCCCAGTCGGACGACAAGCTTCTTGTCTTCGTACTCTTCGCTGTACAGCAGCTGCCGACCGGAGTCACCGTTTCGCCACTTCATATAGACTCCAAATGAAGGGGAATGACGGATCTTCATTTCGATCGTCTGCGATTTCCCCAGATCTCCGCCGAGTCGTTCTCGCTTGTTGAACACGACGGAGTAATTGTCGATGTTCTCGAGGAAGCGCGCTCCGTCCCGCAGCAGGAGCTGGGAAAATTTGATCGCTTCAAAGTTACTTAACACAATCTGGTTTGACGCAGATTCCGTTGTTGTGACGACTGCCCCGGAATCAGAGGATGCCGAGGGGGAAGCGTTAGGAGCGGCATCGGGTGGAAGAGGCACATCAGACGATCGAGACGATCGGAACGAGACATCCTCGCCGGCGGGTACCGTGTCGAAACTGAGGGCGAGGAAGAACAGACTTGAAGTGCTTAAACACAGGGCAGCAAAATTAGACTTTCCAGAAGACCTTTGGGAACTCGGCATCGGGCCTCACCTCTGTTTTGCACGAGCATTCCGATCAGACGGTCTGATCGGTCAATTCCGTGCGAATGCAACTCATCAGTCAGGACGAGAAATCCGTCTTCGAGACTGAAAGATTCGCCGGAATCCCTTCCGGATTTCCAAATGAACACCGTCTGATTCTGCTTCAACGCTGCCCTCAAAATCATCCTGCGATCACAGTCTGAACATGCGTCGGATGGGACGTCCTGCAGGCACCACGGACCTTGTCGCTCATTATGCAGACCCAGCGAAACGTTCAACACTGATGTGAGTTGCATCAGGGCAGATTCCGCGGCAGCCTGAATCGCTGCAAATCACCACTGGACGCCCGAGCCGGCTGCCTGATCCGTGAGAGTTGAGAGAGGTTGCTGAAGACACAACTCAGCCTTAGTTCCATCGACCCCGGTATCAGCCGGATCGCGAGTTGATTGGGCTTTTCAGAGGCGATTTCATACGTCCCGGATCAGGGTTTGATGAATTCCACAAAGGGCGATTTTCCTGCGCCGCTCACCCGGTTCACCTGAGTGTGAATCTTGTCCTCGCTTTGCCATCCTTTGAAACCGGATTCACCCGGCGATTTTGTGCAGATGGTCTTTGTTCCGCAACGAGGAGCTTCCAAAAGTGTTCCGCGGGAACGGAGAGACTTGCGCGAGGCTTTGACGGTCGTTCGGATTGCTCTACCATTCGCAGCAGGAATTGCTGGATGCAGATTTCTTCACGAGCAAGAATCGGCGGCGGTTTGACCGGTTGCCGTGGGGCTGTAAAACGGGAGAGTGAGATGGACCAGGACGAAATCCTGATGGACGCTGAAGAGCGTATGGAAAAAGCGGTCAATGTGCTGACCAATGCATTGAAGGGGATCCGAACAGGACGGGCTAATCCTGGCCTCGTCGATTCGGTTCGCGTGGAATACTACGGTTCGCCGACTCCGCTGAAGCAGTTGGCCAATATCAGTATTCCAGAGCCGCAGCAGATTGTGATTCGCCCCTTTGATACCAGCAGTCTCGACGCCATCGCAAGGGCCATCATTTCCAGCGAGCTGGGAATGGCGCCGAACAACGACGGTCGAGTGATTCGGCTCAATGTGCCGCCACTTTCCACGGAACGCCGCAAGCAGATGGCTGGACGAATCAAAGAACTGGCAGAAGAGGCGCGTGTTGCCATCAGAAACGTGAGGCGAGACGCCAACAAGCATGCGGATACCGCCGAAAAGGACAAGGTTCTTTCCGAAGACGATTGCAAACATACGAAGGATCAGGTTCAGGAGCTGACCAAGAAATATGAGGGGATTGTGAACGATCGCGCGGCTGCCAAGGAAAAAGAGGTCATGGAAAACTAGGTGGATCACACTCGGACGGTCTGAATCTGACTGTGGATTGAACATTCATGTCTGGAGGACTCTCAAGAGTCGTGGTCAGATTAATTGTTTCCCATCTGGTGAACGGTGCATGTGTGTCGGGTGTGCGACAAGGATCGTCGTTGTTGGAAGGCTGAACCCGTTTGGTTTCTTTGATTTGAGGGCATTCAGCTCTCATTCGTTTTCCTGAGTTTCGGGGCAGTCTGCCCCTCGAAAATGGTTTCATCATGGCAAAGAAGAGTTCAAAAAAGGCGTCGGAAGACGTCATCGAATCGAATGCTGCCGCCGAGCCTGCGGACACGGGAGAAGACGTCTCGGTTGCAGCCACTGAAGAAACGGTGACTTCGAGGTCTCGGGCGAAGGCGGCTGATGATGCATCATCC
>JBKDRW010000109.1:0-4327 GCA_046341255.1 Planctomycetota bacterium
CTGTTGTGATTCAGGCTGCCCTGAGATCACATCGCGGTTCTTCGTTGAATATCTGATTCGCTGCTGACGGACAGCGAGGCCGTGTTGTCGTCCTGTTCCTCCGAAACCAGATCCTCATCGAACGAACGAGGAGCCAGAACCATATGTCTGATCCCGCCGGCATCGAACGCGACTAGTGCCCGATGCCCGGCCATTTCAATTAACGACACGGCTCGGCCTGGACCGAGCGAGAGAGTTTCGAGGACGCGCGACGATGAGTTGTTCGTCGGCAGGAGTCCTCGCTGACGCTGCCACTTCCGGACGCCCAGCGCGGCCAGACTGAACAGGCAGAGAGCGATGACGAGCCAGGCGACAGCTCTGTAAAGGACCTGCTGCGGACTCGGTTCAATCGACAAGGCTGCTCCGTGTTCGCCGACGGGCTTGCCGGATTCAGCCGATGCTGAGGTTGTCTGACCGGTCAGATCCAGGAAGATCTCCCGTGTTTTTGACTCGGGAGTTTTCTGAAGTGCTTCCGGAATATCGCCTGTCGACGGACTCTGTGTCGTGGTAACCGGCGCCGCGTCATCGATCTGTGTGCTGGTCGAATCGGTTGCCGGCTTCGCAGTCGATTCGCTGGGAACGTCCGCATGATTTTCACCACGGATCGCCAGAATCTGTTCCTCGTAACTTGCTCGACGAACGGATGGAGTTTCCGTCAACTCATCAGCTTCGTGGCGATGGACGGGGTGCTGAACTGCTGGTGTCGGGACTGGTGCAGAGGGACGACTTGAAATCGAACGGTCGCTCTTGTTCGAAGCCGTTCTTTTCAATGCTCCATTACTCTGGAGCACTGCACGAAGCTTTGGATTCCGGATCTGCTCAACTCCACTATGGGAAGCAGACGCACCGGCTCCTTCTGACAGATCCTTCGCAGGACTGCTTTCCTGAGCCGAAGCGGTTGACAGCAGGCATGATAACAGCATCCATACGACCCGCGGCCCCAGAACACGCCGCAGAAAGTCAGCCACACCAATCTCTGCGATGGCGCGACGCATTCGCGGCGGAGCAGCATGGTGTTGATGATCAGTTGCAGGCATGTCGTCTTCTTCCCTGAATCCCTCGGCAGTGGTGACAGCTTTGAAACAAGGTCTCCGGACCGGGTCGGTTATCGTTTCCGAACGGCTCGACCGTCTTTGCTATCATCGGCACTGACGATTTCTGTAATACGAACGGCAAAACGATCGTCCACGACGACCACTTCACCGCTTGCAATACGAACTCCCTGAGCCATCACATCCACTGGCTCCGATACGGCTCGATTGAGCTCCACAACGGCCCCTTCTCCGAGTTTCAGCAGTTCCCCGATAGGCATGGTGACACGTCCGATCTCCACGGAGATCTCAATGCTCACTTCTGCAAATCGCTCCAGCGGCATTGCTGCGCTGGCTCGAGTTCTCGACACCTGTGGAAACTCAACCGGATGTGCTTCGGGTACGGAAGATTCTCCGCCCGGCATGATCTGGTCGATCGCCGTTTCAGTTGCATCGAGGGTTTCGGCAGACGAATCGCTCACGCCTGTCTCCTCAGTCTTTTCTTGTTGCTACGATTCTGAATCCCTGTCTTGGCCCCATTCGACAGGGAGATCCAAGCCATTGAAGACGACCGGAAATCCTGGCCTCCAGGGGTCCGGCCACTGATTGATCCAGGACCAGCATGTCTCCGACGGAGAGGCGATTCATTTCGCCCAATGTCAGAGTTGCTTTGCCCAGGCTGACGGACATGGTCACAGGAAGGCTTTCGGCGAGGGCCCTCATCTGAGGCGACGCCGTCTGGTCACTGACAGCCGAGACGACCGTCTCCTGAATGCCGATGGTGGCCAGTCCTGTCTGGGGCATCAGCATGGTGAATGATTCTTCTCCGACGGCCGTGGTCACATTGGCGGCAATTCGGATCAGATTCTCACGAGGCTGAAAGATCCTGCTTCGCAAAGGGCGAACGATGACATCGTCCAGTTCAACACTGAGCGGTGTGACTTCCGGCCATCCCTGGCTCAGTGCCCTCGCAATCTCGCCAAAGAGCAGTTCTACCAGAGACAGCTCAGCAGCGGTCAGAGGTCTCGGGTCCGGCCATGTGTCGCCCAGTGTCCCAAGCATTTCGCTGACCAGCGTCAGGACGAGCCGATTTGAAAACGCGGCCATCGCGTTGAATTTCTCTTCGCCGATCTTCAGTAACGCGGCATATCCGGGGTCCGGTAGTCCCTGCTGAGCTTTCTGAGCCACCGAGGAATCAATCCGTGCTGGCTGCAGTGTCACTCGCGGACCAGCCAGACCCTGCCAATATTCCTGCAGCATGGTCGTGGCTGTCGCATTCCACGACGACAAGGCGCGACTTGCCGTTCCTGGCAGTCGCCGGGGCGCCGTGAAGTCGATGCTGGTGACAGATTCCGCACTGCTCATTGGACGTTAAATTCCTCGAACAGAACGTCATAAATCTGATCGTATCCATCGGGACAAAGCACGCTGTTGAACTGGTCTCGAATTTCGCGACGCAGGCGATTCTGCCCAGCTGCTCCGCGGATGTCGTCGATGTCCAGATCTGAGATCTTGCTGAGCAACCAGTTCCGAAGAAAAATCTTCCTGGTTTCCAGCTTCTTCTTGAATTCTTCTTCCGATGCCTTCGGGATCTGCATCGTGATGGCGATTCGGAGATACCGCGTCAGCCGTCCCTCATCGAGATTCACCACAATCCCGCTGTCCTTTTCGCCATCGGCAAAGGGCAGGAAAATGGTCTCTTCCTCTTTTGGCAGTGTGAATGCCTTGACCTTCTTCTGCTTTTTCTCGCTACCCGCAGAGGTTCCGTGCGATTGCCCCGGTGTCCCATGATCGGCGTCAGCCTGCTCGGTGTGCTCATCGCCTCCTTCGGCACCCTCCTCGGCGGTGACCGGATGCTGAGTTCCGCCCATCAGCAGAGGCATCGCACTTCCAAGGCCTGCGCTAATGACGCCGACCGCAAGCCAGGGGACGATGCTGCTGCCTCCGGAAGCCTTTTCGTGGCCTTCTGCGGGAGCTGCTTCGGGTTTTGCATGATCAGACATGGGGAAAACCAGTAAGTAAGAATGCTCGTTATTCCGTTCTGGAAGTTACGCAGAACAATGGAGGAAAGAACCATCCATCAAACAAAGCAGCGCAGCGGCGCTCTGCCTGGAAACAACACTCCGTCTCTCTTCAATCGGAAGTTGTTCCGGAAGCACATAATGGATTTACCGATCAGGCAAACTCTAACGGCGCTTGTGGGGTGTTCCCCGAAGGGTTCATGAATGATCTGAGTGGGTTATGCGCTGATTGCAGTGTAAGTCTGCCGGGGTGCGTGAAAACATGCAGGGGCAGTGGCAGCCCTGGATCGCTTTTGGGGAACGTGTGGGGCAGCCAGTGAGTCACGTTCGAGGATCGTGGGAAACGCTGTCGGGATTTGATGGTCGCTAAGGGGGCTGGCGCCATCTCCGGAGTTCCCTTGTCTGAGGCAACAGGAACGCTCGGTTTCGGGAATTCCTTCAGGGAAGAAAACGCCATCGTTTGATTGGCTGAGACGGACACACCATTGCCCTGTCGAGGTCGGCTCAGCTTGAGGTTGTTCGTGAAATGCCGTGCTGATGATCCATCATCGGGAGGGAATCTCCGGATTTTTCCCCATGATCGAGATTCACGTACCGCATGGCTGTCTGGACGAGTTCATGGGTCGGATGGTCGGGGTGTTGGCTTTTAGAAGACGCAGGGTTGCGATTCGGCGTTGAGCCGACCCTGAAAGGCCGGACTGAAATGGTTCGAATCGCTTGGTTGAGCGGAGTTGGATGAATGCTTATGCACAGGTGGAGGTGAAATTTCATGAGTGCGGCGTCCAGTATGAGTCAAGATGACGTAGTGTTTCTGTGCACTGAGTGGGATCGAGGCGGCTGACGAAGAAACGCAGTTTGCTGGGATCCTCAGGATTGGGCATCACCGGTGGCTGTTTTGTCCGAAGCATGCCGCGGGTCAGAGTGAATGTTCCGTTTCGCTGAGAATCAATCGAATCAGTTTTTCTGTTTTCGATTTTTCGCTGCACAGGATGAACATCTGATGGCCATTGATGAACAGACTCTGCGGCATGTGGTGATGGATGTCTGCTCGGGGATCCTTGGGCTCAAACTCGAGCCTGCCAGCGATCCGACTTTCGATGGGCACGGGTCGTGGTCCGCGCTGATTCGGATCTCGGGAAGATGGGAATCTCTGCTGCAGGTCATCGTGTCGAGGGAAATCGCGGTCGCAATTGCGTCCGACATGTTTGCTGCGAGAGAAGATGAACTGTGTGAGGC
>JBKDRW010000110.1:0-6179 GCA_046341255.1 Planctomycetota bacterium
CAACCGGTCGCAGAATCGAAGTTTTTCGCAGCCTGCCTGTACTGCCTCTTGTTGCCGGGAATTCCTTTCCTGGTTAGCCGAACACGACTGGAGACTAATCCGCGCACAGATTTCGTCGTCTCAGAAAGAAGCGGGTTCCGCAGTGACTGTCTTCGAACGGCAGGCGGAACAGAGTGGATTGAGAGCAACGAAACGGCAATCGATTTCGATGAGAACGAGCGATCGCTCGAACCAGGTCAAGGGTACGTCCCTTGTTTGAGAGGAATTGACATGCGTCATTTGACGAGTTCACTGTGTACACTCGGCTTAGGCTTCTCTGCATTGTGTCATGCTGTCTTTGCAGAGGACGCTGTGGCTCCGCGAAGCCAGCACGCACTGATTTTCCGAACTTCGTCCAGCGTGGATCCGCATTTCGCAGTGGCCATTCGCAGCGAGTCTCTGGCTGCCAGCATCAAGCGTCACGTGATTCTGGTCGACACTTCCGCGAGCCAGACGGGCGTCTACCGTAAGAATAGCCAGCAGATTGTGAATTCGCTGATTGAACGCCTGCCCGGAGACAGCAGTGTCATGCTGGTTGCGGCAGACACGGATTTCGTTCCGCTGACGGAAGGTTTTATTCAGGCTGGTTCGAAGGAAATGACGGCTGCCATTGATGGCTTGAAGAAGCGAACTCCCATGGGTTCGACTGATCTGCAGGCTGCCATTCGCAAGGCTGTGTCTGAGCAGCCTTTGTCTCCGATGTCGATGCTGTACATCGGAGACGGAATGAGCGCGTCCAATCGTCTGTCCGTGAGCGAACTCGATCAACTGGTTGATGAACTTCAGAATCGACAGATTGCATTTCACGCGGTCCTGATGGGACCGAAGGTCGACCTCGAACTCCCGGGCGTTCTGGTCAACCAGACTGGAGGTACGTTTGAGCATCCGAAAGTTGTTGATGCCGCGGCAACCAGCGGACGACTGGCTCTGGAACTGACCGTTCCACCGATGCTGATCAGTGATCTGACAGTCAGTGACAATCTGACAATTGCTGGAAACGACAGAATCGCGGTTCGACCTGACCGTGACACAATTCTTGCGGGCAAGGGTCTTGCATCGGCTGGATTCCGTTTGTCCGGGACAGCGTCAGACGGCACGGTCGTCACGTGGTCCGCAGATGCTTCAGATATGAGATCGGCGGGAGCTGAGGTTCGTATTCTGTTTGAAAGTGCCTCATCGACTGCGGGATTGAATTCGTCAGTTGTCGGTGTTGAGGGCCTCAAATTAGCGGGTCAGATGGTCGAATCGAGCGTTGCTCAGTCTGTTGCACTGGCGAATCGACTGGATGCATCGGGTCAGAAGGCGGAAGCTCGCGAGGTCGCTCGTCAGGCAAAGCTGATTGATGGTGCGAATCCGATTCTGACCACGTTGGCTGCAGGCCTTCTGGACGAAGCGGCTCCTGCTGCCCAGGATGAAGTGATCGCTCCGCCTCAGGCTGACTCCGGTGATGATCGTCTTGGTCCGCCGACTGGTGATGAAGGGGACCAGCTGTCGAAGGCTCAGGCTCGAGCCGAGATTCTGACTCAGCAACTGGTGCAGTCGACCAATGCGGCCATTGAGGAAGCAAAGCGAACCGCTGCGGAACAGCCGGAATACGCTTTGACGCTGCTGAAGGATGTCCTTGATACCGTTCGCGCGTCTCAGGAAATTGCTCCGGAGAAGCGGGAGGAACTCGAACGACGAGTGATCGACGCTTACTCACGCGTGAATCAGGCTCGACAGACAAACGATATTGCCAAGCAGGAACGTGCTCAACAGCGAGCCAATCAGGAACAGATCAGCAATCTTCTGGAGGCCAGCAAGGCGGAAGAGCAGCGACTTCAGACTCTGATCGCTCAGGTTCGAGGTAGTCTGGAACGAGCACGTCGGGGTGACTTCAACTCCTTCGAGGAGGCAGAATCAACGGCCCGAATCGCTCTCGACATGAGACCGGGGGATGGAACGGCGACCGCCGCGCTTGTGATGTCGGAAGCTGGCGGTCAGTTGGCCAAAGCGTATCGCCTGGTCAATCTCCGTCATGACCGATTCCTCGAAGTGTTGTATCAGGTGGAACTGTCTCACGTGCCGTTCCCGGATGAGCCGCCCGTTCAGTACCCGCCTGCAGATGTCTGGCGTGCATTGACGCTGGCCCGTCGAGAGCGTTACCAGTCAGTCTCGCTGCAGTCTCAGAAGCCGGTCGAAGAGTGGCTGGAAAAGATGCTTGAAGAGCCGATCCCGACGCTTGACTTCGGCCAGAATGCATCGCTGCGGGAGATCCTTGATCAGATTGAAACTCATTTCAATCTGACAGGTGAGTACAACATGCGAATCATACTTGACGAGTCTGACCCGGACATTGGTGAGGATCCGGAGTTTCTGGAAAACACCACTGTAACGGGCGTGAACCTCAAGGGGATTTCACTCCGAAACGCACTCGTACTGATCCTCGCAAAGGTGAAGGATCAGGAGCTGACGTACCTGATTGAGAACGAGGTGATGAAGATCACCACGGTCGCCACGGCGGAACTGCCGGAGAAACTTGTGACGCGAGTCTACGATGTGGGTGACCTCGTTGTTTCCACTCCTCCGATGGGTGGCGGCGGCATGGGAGGTGGTATGGGCGGCGGCATGGGTGGTATGGGCGGCGGCATGGGCGGCATGGGCGGCGGCATGGGTGGCATGGGCGGCGGCATGGGCGGCATGGGCGGCGGCGGCTTCGGCGGTGGTGGGGGTATGTTCAATCTCCCGATAGAAAATCTGAAGCCGACCGACGGCATCAAGCTGAACGGTGTCGACGCTAAAAAAAAACCGGTGAAGTAACGCCGGCCGCAGCCAACTCTGATGTGATTCAGTTTCCAGCGGATTCCGTTTCGGTTCTCGTGCCGAAAACGGAATCCGTTTTTTATTTCAATTCTGCGCGAAGTGGCCAGCGTCAATCGGCAGGGTTACGTGTCTCTTCGGCGACACAGCTCTGTTCATTTCCGGTAATGCAGGATGAAGGAACGAAAAGAAAAGCCGCACAAGACGGAACTGACAACGGATCGCGTGCACCAGCGGTGTCGGTTGATCAGGCCCGGAACAATGAAGCAGCCGCGGTCATTGTGAAATCTGTCCTCGAGGCCGGTTCAGGATCCAGTGACATCTGGGATGCGGCCTTGTCCCAGGAGTCTGCGACGCCCCAGCTGGTGGCTGAGGCCGTTCTTCTGTTGCAGTCGAAGAAGCAGTATTCGCTGGCCGTCGAGGGTCTGGAAAGCGCGATCAGGAACGACCTGATTGAGCCATGGATCTACGACGTGCTGGCCTTTGAGATGAAACTGGCCGGGCGGCCAGCGGACGAGATCGCTCGGGTTCTCGCATCCCGAGTCGACTTTGCCAGCACGGACGTTGCTCAGTTGCTCGTCTCGGCCGCGCTGATGTCTCGATTTGAAGCGTGGGATGAAGCCATGCAGTCATGTCGTGAGGCGACAAAAGTCATGCCGGAATCTGAGGATGCGTGGTTGCTCGCTCGGAGTATTGCAGACAAATCCAGAAATCCTCAGCATCGAGCCTGGGCTCGATTCGGAATCCTGAGGCACATCTGGGGGACTGATTTTGAGTTGCAGCATCAGGAGGCAAATCAGGCACTCGACGCGATGATTGCAGATCTGGAGAAAAAAGGTCGTTCCCCGGAAGCTGAGATGATTCGACAGCAGCTTGACGATGCCAGAGCCAGAGATCTTGGTATCAACCTCACGTGGATTGGCCCGGCGGATCTTGATCTGATCATTCGAGAGCCTGGTCAGCAGGAATGCAGTTATCGCAATCGGGTGACAGCGAACGGTGGCCGTTTGATTCGTGAAGTTGGAGTCGGCGACGAGAAGGCGGCCGGAACGAAGCGAATTGAACAGTATGTCTGTGCGGTGGCGCCTAACGGTGAGTACGAAATTGCCGTCCGATTTGTGCTGGGAAAGGCCAGCGGCGGAACGGCGATGCTGGAAATTGTCGAGAACGCCGACACTCCGAAAGAGAAAAAGTCCAGCGTCCCCATCCGTCTCGAGCGTCAGGATGTCGTGCAGAAATTTACATTGAAGACGGGAAGGAAAGTCGAGAAGAAATGAGTTGCTGAAGGCGTCTCACACCGGTGCTTGTCATGATGAGACTGGAGACGCACGTGTGAATCGCCGAAGTCCTCGATTTTCTCGGGTGGAAATCAACGGTTTTGAGGCATTTCGACGACTCCGGATCGCTCGTTGTCGCTATGCCAAATCCACCGAGACGTTAGAATACGTCGTCTGGAACATTCTGTTCATTGAAAGACGACGATGAAAACGGAGATTCAGGATCATCCCTACGGAAAGGCAGTCGCGACACTGATCGAGGAGTTCGGTCGATTGCCGGGGATTGGGCGCAAGTCTGCAGAGCGGCTTGCAAATTACGTGCTTGCCTGTTCAGTGGATGAAGCAAATCGCCTGGCAGACGCCATCCGAAATGTGAAGACCAGCGTTCGTCGCTGCAGTCTCTGCTTCAATCTCACCGAGGACACGCTATGCAGGATTTGCCGTGATCCGAGGCGTGATCAGCATGTGGTTTGCGTTGTTGAGCAGCCGAAAGATGTTGTGGCGCTGGAATCGTCTGGTGCGTTTACGGGCGTTTATCATGTCCTTGGTGGGCGAATTGCTCCGCTGGAAGGTGTCGGACCGGAAGATCTGACCATCCATCAGTTGGTTCATCGTGTCAGAAAACAGGGAATAACCGAGTTGGTGATGGCCACAAATCCGACCCTGGAAGGGGACGGAACAGCATTGTACATCACGAATCTTCTTCAGAACGATCCCGTCAAGATCACTCGCCTCGCGCGTGGAATCGCTTCGGGCAGTGTGCTGGAGTTCGCGAATCGCGAGATGCTTGCCGACGCCCTGCGCGGACGCCAGAAATTCTAGGGATTCGGATTTTGCGGACTGCGACGTGAGGGATGTTGCGTTTCGACGGCAATCCAGTCGACGTAAACCGACTCTATAGGTTAGATTTCCGCCACAACGGTTCCCGAAAAACAGGATTCAGGGCGTTTCGGTCCAAATCATGCATCTGAACATCTCTCAGCAAATGAAAATGAGCCAGCAAATGAAGCTGGCTCCGCGGATGATCCAGTCGATGGAGATTCTGCAGCTGAACATGATGGCGCTGAATGAGCGAATTGAGCAGGAGTTGGTTGAAAACGTCACTCTGGAACGTGTCGAAAAGGAACAGGATTATGTTCCGGCCGAGGCAGACGCGTCCGAGTTTGCTCAGGCAAAAGACGATCGCGAGGCGAAAGAGCTCCGCAAGGACGTGGAAAATCGGGAATTGGTCGCGGGGAACGACAAGAACAACGAGTCGGACTTCGAGCGGTTGCTGGAGATCTCGTCCGAGTGGCCTGAAGACAATGTCGGCTTCGGTGGAGGACAGCGTTCCGCCAATCAGATCAGCGATGACATGGACCGTCAACACGACGTCATGTCGAACATGATGGCTCGGCCGCAATCACTGCACGAGTACCTGCTGGAACAGTTTTCCTTCTTCAGCATTGATCACGTTCAGCGACACTTTGGCGAATACCTGATCCAGCATCTCGACCACAATGGTCGTCTGCAGAGCATGCTGCCGGAGATTGCTCAGCAGTTTAATCGGCTGTACGAGCATCAACTGACGAACGAGCAGGCAGACGAAGTGTTGAAGATGATTCAGCACCTCGACCCTCCCGGGGTCGGCGCAAGGGATCATCGTGAAATGCTGCTGTTGCAGGTCGATGACCACATGCCGTTCCATGATGTGGTCGAAGTGCTGATTCGTGATCATCTTGAAGACATCGCGTTTAATCGTCTGCCCTTGATTCAGAAGGCGACCGGGTATTCTCTTGATCTGATCAAGATCGGGATCGAGCAGATTCAGACGCTCAATCCTTACCCCGGTCGCGGGTTTGAGCAGCGACCTGTTCAGCGAGTGACACCGGATCTGACGGTGGAGCAGGATGATTCGGGGCGTTACATCGTTCGACTTCTGGACGAATATGTGCCGGAACTGCGCATCAGCCCTCGGTATCAGGCGATGTTAAAAGAGAATCCGACGCCGGAAACTCGAGAATGGATTCGGCGGAAGATTGAATCGGCCCGATGGCTGATCGAGTCAATTGAGCAGCGGTACAG
>JBKDRW010000111.1:0-2241 GCA_046341255.1 Planctomycetota bacterium
TCATCGTCCAGAAGGTCAAGAAGTTCCTGAGCACCGACAAGCACTTCTGGAGTCAGGAAATCGGCGGCAGCATCTGCAAGGCCCGAACTCTCACCCTCGCCGGGGCGGTAAAACACAGATTCACCACGAACGTCGCCGGATCCACGTTTTTGAGCCGCCGCTTTCTCTTTCTGTCTGTTCGCTTTGCGAATGACGATGGTCAGCAGAAGTTTCCAAAGTTCGTCTCGGTGTTCAACACCGGTGAGTCGTCCTGCTTCAGCAGCCCGGAAGAAACTGAACATCGCACTCTGAGCAACATCATCCTCATCGGCTGCGCGTTTTGGCAACGATCCAAGATTGCGGCGAGCCACATTCACCAGTTGATCATAGTACACATGCCAGAGGTCTGCGGTGGCTTCCTCGCTGCGGCTATCCTTGATACGTTTGATCAGGAGAGAAATGTTGTCTTCCGACATTTGAAACCTGTCCACCACATTCGTGGCGAGTGAATCCCTGTGAACACCCTATCGGCCAATTTTGGTTGATTCTCAGGGAGCTTTCCAGCGTGTGGTGATGCTCGACGCACACTTTGATGTCAGCAGGTTTGCAAGGAAGAAAAGCCCGGCTGAACAAAGTTCCGCCGGGCTTTTTGCAGTCAGATCTTTGTTCACGGAATCAGACATTCACACTCGGCCCCAATTGATTCTTCCGAGACCACGCAGGCCCCATAGCTCACTCGGGGTCACGAGCACGTAACCATCATTGGGATCGCCAGTGGTTGTCGATCCACCGTCGACTCCCCATGGATTTCGCAGTTCGATCTGTGTCACATTGCCGATCGCGTCGCGAAGCACTCGCGTCACTGTGTACATGTGACCAAGAATCAAGGGCGTCGTATTGGAAGAGGCCTTCTTGGCATCACCCGAGAAACCGACAGTGACTGCTTCATAGTTGTTCCAGCGGCTGTAAATCGAATTCGCCATCGCTGTCATGCTGCTGTAGAACGAAAATGCAGTATCTCCCGGAGATGAAGTACCGAAGGCTCGATTGACTTCAACAGACCAGCCTCCCTCAATTCCTCTGTAGGAATTGGTATTGTTGCGATAGTGAGCGAATGCCTTTTCTGCAACAGCCACCCACATGCTGTTTTCCCGGCCGAGTCGAGCGTAGCAGGGTGTTGTGTCCGAGGTCCTGTTGACAGGAAGATCGTTGTCGACTCGGTAAAATCTGTTCCCGAAACGAACCCCGTACGTTCCGTCATTAAAATCCACGATGTTCTGCCGCAGCGTCCCGGGGCTGTCGACAGCAATTGCACCAAGTCCGGCCAGAAAATAGCAGTCGCCGAGGCTTCCCTGACGAATGTCATTGACAGATGGGCCGCTTGACGCAAACAAAGGGTTGTTGGTAAAGGCTTTCACAGCGGCCCCCGAGACATTGCCACTGCTGTCGACGATGCGTGAAGCGGGATCAGCAATTCGATCACCATTCAGCGTCTTGTCGGCACCGTTTGAGAAGCTGCTGATCGACTGAACCTTGTCCGAAGACGAATTGGCATACATGCGGTCTGTCGCCGTTCCGTTGCGGTCAACCCAGAGAACATCGAAACCATCATCACTCTGCAGGTATTCTGACGTCGAGTTATCAAGGGCAATGAGAACGTCGTCACCCGATCCGCCCCAGAATCGATCAATGTCCGCCTGACCATTCAGCTGGTCGTTGCCATGCTCTCCCATCAGATCGTCATTTCCGGCCCCGCCAAGAAGAAGGTCGTTTCCGTCTCCTCCCCACATCTGATCGTTGCCACCAAATCCTCGGATTTCATCGTTTCCAGATCCTCCGGAAAAGATGTCGTTCCCATCGTAACCTTCGAGATAGTCGTTGCCGGCGCCGCCGAAGGCTCGGACTGGAAGAAATCGAACATTATTGACAAATCGGTCGTTTCCGTTCCCACCCTGAAACTCGACGCTGGACACCGCAGACGATGGGTAATTCCACGTCCGGCCACCAGACAAATCCCGAACCTGAAGGGACGATCCACTGCTGTTCAATTCCACACTGGTTGAGTTGTTGTCCGTGGGAATCACCAACATGGATCCGCTGAACCACGGATTTGTCACTGACATCACCTGACGCTGTTCCAACGATTCCGGAATGGCGTTTACCGGAGTTTTTCCTGAACTGCGACGACAAGGCTTACGACAAAAGAGACTGCGACATGATTGAAGAAACGTGAGCATGGTACGAACTTTCCGTGAGCAGGGG
>JBKDRW010000112.1:0-23202 GCA_046341255.1 Planctomycetota bacterium
CCCGCAGGCAGCCTTCAGTGACCACTCATCCAGTGGTCAGATCATCACCTGCCGCGGCGTTGCTGAATCATCCATCAGCCACGATGAGACCGAGCAGCGACAATTATTCAGATCCGCTTCACAAAGCCCCCGGGAATCTGAATCCGCAGTCTATGAACTGAACACCGAACACGAAACGGCCGACAAATTGCCTTCACCAGCGTCCCGTTCGAACGACCAGTCCACTGAGAATCCCCGATCGTTTGTCGCCCGTCCCCTGTCAGAAATTCGTCTCGACGAGGCGAACAGGCCTGTCTCACAAAAAGGCGAACCGCTGAAGACCCCGGCTGTGGAATCCAGGCAGGCCGGAATACCTGTGGAAGAACACTACACGCCCGCCCCATGGCAACGATGCCATCCACCCCGAAACACATTCCCGTTTCGACATCAGCCGCTTTATTTCGAGGACCCCAATATGGAGCGATGCGGCCAGTCCGCGGGCTGCCTGACGGAAGCCGTGAATATCGCACACTTCGCCGGGCGAATTCCGATTGTCCCATACATGATGGCTGCTCATCCCCCGGATCAACTCGTTCGCGCGCTGCCGGATTGTCCGACCTGCCATTCTTTCGGCACCGATGCCTACGTGCCCGAACCGACACTGCATACCATCACGGTAGAAGCCGTCGCAGCGACCGGACTCATTTTCCTGATCCCCTGAAACAGACTCGGCTTGTCACGACTGCCCATCATTTCGTCCCGGCACATTCCACGCGGCTACGGATTGTAGCCAAGGTTCGGCGCCAGCCATCGCTCGATATCTCGCACGGGCATCTTCATACGAGCAGCATAATTCTCCACCTGATCCTTGCTGATGCGGTCTACAGCAAAGTACCTCGATCCCTGAATCATGCGGTCCGGGAGACTGAAATAAAGTCCGCTCACAGATGCCGCCGGCCACATGGCAAAACTGCTCGTGAGTGTCATACCGGTCGCAGTCTCCGCATCAAGCAGTTTCCAGAGCGGGCCTTTGGGGAGATGATCCGGACATGATGGATAGCCAAAAGCCGGACGAATCCCATCGTACTTTTCATCAATCAGCTCTTCGTTCGTCAGGTTCTCCGATTTCCCATAACCCCATTCTCGTCGAACCCTTGCATGCAGATACTCTGCAAATGCCTCGGCGAAGCGATCTGCAAGAGCCTTGATCATAATGGCTCGGTAGTCATCGCCCGCAGCTTCGACTTTTCTCGCAAGCTCATCGCAGCCATGCCCGGCAGTGACCGCAAAGGCACCGACGTAGTCAGCACCGACAGCTTTGGGTGCCACATAGTCGGCCAATGATCGAAAACTCGTCTGCCCGACTCGCTCCCATTGCTGACGCAGCATGGGAAAACGCTCCAGTTCCCGAGTACGAGTCTCATCCGTCCAGAGCACGATGTCATCACCGTCAGAGTTCGCCGGCCAGAAGCCATAGACACCGCGTGCCCGAATGCTTCTGTCCCGCAGCAGCAGCGATAATTCCTGCTGAGCATCCGCAAACAGCCTGCGAGCTTCCTCGCCAACAACCGCGTCGTTCAGGATCTTCGGATACTTGCCAATCAACTGCCACGAGCTGAAAAAAGGAGACCAGTCGATATACGGAACCAGTTCCTCCAGCGGAATGTCTTCGATGACTCGAGTTCCAAGAAACTCCGGTTTTGGAGGCCTGTAGCTCGTCCAGTCGATCGTCATTCGTTTCGCAAGTGCATCCGCGTAGGGTATCAATGACACCTGTTGACGCTGATCAAATGAAGCTCGAGCCCTCGACTGACTTTCCAGATTTTTCGCGACGTAATCTGCCTTCTGAGTCGGATCAAGCAACGCCTCTACCACACCGACGGACAAAGATGCATCGCCCACATGCACGACCGGCTGATCGTAAACCGGCGCAATCTTCACGGCCGTATGTTTCGCACTGGTCGTGGCGCCACCGATGAGAAGCGGAACAGTGAACCCCTGCTCCTTCATTGTGCGGGCAACGATGATCATTTCTTCGAGCGAAGGTGTGATCAGCCCGCTGAGTCCGACAATGTCTGCGTTGTGCCTGCGCGCTTCTTCAAGGATCGTCTCACACGGCACCATCACTCCAAGGTCAATCACCTTAAAGTTATTGCAGCGAAGCACCACAGCAACAATATTCTTGCCGATGTCGTGCACGTCGCCCTTCACCGTAGCAATCAGGAACGTACCGCGATTACTGCTGGCCATGGCGCTGGGATCCGCCAGCTTTTCAGCCGCTTCTGCCAGTGCAACAGCCTCATCACGCTGCCCCAGAAACAAACCGGAATCATTGAATCGTTCCAGTTTTCCGCTGATCTTCGCCGCCTTCTCCGCTTCCATGAACGGCTCAAGCCACGCGACCGATTTCTTCATGACGCGTGCCGACTTGACCACCTGAGGCAGAAACATCTTGCCGGCACCGAACAACTCGCCGACGACATTCATACCGTCCATCAACGGCCCCTGAATTATATCGAGAGGGCGGCCGTACTTCAGACGTGCTTCTTCAGTATCTGAATCAATATGATCGGTGATACCCTTCAGCAACGCGTGCTGCAGACGCTGCTCAACGGTGCCTTCTCGCCACTCTTCCGCCTTCCGCTTCCCGCCTTCCGCTCTGGCCTTAAACTGTTCGGCATAGTCAATCAGTCGCTCCGTCGCATCCGGGCGCCGGTTCAGCACAACGTCTTCTATGTATACCAGCAGCTCTTTATCAATCTCATCATACACTTCCAGCTGCTGCGGATTCACGATTCCCATGTCGAGTCCCGCCTGGACGGCGTGATACAGGAAGACAGCATTCATCGCCTCGCGGACCACGTCGTTCCCTCGGAAAGAAAACGACACGTTACTGACTCCGCCGGATGTTTTTGCACCCGGACATTCCCGTTTGATCCGGCGAACCGCTTCAATGAATTCCACCGCATAGTTGGCATGCTCTTCCATCCCCGTGCCAACCGTCAGAATGTTCGCATCGAAGATGATGTCCGTCGGGGGAAAGCCCACCTTCTTTGTCAGCAGCTGATAGGCTCGCCTGCAGATACGAACTTTGTCCTCACACGTCGCCGCCTGACCGGTTTCATCAAACGCCATCACAATGACGGCCGCACCATAGCGACGAATCAGTTTTGCCTTCTGGAGAAACTCCTCTTCGCCTTCCTTCAGGCTGATGCTGTTGACGATGCTCTTGCCGTGCACACATTTCAGACCGGCTTCAAGCACTTTCCAGTCAGAACTATCAATCATGATGGGGACACGGATATTGTCATCGTGCAGCAGCCACAGGAATTTCTCCATGCAGCGAGGCCCATCGAGCAGCCCCTCGTCCATGTTGACATCAATCACCTGCGCGCCGCCTTCGACCTGATCACGAGCGATACTGATCGCTTCATCAAACTTGTCCTCGCGAATCAGTCGGAGGAATTTACGAGACCCCGCGACGTTGGTCCGTTCGCCGACATTCAGGAAATTTGAGTCGGGTCGCAGCGCGAGATAATCAAATCCCGAGTAAGTTGACCAGCCGACTCCCTGAGGAATCTTCCGCGGAGGAATATCTTTAACCACGTCCGCAACCGCTCGAATATATGCCGGAGTCGTTCCGCAGCAGCCGCCGACGATATTCAGCAGACCAGCCGTCGCCAGTCCTCGCACAATCTCCGCAAACTCTTCCGCATTCGTATCGAAACCACCCATCCCGTCCGGCATGCCCGCGTTCGGATAACAGCTGACATACTTCGTCGCCATCTTCGACAGCGTTTCAAGATAAGGCTTGATCTGCTTCGGACCCAGCGCACAGTTGAAGCCAATGCTCAGTGCCGGAAAATGTTCGACAGCCGCGTAGAACGCTTCGACGGACTGGCCCAGCAGAGTCACTCCGCCAGTGAACACGGTGCCGGAAATCATCACCGGAATCTCCCGGCCTTTTTCGTCAAACACCTGCCAGATCGCAAACAGACAGGCTTTCATATTCAATGTATCGAAGCTTGTCTCCGGAAGCAGAATATCACACCCTCCATCCATCAGCCCGCGAATC
This sequence comes from Planctomycetota bacterium, assembly GCA_046341255.1. Classification (GTDB taxonomy): domain Bacteria; phylum Planctomycetota; class Planctomycetia; order Planctomycetales; family Planctomycetaceae; genus SXXK01. Next base: position 4,055 of record JBKDRW010000112.1, read on the forward strand.
TGCTCTGCATATGACTCCACCATCTGATCAAACTGAAACGGGCGGCTGCCCGGCTTGTCTGCGTTCATGGAGAGCTGAACTTTGGTGGGCCCGATACTCCCCGCAACATATCGAGGCTTCTGCGGATTGCGCAGCGTCTCACGGTCAGCCGCCGCGCGAGCAAGTTCGGCTCCCGTCCTGTTGATTTCGTAAGTCAGATGTGCCAGACCGAATTCTTCCATTGATACGATGTTCGCATTGAATGTGTCGGTCTCAATGATGTCCGCGCCAGCGTCCAGATATTGCTGATGAATACCCGAGATCAAACCCGGCTGAGTCAGCACGAGCAGGTCAGTCGCATTGCGAAGATCGATCGGATGATCTTTAAACCGCTCACCTCGATATCCTTCTTCCGTCGGATTGTTCGACATAATCAGCGCACCCATCGAGCCATCGATGACCAGAATGCGTTGTTCCAGAAGTTCGCGAATATCGGGGCGGTGAAGAGACATGTCAGAGCAGTCGTTGAACTCAGAGACAGATGAAAGAATCAATCAAAGAAGCCCGGAAAACTCATCGATTCCGGGCTTTATCGCATGCACTCGCGGTCGAATTCTAGGGGATGCACAGCCCGAGACAAAGTTGGATTCATCAACGCGGATGGATTGTCAGAAATTGGCCACGTTTTGATATGAAAGGTCTGAAAGGATCCCCAAAGACACCGCTCCATGACCGTGCGACGACCGCTGGCCTCGTATCCTCCGGGGTCAACGGTACTCCGCACGAGAAACAGACCTTTGTTCGAACGCCATACGGGTGGCGGAGGCCCGCGTTCGGTGGACAAAGCCTGTCCATTCCTGAGCCAGTCAGGCATTCCAATCATCGCGGGAGATCGACGGGACTTGCCGTGAGGCTGACCAGCATCCCGCGGTCAGACACAGCAAACATTGCGACCTCAGGACGGAACACCCCGTCCTGACCGATTTCCGGATCTCCGACGGCGAATCGAGGCCGCCCATGCCTCATCACATTGACTCACACGGACATGCGAGTTCAGGATTGCTGTCAGGGCCCGTGACACCCATTTGCCGCGGGAGTCCTGCCAACTTCGTTCTGTTTCCTCAAACTGTCACGCACTGAAGATGCCGTGAACTCAGACTTCCGGATCGCGTCCGGATTCCGCGCGATCCTGCTGGGTTCGATTCAGCCTGAGTTGTCCGCAAGCCGCGTCGATATATTCCCCCTTGCGTTTTAGCACGGTGGCGGTGATTCCGCGAGCCTCGAGGATCGCGAGAAACTGCTGAGTGTCGGGGTCTCGCGGAGCTGTCATCACAAGCTCACTGACTCCATTCATCGGAATCAGATTCACATGAGCATTCCGCCCTCGCAACAGCATGGCAAGCTCTTCAGCGTGGCTCGGACGATCATTAACCCCGGCCAGCAGCACATATTCGTATGAAATCCTGCGGCCGGTGACCTGAAAGTAATCTTCGGCAGCATCAAGGATCTCAGCTATGCCGGTCTTCCTGTTGACCGGGACAATCTGAGTACGCAGTGCATCGTTCGGAGCATGCAGAGACACGGCGAGATGAAACTGATGGCCCGAACGCGCAAATTCGCGAATCTTCTCGGGCAGTCCCACGGTCGACACGGTGATTCGGCGCGCACCGAGCTTGAAACCGGCATCCGACGTCAGAAACTCCAGTGACTGCATCAGCGCTCTGTAGTTGGCGAGCGGCTCGCCAATTCCCATCACCACCACGTTTGTGATGTGCTCCTCGTCCGACATCAATCGATGCAGCACCAGCACCTGCTCAATGATTTCCGTCGTCGTCAGATTTCGCTTTACGCCCAGCAGCCCACTGGCACAAAACACGCAGCCCATCGCGCAGCCCACCTGAGTGCTGATGCAGACCGTGCGACGATCCGGATCTCGCATGAGCACACATTCGACAAACTCACCATCCCGAAGTTTCAGCAGCAGCTTTTCCGTACGATCCCTGGCAATCTGATGCCCGATGATCTCGAATGCGAGGAAGCGAAAAGACTCGGCCAGTTTTGTACGCAGGGTCGCCGGCAGATCCGTCATCTGCTCAAACGACGAGACTCGTCGCTCCACAAGCCATCGATGAATCTGCTTCGCCCGGAAAGCGGGCTGACCGTTGTCTCGCAGCCAATCAACCAGTTGCTCCAATGTCAGATCGAGGATGGCTGGCAGTGACGCTGGAGTGCCTTCCGCAGAATTCGTCTTGGCTGACGTGTCTGTGGAGATGACAGGCAGCATCGTGCCCGCCACTTCAGATGATTGCTGAAGTGTACTTGTGGATGGGACAGCAGAAGGGTCGTTTACAGGAGTCACAGGGGGTGCCAGACGATCTTAACTTTCTCAGATTGCAGGCCGGGAAATCGTCTGGGTGAGAAATCACCTGACATTTCTGACAACGCTGTACGGCTGCTGGATTCACAAGGCATTTCTCGCTCTCCGCTGCGCCGTTCTCCTGCAGCGATTCAGCGAATGGCGCGCTCTCTCCGTCCCTGACAAACCCGAGATCGGCACTGTCAGACTCCGAATGCCTTCCGGAATCCTGACGCATTCTTCGACATCAGCATCCTGAAATCCCGTCAGACGCGGAACGATTCTCACTCACGGTGCCTTCTTCTCATCGATCGATTCCTCTCCGGAACGAGCCATGCCGCGGCGGAACCGCTGGATGAATTCCGAATACTCCGGATCGATCTTGTCACCGACGTAATCGGTTGCCTTGTCTTCAAGTTCATCATGCAGAACATCCCACCGCTTTCCGACGCGGCGCTTTGTACCGGGCGGATTGCGACCATCAAACATCTCTGGGTTCCCTTCGATCGCAGCGGCTTCCGACGCGGATTCGGAGTTCATCTGTCCCGGAGAAAACCTTCCAGGAACAACCTGACGTGCAGCCTGCTGCAGGGCTTTTGCGGCATTCGCCATCTGGCGCGCGGCTTCCGATCCTTTTGAGCCACGTTGCGGTGGACCCGATTGTCCCTGCTGGCCGCTTTGACCGGTCTGACCATTCTGCTGCGATGGAGCTCCGGACGGCTGATTTCCGGGCTGAGAACCATCCGTAGGCTGGCCCTCGGACGCAGGCTGCCCATTTGCCTGCCCATCGCCGGCCTGCTGACCGTCCTGTGAATTCTGGCCGGGCTGTCCTTCAGGAGCCGACTCGCCGTTCGGGTTCTGTTCTGCCTTCTGAGCAGCCATCTGTGCAGCCCGTTCCTGAGCACTTTCCTGCATCAGTTCATTCGCCTTTCGCAGACTGTGCATCGCATCATTGACGCTCTCGCCAACCTCGGACGGCAAAATATTGTTCGGATCTCGATGACCGCTGGCAGCCTGCTCGGCAAGCTGCGCAGCGCGATTCAGTTGATTGGAAGCCTCCTGCGCGGACTGTCCGGCCTGCTGCATCTGAGCCTGATCAAGCTGCTCCCCGGCCTGCTGTCCCTGCTGTGCTCCCTGCTCGGAAGCGGACGCGGCATCTTCCAGCGGCTTTGCCTGCTGCTGCAGTCCCAATGCTTCATTGTTCATGCGATCAGCCAGTTCACGCAATGGAGCTGCCATCTCCTGAGCGGACTCCGCCACGTCCTGCTGCGTTTCCTGTTGCGCTGCGACCTGAGCAGCATCGTTTCCGTTCAGCTGCTGAAAGACGTCCGACATTCGATTGAAGTCGTCGCGTTGCTGCTGCATCTGAGTCCGCCGATCCTCCTGTCCCTGTTGTTGCAGATGTTCAGTCGCATTCGAAGATTCACCGGCCACCTGACGCATTCGTTCCGCCGCGCGATTGAACTGGCCGGCTCGAGCGTGTCGCAATGCTTCTTCAGCACGCTCTGCAGCCAATTCTGAGTGTCGTCTGGCGGACGGATGAGTGTCAGCGTCATCCTTCATCGCATCGGAAAGCTCTTCTGTGCTTTCCACCATCCGGTCCAGTTGATTCATGAGCTCGCGACCTGCACGCTCTGCATCGCTCTCCCGAGCTTCATCCGGCTCAGGATGCCGAGCCTGCTCGCCGCCGGATTCTGATCCCGAATTCTTCTGCTGTGCCGGCTCAGAGCCTGCCTCAGAGTTCTGCGGATGCCCCGGTGGATTTTTCTCAGCCCCAGGTGCCTGATCCGCTTCGTTGGGGTTCTGCTGAGAAGGAGTTTCTCCCGCGTTTTCAGACTGCCCCTGAGGTGACTGCTGCTCCGGCTGCCCTGCGGCTGATTGTCCCGCCAAATCCTCCCGCATGTCTGCCAGACGCGACTCAAGTTCCTCGAGCTTCCTGACCGATTCTTCGGCCCGCACGCCGAGCTCCGCGCGCTTTTGGTTTTCTTCACTCAGCTTTCGTTCCTGTTCACGAGCCGCAGCTGTATCGGGCGGATTCGCAGGATCGCCAGGTGCCGCTGCTTTCGGTTTGCGGATGGCCTCTGCAGCTTCCGTCAGCTTCTGCTGAAATTCATCGATCTTCTGTTCCGGCGAGTCCAGATTGCCCTGACGAACGTCGCGAATGGCTTCATCCAGTGGCTGCATCTCCGGACGTCGGATGTCCTGATCCTGTTGCTGAATCTGCTGACCAATCTGATCCGCTTCGTTGCGAGCCTGCTGCAGCTGATTGGCAAGTTCCTGAGCATCCCGACCTGCATCCTGAGCTTCCTCACGAACCCCTTCTGCCAACTGCTGCTGCTGCTGAGCCAGTTGTTTCGCCTGCTTTGACAGATCCGCAGCCATGTCCAGCTGCGCTTCCTTCGCCGCCTGCAGCAGTTCCTGACGACGCTGCAACAGAGACTTCAACCCGTCGTTCAATTCTCGCTGTTCGTTCTGCAATTCGGCTTCGCGTGCATCCAGTTCTTGCTGACGCTCCTCCTCCGTCTGCCCTTCTTCGGGCTTTCCCTCCCTGCGATCCTCGTCAAGCTTCTCCGACTGACGGGCCAATTGCCGGGCGTCGAGTGCAAGTCGATTCAATTCGGCAAGTTCCTGCTCAACTTCAGCAATCTTCTGAATCTCATCGGTGATCTTATGAAGTTCTTCTCTGGCCTTGCTTAACGCCTGAGCCGACTCCTGAAGATTGCGGGCTGCAGGATCACGATCAGCAGCTGCTGCGTCAGTCAGCTTCTTCGGCACATCTTCGCGAATCTGGTTCGCAAGATCGTTCAATTGCTCGGCCTGTTTTGCCATCAGCGGATGCTCTGCAACCTGTTCCGCCAGCTTCTGCAGTTCACGCCCCTGTGTCTGCTCTTTTTCGCTCAGATCACGCACCTGCTGTTGAGCCTCTTCCTCCCATTTGCGCCAGACCTGATCTTTCAGCTCGTGACTTTTCTGGGTGTCCTTCTGCAACTCCTCTTCCAGCTTTCGCAGAGCATCTACAAGCTTCTGATCATCTTCCTTCAGGGGCTTTTTGCCGATCGGCTCGGCGTCCGCCGTCACTCGAAGAGTCCATGGACCCTTCCAGACCACCTGGGGACCAGGAATCGGACGTTCGTCTGCCGTGCGTACCCGGAATGTGACCGTATCACCGACATTCACATTGAGCGACTTCATCGCAACCGAAAATTCATGTTCAACCGACACCGCGCCTCGATCCAGTTTTGCGAACGGTTCGATTCGCACTGCATCGGCGTTCTTCTGGTAATGAAGCTCCAGAAGTCCGATCCCGATGTCATCCGTGACTGCACAATTGACTGAGAGAGAATCATCCGGCCGAACTTCGAGATGATCGCTGATCCCTTTAACAACGATCCGAGGTGGCTTGTCCGAAGTCGCGATCAGTCGACGCGAAGGCTCGGAAGCATTATTCAATCCCAGGGCGTCTCTGGCCACGAACTCAAATGTGCCGCCGCCTGTTGCTTCGAATCGAAAGACACAGCTGGTTCGATCCGCGGAGTACTCCGCGCTCAGCAGCGGAGGAGTCTTGGTCGCCTCTGCTGCAATCGCCGTTTCCCGCGCCAGATCTTCTGCCGCGAACTCGGCATCCATCACGGCGGCGTTCGCATCGCTCTGTGACTCGATCGGCTCCCAATTCTTCCAGACGTATTCCACCTCATCAACTGGCTTGTTGAACGTCAGTTTCATTTCAACCTGACTGCGCTCAAAAACATGAATATCACCGACAATGCCGTCGAACGACTCCACTGGTCGACCGGTATAAACGGGTGGAGTTTCGATCATTTCCGCCTGCGTGATGGCAGGTGGAACAGCCACGGTGATTTCAAACCAGGAAGTGACAGCGCGGCCACCCCGGACTCGGTACCTGAACGAGTTCTGAACAGCAGGCATTCCCGCCGCAAATTCAAACTGCGTTTCATCGAAGGTCATCGGAAGTCGCTCTTCGACTCCCTTTTCGGAAAGGAGTTCCACCACGACATCAGACGGCAGTGATCCCGACTTGCCCGAGTGCCAGTGAGGAATGGCAAGGATCTCCACGTGGCTGCCAGTGGCCACCACGCGACTGCCGGAGGGCACTTCAAAGTAAAGATCCGTTGGCGCTGCAAGGTTGGCAAACGGCATCAGGAAACGCTGAAGCAGCAAACGCGTTCCTGTGGGCCAGAACAGCATTGGTATCAGCAGAACGAGAATGCTGACCGCAGCGAGTCCACCCCGCTGGACGGTCGCTCGAGACTCAATGACTTTGGATGGCTCAATCTGCCCGATCTGGTCCTCGACATACCGCGTCAACCGATCGCGCATGACGGCCGATCCCAGTTCCGACACCGATGCCGTTGGGTTCTCCATCGAAATCAATGTGGCCAGAGATTCCTGCAACTCTGGAAATCTCAGATCCATCGCCGCCCCAAGCTCGTCATCTGGAGCAGACGAAAAGACTGGCCGCAACAGCCGCGTCAACAACACAAAACCCAACAGCACAACTCCAGTCGCCAGCATGGCCAGGCGAACCACTCCGGGCAGAATCAGAAGGTAGTCAACAATCAGGCAGACCAGCAGAACCGCAATCGCTGCGCAGATGGTCTCTGCTGTTCCTCGAAGCATCGCATGCACGCGAATTTTTCGCTGACAGCGTTCAAGTAACTCTTCAAGTCCGTGAACCTGATGTGCGGTTGTTGATGACATCCACTGACTCCTGTCGAACAGCGACTCACCGAAGGACTGAGTTGCGAATCCGATTTCACGTGTCACAGACGAACAATCTGCGGAAAATGACTGCCGCCGCAGTGGTCTGAGCTCCCGCAGATTGTAACCCGTTCAAAAGGCGTTCGGCTACGGTTTCCAGGGCCGCATCACCAGAGAATGGTCCGGAAACGTCGGATTTTCAGCATGCGCCGTCGCTTCGCTCGATTTTGCAGCAACGTCCGCAATCGATTGTCTGAACAGTCCTCGCCGTTTGCGGTATTCCAGGGTTCGACGCAGGATCCTCTCGCATAACAGGCTGCTGAACTGAACTCCGTCAATATCGTTCCCATTTTCATCAGGATCTCAACTTGGGGCCTCGAAGCTGCGATTTCTTCCGGAACCGAGAGTAGGTTGCGTCACGAAGCATTTGGCCAATCGCTCTGTGCTCAATTCATCCGATTCACCCATACAATCAAATCCGTCTTCAGACATGAATGGAAGTCGGCAGAACGATTCCTCGATCGCGGGATCTTCTCGTCTGGTTGATCTGCCTGCACCAACTTGAGGACTGAACAATTCCACAATCCTGATTCTTTGTTTTCAGATGAGTTTTTCTGACCCTCAATGAGGACAGATCTCAGCATTGAGTTCTGCACGGATAAACTCGATCATCGCATTTGTCATCCGGCCGAATGTTCCGTACCCTTTCCCGAACGTACTTATCACGAACGAGCAGATGACCGTTGCCTTTTCGGCAGTCGATTCCCGAATGAAAATCTCTGTCCTGTTGTTTGCGAAAGCAAAAGATCTTGCCGGCACCGATCGTCTCTTCGTAGAACTGACGAATCATGTGAAACTTGGCGACCTGAAGAGAGAGCTGCTCCGACAGCATCCTGCCATCGTGCCAACAGGACACTCCCTGTTGTGGGCGGTCAACAATCGCTACGCGACAGACGAAACGATCATTGAACCATCCGATGTCGTCGCGTGTTTTCCGCCGGTCAGCGGAGGGTAATATGATCCACTTGACGTCCGAAGAGATTGACTTCCACCAGGTGACCGAATTCGTCCGGCATCGGTCGGCCGGAGCTGTCGTCTCGTTTTTGGGGACTGTTCGCGAATTTACACGGGGCGAGCAAACGAAATTTCTTGAGTACGAAGCGTACGAACAAATGGCCACGCTTTCGATGCACGAACTGGAACTTGAGGTTCGTCGATTGTACCCCGTGATTGAAGTGGCGATGGTTCATCGCATCGGTCGCATGGAGCTCGGTGATGTGAGCGTTGCGATTGCCGTCAGTGCACCACATCGCGTCCAGGCGTTCGATGCAGCGAAATGGCTGATCGATACACTGAAAGAGCGTGTGCCGATCTGGAAGAAAGAACATTATGCGGATGGTCGCGAAGAGTGGCAGCATCCCGTCGCACCCGATCGAGACACGTCGCCGTGACCAGCACATCATCTGACATTCACCCACCAACGGCTCCTCGACGTCTGATCGATTCGTTTGGCCGTATTCACAACAATCTGCGGATCAGCGTTACGGACCGCTGCAACATCCGTTGTTTCTATTGCATGCCGGCGGATCACGTCGAGTTCATGGATCGCGAGCAACTGCTGACGTACGAGGAAATCGAGCGAGTTGTCAGAATCGGCATTTCTCTGGGAATCGATCGGGTGCGACTGACGGGCGGTGAGCCACTCGTTCGACGTGACCTGCCGACCCTCGTCAGGAAGCTGGCTTCGCTTTCCGGACTGGTGGATATCGGCCTGACGACCAACGGGATTCTGCTTGAGGAACAGGCCGACGCGTTGCGCGATGCCGGACTACGTCGGCTCAACATCAGCCTTGATGCACTGGATCCCGTCGTCTTTCGAAAAGTGACCCGGCGTGACGGTTATGATCGCGTGCTCGCTGGTATCGACGCAGCTCGCCGGGCTGGTTTTTCACCGATTAAACTGAACGCCGTGTCTGTCAGGGGCCTGACGGAGGATCAGATTATTCCTTTCGGCCAACTCGCGCGTGAGACCGATACCGTTGTCCGTTTCATCGAGTTCATGCCGCTCGACGCAGACAGTCAGTGGCAACGAAACAAAGTTCTGTTTGCTCACGAGATTGTGGAACGGCTTGAACACGAATTTGGACGACTGATTCCGGTGACCAGTCACGGCGAAACTCAGCATGCGTCCACGACCATGCCTGTGCTTCCGCCGACTCTCACAACATCCAAAGCCCCCGCGCAGGATTATCAGTTTGCGGATGGAAAAGGACGGATTGGACTGATCGCAAGTGTGAGCCAGCCATTCTGCCAAAGCTGCAATCGATTTCGAATCACGGCCGACGGCCGACTGCGAAATTGCCTTTTCAGCCTCGATGAAACGGACGTCCGGAGCCTGCTGAGAAATGGCGCGCCGGATGCCGCTGTCGCCGACGCAATGCTTGCCAGCGTGGCCGCAAAAGCAGAAGGTCATGAAATCAATACAGCGAGATTCATCCAGCCGACTCGCCCGATGTACTCCATCGGTGGTTGAGCGCGTCGTCGAATGAGCCTGCAATGCAGTCCTGCGACTTCAGCCCGAAGCAACTCTGTCTGCTGCTGCCAGTTGACTCGCGGGCCGTCGGCGTCTGCGATCTGAAGCACAGATTCACTCATTCGCCCAACGAGATCCTGCGGCCGTCTTCTTCTGGTGAGCCTACTCCAGCAGATGAACCAGAAGTCCACTGCGGAGTTTTGGTTCGAACCACGTACTTTTGGGAGGCATGATCTGCCCGGCGTCAGAGACTGCCATCAGTTGATCGAGCGTTGTCGGGTACATGGAGATTCCAACGGCCCAGTCCCCGGGAATGCAGAGACGTTCCAGTTCTGCTGTTCCCCGGATGCCGCCCACGAAATCAATTCGCGAATCAGTCCGAACATCCTCGATACCGAAAATCGGATGCAGGACCAGTCTCTCCAGAATGGAGACATCGAGAGAACGGATCGGATCTTTCGTAAACAGCGGGTCCGGCGGAATCGTCAGCCGCCACCATTTGTGGTCAATCAGAAAGCAAAAACTGCCCGGCGACTCAGGTACAGGATTCGTCGTCGGCTCAAGGCTGCCCAAAGCATCCAGTTTGTCGAGTAGTTCACTGACGGTCAGACCATTCGTATCGCGAAGCACGCGGTTGTACGCGAGAATGCGAAGCTGTTCCGACGGAAAAAGAACGGACAAAAACCAGTGACACTCCTCGGTACCGTTTCCGCCATCCGGAAGTCGCCTCCGCAGCTCCTGGCCCGCGCGCCACGCACTTGCGGCTCGGTGATGACCATCAGCAATATAAAAGACAGGAACAGCGGTCAGCGCTTCAACAAAAGGACCCGTACTTTCAATCTTCCAGACGGTATGCTGAATTCCATCCGCGGCGACAAAATCATAGATCGGCGCTGTCTTGACAATGTCGGCCACCATGAAATTGACTTCGGACTGTCCACGGTAGGTCAGAAACACGGGCCCCGCATTCGCATTCAGAGCCAGAACATGATGTGTTCGATCATCTTCCTTGCTCTTTCGAGTCTTCTCGTGCTTGAGGATGAGATTGTTTTCGTAGTCGTCAATATGACAACAGCAGACGATTCCAACCTGCGAATGGCCGTTCATGACCTGACGATAAGCAAACAACGACTCGGTTGAGTCCAGCGTCAGTACTCCATCGTCGATGAGCTTCCGGAAGTTTGCTGATGCCTTATCGTAAATATCCGGGTCGTATGGATTCTTTTCCGGTGGGAAATCAATGTCTGGCCGGACGACATGAAGGAAGCTCAGAGGATTTCCCTCAGCCAGTGCGGCTGCCTCATCGCGATTCACGACGTCATATGGAACAGAAGCAACTTTCGCAGCCAGAGACTTCACGGGTCGAAGAGCTTTGAATGGCTTGATGCGCGGCATGCTGAAGACCTTTTTTGTATCACTCGTCCTTCATCGCCGGGCTGCGATGAACGTCGAAGGTTCGTCGAAAACGGCCCCAATGTTCCAGAACAGAAGTTTCCGTCGCGTCTCTCCTCTGTCGACTTACGAGCAGCGGCAGACCTCAACAACCAGAAATCCCACGAGTTCCACACGATCGAAAGCCCACTCCTCCGTATGGATCAACGCGTCGTCACCAATCAGACTTGTGAATTTGCATCCTGATCTACGATGCGTCCGTCTTTGGGTCCCGACAGATAAAACCAGAGTTTTCCCTGAACTCTGTTTTCCATCGCTGACACAGAACCTTGCCGATGCATCAGAACTCCCGAAGTGATCAGCTTCGCGGGTACCGAGGCGGTTTTTGGAAGTCCGGAAAGACCTAAACATCACTGCAACGCGTTTTCCAAAGTCACGGGATACCCCGCGACGGCCTGAAAAACACGTGAGACAGTATTCTCATATCCAGGGGATCACGGCAAATCTGTCGTCCCCATCAGGTAGCGATCCACTTCCCGAGCCGCACCGCGGCCTTCGTTAATCGCCCAGACAACAAGACTCTGACCACGACGACAGTCCCCGGCAACGAATACCTTTTCATTCGACGTCGTGTACTTATTGTATTCTGAATCATACCAGCTCATCCCGCCACGACCGTCGCGAATCCTGACTCCAAGTGCATCTGCAACCGGATGTTCCGGGCCGAGGAAGCCCAGCGCAAGGAACACGAGATCCGCTGGATATTCTTTTTCCGTACCCGGAATCGGCACAAACGGCGGCCCACCTTCGGTCATAACCTGCCAGTCAACTTCAATTGTCTTCACGGCCTTCACGTTCCCTTGACCATCATCAATGAACTCGACCGTCTGCAGGCAGAACTGGCGGGGATCATCACCGAATCTTGCTGCGGCTTCCTCGTGACCATAATCAACCCGGAACACTCGCGGCCACTGAGGCCACGGATTGTTCGGAGCTCTCTGCAGAGGCGGCTTTTCCACGATCTCGAAGTTCACGATCGACCGACAGCCGTGTCGAATCGATGTTCCGAGACAGTCATTGCCGGTATCTCCGCCGCCGATGACGACCACATGCTTGTCTCTCGCGTCGATGAATCTTCCATCACTGAGATTACTATCAAGAAGACTGCGAGTGTTCGGACGAAGGAAATCCATCGCATAGTGCACACCCTTCAGATTCCGCCCCGGAATCGGCAGATCTCGCGGACGCGTCGCTCCAGTCGCAAGAACAACGGCATCGAAGTCTTCCAGCAATTGTTCAGCCGGAACATCCTGACCGACAATTGTGCTGGTAAAGAATGTGATGCCTTCCTGCTCCATAATCCGAACGCGGCGATCAACCACCTCCCTCTTGTCCAGTTTCATATTGGGAATGCCGTACATCAGCAAACCACCGACGCGGTCATCTCGCTCGTAAACCGTCACCCAATGCCCCGCTTTGTTCAACTGAGCCGCCGCGGAAAGTCCCGCCGGCCCGGACCCCACCACGGCGACTTTGCGTCCGGTTCGCACCTGCGGAGGCTGAGGAACAACCCAGCCCATTTCGAATGCATGATCGATGATGGAACATTCAATATTCTTGATGGTCACGGGCGGCTCGATCACACCCAGACAACAAGAACCCTCGCACGGGGCCGGACAAACGCGTCCCGTAAACTCCGGAAAGTTGTTCGTCTTATGCAGGCGATCCAAGGCGTCCCGCCAACGCCCCTGATACACCAGATCATTCCATTCCGGAATCAGATTGTTAATCGGGCATCCTGAGGCCATATTGGCCATCATGTCGCCTGTATGGCAGAAAGGAACGCCGCAATCCATACACCGTGCACCCTGCGTTTTCAGCGCAGCTTCCGGCATGTGATCATGAAACTCTTTCCAGTCGAGGATTCGCAGCAGAGGATCGCGATCGGCTGGAACTTGTCGAGCATACTCCTTAAAGCCCGTTGGCTTGCCCATGGTCAATTACTTTCGGTGCAATTCGATTCAAAAACGCAGTCAGCGATGCCAATGTTGTTTGCACGCACGCCTGTGGGGTAACAGAACAGTCTCCATCAGCGTTGGCTGCAACAACTCAAAGCGGTCGGAATCATAAGAATCGAACACCCGGTCAATCGAGCGCAAGGCGGAGCATCGTGTGATTTCCCCGGATTTTGCGATCTTCGTGCACTAGAAGTGTACAAATCCCTCACTTTTTTGCCCGATCGAGCCCAATTCGCGATACCTTCTCACTCAGACCCATCCTGGGAATTGATGCGTCGATAAGCCGCACCTCCTGCAACAGCATGCGAATCCAGGTTCCAGCTGCCCTCGAACACAATTTTATAAAGAAATCTCGGCCAACAGGCCTGAGCGGAACTGATCCTCGGTCGGCTTCTTCGCAACGGATCAACGAACGCCCTTAACGGGCACAAACGACCGCTCAACGACACGAATTTGTTCATACTGAAGAGCCTCTGGAGACCGGCTCGATCAAAGAACGGTTCACTTCTTTTTGTCCGGACCTGAGTTTGCCGCGCCAGAGCTTAAAGGAGTCAGCGGCGGCATTGTCGTCATCCAAAGACTTCAGAGTCGACGGTCGCCCGGAACCTTGAACAAGGGCATTGTGGCAGCATTACTGCGGACTGGTATACTCCTCGATGCGACACACAGAGGCGGATGTTGCGGGGTTATCGGATTGAAGTCACGAGGAACATCATGTCGGAAAACGTTGGCCAGATATCCATCCATGAGAAGCTGAGTCGCCTTGCAAACAACTTGTGGTGGAGCTGGGATCCGGAAGTTACGGACGTGTTTCGTCTGATTGATCCGGAACTCTGGGACAAAGTCAATCACAATCCGGTTCTGCTTCTGAATGAATACCCACCGGATCGCCTCGAGGAGCGTGCCCGCGAGGCCGTGCTGCACAGTCGCATTCACTGGGCTTACCGTCGTTTTCGCGAATATCTCCATGCCCACACAACATGGGGTTCGACACATGCCGGAGTGCTGGGTCAGGGGCCCGTTGCCTATTTTTCAGCGGAATTCGGTCTGCACGAGTCACTGCCGATCTACTCAGGCGGTCTCGGTGTTCTGGCGGGCGATCATCTGAAAAGCGCGTCGGACCTCGGTTTGCCCCTTGTGGGCATCGGCCTGTTCTATCATGAGGGTTATTTCACACAGGCTCTGGATGCCAATGGCTGGCAGCAGGAAAGTTATCCTCGTCTCGAGGCAACAACGCTTCCTCTGAAGGTTGCAACCAGCGATCAGGGACCGATTGTCGTGTCCGTTGACACACGCAGCGGACAGATTCATGCGAGACTGCTGCATCTGGCCGTCGGACGAGTTCAACTGTATCTGCTGGACACGGACATTCCCCAGAACCATCCCGAAGACCGTGCGCTGACCGCTCGTTTGTACGGGGGCGATCAGCGGACTCGGATACGACAGGAACTGCTCCTCGGCGTCGGCGGAGTCAAAGCCCTCAAGGCGCTCGGAATTCTACCGAATGTGATTCATATGAACGAGGGACACTCCGCATTCGCGCCACTTGAAGTGATCCGGCAGCGAATGCATGAGGATGGTCTTCCATTTGACAAGGCGCTGAAGGAAACGGCAGCTCGCTGTGTATTTACCACGCACACTCCGGTTCCCGCCGGACATGATCGATTTGATCAGGGGCTGATTGACGAACATCTGGGCCCGCTGGCAGACTCGCTGGGACTGAACCTTCACGGCATGATGGGTCTGGGGCGCGTCGATCCTCAACACGGTGGCGAGACCTTCTGCATGACAGTTCTGGCACTGAAGTTGTGCCGGATTGCCAATGGTGTTTCCAGTCTGCATGGTGTCGTCAGCCGCGACATGTGGGCGAGCCTCTGGCCCTGGCGCAGCGTGGAGGAAATTCCGATCGGCCACATTACGAATGGAGTTCACGTTCCTTCGTGGCTCGCAGGACAGATGCGAGTGCTCTACAACCGTGTTCTACCCGAAGACTGGTATCAGCGAACGGGAGAACCGGATGTCTGGGGCAGATTCGAGAGCATCACGCCGGGGGAACTGTGGGAAGTGCATTCAACGCTCAAGAATCGATTGATCAACTATGCTCGCAGACATGCCGTTGATCAGGCCGAACGGCGCGGCGAGCGTGCTGCTGTGATTGCCGATCTGGAGCAACTGTTCGATCCGCAGGCATTAACGATCGGCTTCGCGCGTCGATTTGCTCCCTATAAACGAGCGGATCTGATTCTGAAGGATCTCAACTTCCTCGAGAAACTGATCACCGATACCAACCGGCCGCTGCAGTTCATCTTTGCCGGAAAATCTCATCCCGCAGATGAACGAGGAAAACAGATTCTGCAGCAGATCTTTCAGCTGACGCGCCGTGAGCCGTTTCGAGGCCGTGTTCTGATTCTGGAAAATTACTCCATCGAAATGGGCAGGGTGCTCGTTCAGGGCGTTGATGTGTGGCTGAACAATCCTCGACGCCCGCTGGAAGCATCGGGAACCAGTGGGCAAAAGGTCGTTCTGAATGGCGGACTGAATTGTTCCGTTCTGGACGGCTGGTGGGCCGAGGCGTACGACGGTCACAATGGTTTTGCGATTGGAACAGGTCGGACTCACTGGAATCAGGACATTCAGGATGAGCGTGATGCCGAAGATTTGTACCGTGTGCTGACAAAGGAAGTCATCCCGATGTTTTACAACCGGGACCGCGATGATCTGCCTCAGGAATGGATCTCACGAATGAAACGTGCCATTCGAACGCTGGGCTGGCGATTCAATGCCGATCGTATGGTGATGGACTACGCGACTCACTCTTATGTTCCGGCCGCCGGCGGTTTAAGCTGCTCGATCGTCCAGATGCCCTGATCTGTACCTTTTCCTGCGGGGTTCGTCCGGGCCTTCGCAATTCTGAGTTCTGATTGCCCCATCATTCCCATCGATGACATCAACAACACCTCCAACCGCAAAAGATCGGGATGATATCGACCGCGATGTCTCATGGGCCGAGCGATGTCTCATCTGGGCGGCCACAGGAGTGATTCTGGCTGCCGTTCTGAATTCCACACCACTGCAGAGCGCGAATGATCGATCGCGATGGGCGACGGTCTGGTCGCTGGTCGAACGGCGAACATTTCAGATCGATGAGATCGACGCAAATCCTCGCTGGTCAACGATCGACAAGGTGCGATATCGAACGTCCGATTCCGAACCATGGCATTTTTACTCGTCGAAGCCACCACTGCTTTCGGTGATTGTGGCAGGACTGTATGCGATGGAACGAGCCACGCTGGGGCACAGTCTGTTGTCTCATACGACCTTTGTGACTCGACTTCTGCTGATCCTGGTCAACGTACTGCCGTTCTGGCTCATGCTGAGAAGTCTGGCCCGCACGCTGATTCTGCTTCAGACATCGTTCGGCGTCCGAATGTTCGTGCTGATTGCAGCAGGGTTTGGCTCATTACTGAACCCCTACCTCACCACTCTGAACAATCACACCCCCGCCGCCGTGAGTGCATGGTTTTCCATTTCCGCGGCCGTGCGATTGTTCATGTCTGCTCAGCATACTCCAGAGTCAGCGATCCAAACCGTCCGATCCACTGACGTGGCAGCCCTGGGCTTCTTTGCAGCTTTAACCTGCTGTTTTGAGCTGCCCGCAGCTCAGTTCGGAGTGATTGCATGCTTCCTGAGTTTGATTCTTGCACGCCGTGAAACGATGACGATGTTCCTGCCGGCGGCTCTGATTCCTCTGGCAGCATTCTTTTTCACGAACTGGCTCGTCACCGGAGGAGCGAAACCATTTTATTCAACATATGGAACGGAGACTTATGAGTATGTTCACGACGGGATTCCCAGCTATTGGAAGAATCCAAAGGACCTCGATGCAAATCAGGAGACTCCTCTGGTTTACCTGTTTCACTGCATCCTCGGGCACCATGGCCTGATTTCCCTGACACCTGTGCTGGCCGTTGCCGTCGTCGGAACCATCATGATTGCGGGCGGCTGGCGATATGTGGACTGCAGATCGGCATCCGCCCCGTCACTGACGAAAGCTTTTTCCGCAGCAGCATCAGCGATCCGATTTGTGGTCCTGTGTGGTGCCATCATGTCTCTGGTGACGCTTAGCTTTTATCTGACCCGCACGCAAAACTACAACTACGGAGGAAACTCTGTCGGGCTGCGCTGGATGCTTTGGCTGTCACCATTCTGGTGGATCAGCCTCGTACCGGCCCTCAACGCCATGCGATCCCGCAACTGGCAGATCCTGGCAAACCTGCTGCTGACCGCATCCATCTTCAGTGCAAACTGGTCAATCAACCGGCCATGGCAGGCGTCGTGGCTTTACGAACAGATGGAGATCGGTGGATTGATCAACTATCGCACGCCGGTCAAACCCTTTGCATCCGCTCGAGGTGCCGTGCTTGGCAGGTTGCCAGCTCCCGGAACGAAGGCAACCTTTGAGAGCACTGACCAGCAGTCACTGACACTTCAGATGCACGATCGTGATCACATTGAGGTCAGA
This sequence comes from Planctomycetota bacterium, assembly GCA_046341255.1. Classification (GTDB taxonomy): domain Bacteria; phylum Planctomycetota; class Planctomycetia; order Planctomycetales; family Planctomycetaceae; genus SXXK01. Next base: position 21,574 of record JBKDRW010000112.1, read on the forward strand.
TTTTCGAACCCTGGCGTATCCTCGAAGAACACTGTCCTGAATTCGAATGTGCGGCTGGATTTACCGCGATGGCAGAAGTCAGGCGTCGTCAGAGTCGCAGCCGTGGAGGGCGATTCCCTTGTCATCGAATCAGGCCTCTCCGGATTCTCACAGCATCTGTGCCGGATTCATCAGCAATCATTTGCTCATGATGAGTTTCCTTCGTTTCAGCCCACGGGTGAACGCTGGGTGCCGTCGCGATCCAATCCGCAATCGGCGTGGCGAGTGGATCGCGGTGTGGCTCGCGTGATCGAAAAGTCCGAACGGTACGGCGACCTGATGCATCGTTGCGAGGTCTGGTACTGCGACGAGGCACCATTCGGCGTGATTCAATGGAAAACAACCGTGACATCCATGGCCACGGGAGACATGATCGACGCAGTGACTTGGACATGGACCGAGTTATAAATCAGACCACCATCTGTCGCGGCGGGTTCTCAGCGTTTTCCTCCATCCGTCAGGCGTTCTCCAGAGCATTGGACCGTGATTGTCCGATAGACTCAAGCCGTGTTGAAGTCCCGCCTTCCAGATCGGGTGATGCTCCAGCCGAAACAGCATGCTCTCAGGAGCCACTGAACAGTTGCAGATCGTCGAGCGACAGCGGGGGCGTCGGGCCCAGAGGTTGCCGACAGAGACGAACACTGGATGATCTCGGCATTTCCAGCATGGCTGTCAGAGGCCCTGTCAGAACAGAGGCATATAACTTCCGGCTAAAGTTCTAAACTCTGCCAGCTGTCGCTGTTCCCACTCTGCGTCACGGTTCAGTTCAGCACGCAGGATGGTTGCTACTGTCGGTGCGGCCTCCAGAGCCGCACGGGCATCGAGAAAGAGTGAACGAGTTCGTCGTGCCAGAACATCCTCCACGGTCATCGCCATCTCCTGGCGCACGGCCCACATGACTTCGGCTGACCCATATGGAAGTCGAGCATGCAATCGGCCCATTGGCGCAGTGACTGCTGCCGCGCCGGCTGCAGCAGAAGGTCGAGACATCTCGAGGATCAACTTCGCATCCGTTCCATAAACGGCCAGATGTTCGTCGCCCGCGGCGATGCCGCTCGCACCCCCTCCACCAAGCAGCACAAGGTTCCCTGTACGAGATCCTCGACGTTTAAGGCCGGCCGCTCGCTCGGCATGATTGATCAATTCTTCTCCCATGTGTCGATATGTCGTCCATTTCCCACCGATGACGGAGATCATGCCGGTTGGCCCCAGATAGATTTCATGCTCGCGGGAGAGCTTAGAGGTGGCCGTCATTCCTGATCTGGCTCCCACAAGCGGCCTCAGGCCAGCGAAGCATGACCGGACGTCATTGATCGATGGCTGTTTTTGAAGGTATGTTGCGGCATAACGCAGCAGGTATTCAATTTCTGAGGATGATGGTCGAGGATCATGCGTGGCGTTCTTCACGGCAACGTCAGTTGTTCCGAGCAGCACTTTACCATGCCATGGAATCGCAAACAGAACCCGACCATCATCGGTCTCAGGAATCATCAGGGCTCGGCTGCCCGGAAGAAAACCGGCATCCAGAACAAGATGAGTGCCCTGACTGGGTCGAACAACCGGAGCCGCTTGATATGCCCCTTCTGAGGC
>JBKDRW010000113.1:0-2613 GCA_046341255.1 Planctomycetota bacterium
CTGCTCTTTGTCCTGCTCTTCATAGTTGATCGCCCCCAGCATCAGATATCCCGAGCCGATCACCTGCTCATCATGCTGAGCATCGGATCCGCTGGGTAACAGATCACCGGCCAGATGCTCTCGAATCAACTGATCAAACGGCTTGTCGCCGTTGAACGATGCAATCACATAGTCTCGAAACCGCCATGCATCCGGAAGCATCATACTGCGGCCACCTCCCGTCGATTCGGCATAGCGTGCCACATCCAGCCAATGTCGTCCCCAGCGTTCCCCATATCGAGGCGAAGCGAGTTGTCGATCAATCTCGGTCGCAATCGCAGCTTCAGCGTTGTTTGCGAATGAAGCCGCGAACTGCCGCTGCTCATCGAGCGAAGGCAGCATTCCCGTCAGAATCAGAGACAGTCGCCGCAATATCACATCAGCATTCGCATCCGGGGCAATGACCAGCTCAGAGCCGAGGATCCGCTGCTGCTGTTGAATCAGAAATCGATCCACATCAGATCGTGCCCACGAGTCACGGGTCGAGGGGACCACGACAGGGGTCAGAGGTTGAAACGACCAGAAACCTCGTCCCGCCTCGATGTCTATCGTTCTTCGCGTGACCGTCGAGTCTCCGTCGCGCGGATCCACCGCACCGTCGCTGATCCATTGTTCGAAGTCGCGAATCACGCTGTCGGCCAGTTTCTGATCCGGCGGCATTTCCACCGTTTCGTGTTTCAGGGCAGAGAGCAGCGGGCTGGCTGACGGCTGGCCCGGAACAATGGACGGGCCAGAATCTCCACCCCGCAGCAGCCCCGCCCGAGTATCCAGCAGCAGGCCGCCACGAACGTCCTCCGATTCCGCAGAATGACAGGAGTAGCAATGCTGAATCAGGACCGGACGAATCCGAGCCTCGAAGAAGCCAAGTTGCTCCGCCGATGCGACCGTCTCGGGAACCTCATCCGCTTCCGCAAAGGCGGTCACGGACAGCACCACGACCAGGAACACCCGGCTCGGCTTCACCAATGCCGAGGAAGAAAAAGACTCAGTCTCGCGATTCCACGTGGGGTCGCAGTTCCGGAAATTCCGAATGCGACAGACGGTGAATATCCGTGCACAGATCCAAAAAATCGACGGCTTCAGGCTGTTCCGCCTGTCAGTCTTCTTCGTGCTGTCGCTGGCAAATGATTCGACAGACCTTTCGTCTGGAGCAGGGCCAAAATCTTCAGAAATTCGCGGCATGCAGAAGCCTCAGATCGGCGTCAGGCGATGGGGGAAGCGAAGCAATCAACTCCGACGATGACCAGATTCTGCCAACGGAGCATCGGAATTGCCATAGACATCCAAAGTTTGATGAATTCCGCAACAGACGGACGTGGCATTTTGCGGCAGCCCGCTCAGTCTCTGCGTGATGTCAGGATGTCTGCGGTCAGGACGTCTCGACGTTTCGAGAAGCCTCCCTGCGACTTTCTTGAGACACTCGGCCTGAAAAGTCGATATCTCCTGAGGCACGCGTAGGGCTGAAAGTGCGTGGCGATCCGGATTTCTCGTCGTCGTTCAGGATCCTGGCGGTCCGAGTTTGCAACGTGACCGGCAGATCATTAGTTTCCGCGACCTTTTTTTGTCATTCCTCCTGGATCGGGAACGCATTCTGCGTACTAGAGTTGTGAACGCGACAGTTTGCGTGTCGCAGGAATGGCGGGTCAGGAAAACCAAAGTCGTCCGCTCAGGGAGTTGCAGAGATATGCTGGGACAATTGGTTCCTTGTGGCGGCGGTGATCCGATTCCGCTGATGGCCCCCAAACTGCTTGTGGGGCGTCGTTCGGCCTGCGATATCAAACTTGACTTTCCCAATGTGTCGTCGCATCACTGTGAACTGGAATTCAAAGGTGGCTACTGGCACATCCGCGACCTCGGCAGCAGCAATGGCATCAAGGTCAATGGCGAACGATGCGAGTCCAAATGCTTGTCTCCAGGTGACGAAGTCGGCATCGCGAAACATTTTTTTCGGATTGACTACGTTGTAGAATCCGGCTCAGAAATCCCCGAAGAAGAAAATACGTTTTCCCGCAGCCTCATGGAAAAAGCCGGACTCGAAACTGACCGCTCGAGAAAATTGAAAATGCCGACAGCAACGACTCCGGCCGTTCCCAGGACGAAGCAGGTCCGCCGGACATCCAGTGAAGACGATTTCATCATGGACTGGCTGACCGAAGAGTAAAGCCACAGCAGAGTAAAGCCACAGCCAATCACACCTCGGTCAACAAGCTTCCTGCGAACGCGGATGGGAGCAAGCCGAGATGCCGCGCGATCTGAACAACACCGCGCAGGAATGGAACGGTTTCGTTGTACGCTCAGCCATGTGATCCCCCGATCCGTGAGGCAAAGCACGCTGAGCAAAAAACTGCCAGAGGCACAACGCCTGACAGTTTGTCGAACGACACGACTCGGGAGGGCGAAGGTCCTCCTTAGCCGTCAATCGCTCCCGGTTTTCATGCTCCAGAGGCTCGGCAGAGCCCTGCCATCCCTTTTTCAACAGGCTGCTGAGGGGCAACAGCAGGAAACTCCCGTTCGTTGATCGACCAGATCTGGAAGACCTGCTCGCTCTGCTTTCCACGTTCAGGTGGTCCACGC
>JBKDRW010000114.1:0-3077 GCA_046341255.1 Planctomycetota bacterium
ATCTTATGCCGTGCCCAATCGAGACTGAGCACCGAACAAACGGTTCAACCGGAGCCGCGGGTTGCGCGGGTTTTTCAAATCAGTGCCGTTCGCCGCGGCCCGGTTAACCGAAGCGTTGAACTTAACCGCTTTGTGGAGTCAGCGATTTAGAGCGTGGCCAGGTTGTATCGATTGTCCAGGTCTTAGGCGCATTGACGGTTTTAGGCGCTGGCCAGGTTATAGTTGATCCCTGGAGTTTATTGCCTGTGCGCGCAGGGTGAGAAACGGCTCACTCGAAATCAATGAAACCAGATAGCAAGGAATGGCCGCGGGGGTTTTCTGAGGCATGATGAAGATGCGCGACTCACGCTGTGTGATGTCGAACTCTTCTCTGTTAGTTTCTCAGGAGACTCTCCCAATGACACCGTGGCAAAACCGTGTGACCGAGCTGACTCGTCGGATGGCCGACGACATGAAGGTCCGCAATTATTCCCAGCGCACGATCGATGCTTACACCTATCACGTCGGCAAGTTTGCCGACTTCCTTGGCAAAAGTCCGCTGGAAGCAACGACCGAAGACGTACGATCGTTTCAACTGAACATGATTGATGTGCGAAAGTTGAAATGGAGTTCGTTCAATCAGGCCGTTTGTGGACTACGGTTCTTCTTTCGAACCACCTGCCCTCAGTCCTGGCATGTTGACATGATTCCCTTTGGCAAGCGCCCAAAGAAACTGCCAGCGGTGCTCAGTGGTGAAGAAGTGAATCGGCTGCTGTCGTGTGTGAAGTGTCACAAGCATCGCACGTTTCTGGTCCTTCAGTATGCGTGCGGCCTTCGTCTGAACGAAGCGGCGTATCTGAAGATCAGCGACATCGACAGTCAGCGGATGCAGATACGAGTCGACTGCGGCAAAGGCCAGAAGACACGAATGGTCCCGATGGCTCCTCGACTGCTGGCGGCGCTTCGCGAGTACTGGATCGCGTACCGTCCGGAAGTGTATCTGTTTCCCGGAAAGTCCCCCGACACACCGCTGCAGCCGACGACCATTCAGAAGATGTTCAAGGTCGCAGCAAAGGACGCCGGCATTCTCAAACATGTCACGCCTCACACTCTTCGCCATTCTTATGCGACAGGACTTTTGGAAGCCGGAGTCGATCTGCTGGCCATCAGTCGGCTGCTGGGCCATGCGAGCTTCTCAACGACGATGGTGTATCTGCATGTGAGGACTCTGCATCTGGGATCGGCCCCGAGCCCCATCGACTGGCTGCCGATCCGGCAACTGCCAGGCTGGATGCAGCCACCGGGAAACAATGCCTGACGGTTTCGCGACTGCTGCGAAAGTACACGCCCGACTTTGTGCAGCAGTTCGCTTCTCAGGCTCCGCCACAGGTCCAGAGTACGCTCGGGAAATTGGAACTGTGTCGCACGGCATCCCTCGGCGGGCATCTGTATCGATGCGATCCGTGTGCCTATCAATGCTGTGTGTATAATTCGTGTGGTGATCGACACTGCCCATTATGTTCTGGGGCTAAGAGAGCCGACTGGTTAGATTCCACAACAGAACTGCTGCTGCCGGGCCTCACGTATTTTCAGGTGGTGTTTACGCTGCCGGACAAGTTATCGTCGCTGGCATTGGGAAATCGAGAAGAGATGTACGACCTGCTGTTTCAGTCGGCGTGGAAGACGCTTCGTGATGTCATCGCGGACGAACAGTACTTCGAAGCGGCCGCCGCGATGGTGCTGCATACCTGGAACCAGAAACTGGAGGCTCACGCGCATGTGCATGCTCTGGTACCCGGCGGCGGACCATCGCTGACGGTTGATCGTCGCTGGATCAAAAGCCGTCGTCCGAACGTGCCGCAGTGTGACGGTCGCTATTTGTGCAATTCAGAGGAGCTGAAAAAGAAGTTTCGAACCAACTTCATCGCCGGCCTGAAGCGTCTGCACAAGAATGGCAAGCTGAAGCTGAAAGGTGAGTGGAGTTTTCTGAAGTCCATAGCGGCGTTTGAAGACTGGCTCGCGCCGATGGAAGAGCAAACGTGGGTGGCGTACATCGAACCGCCGCCAAACGAGAACTGTCCGCCGGAACTGGTGGCGAAGTATTTGGCTCGGTATCTGACGGGTGGCCCCATTTCGGATCGACGTCTGGTGTCAGACGAGGATGGCTTCGTGACGTTTCAGGCTCGAGTCGGCGACAAGATCGGCGGCAGCAAGGAGACGATTCCTGTTCGCATTCCGGGCGCTGAGTTCGTGCGGCGATGGTGTTTGCATATTCTTCCGAAAGGCTATACGAAGACTCGTCGGTTCGGCGGCTATTCCGGTCGTCATCGCAAGCGTTACATCTCCGAGTGCCGCGAACTGCTGGGCTCAGTGGCCGCGGTGCCTGTTGCTGAAGCTGCTGCTTCGGATTCCCCTGTTGCGGAGGACGCCAATGATCGCAATCCGTGCTGTCCGAAATGTCAGGCTCGCATGCGGCTGATCGATTTTCAGCCAAAGCACAGCTGGCGAATCATCATGCGCGGTGCTCACCGCCCAGCGTGGTACAGGGGCCGCGATGGCTGAGCTACATCCCACAACGCGATGCAGCAATTCGCCGTGCCTGTTCTTTTATAGCAGCGGATCTTTCAACGCTGCGCCTGTGGATGGTTTCAGGCAACTCTGCGGTGGCGATCGAGCATTGTTCGTGCTCACCAACACCGAGCCTAAGTCCTGGCCTCCTTCGTCCCTCGCCACATCCGGCTCGACCGTGACGATCGAATCACGACGGGCTCCCAAATTCCGGGTGACAACCTCCGACGCCACTGGTAGACTCACCGCACCCGCCGAGTGCCAGTGATTGTTTCCGCATAGGGCTTCCCTCGATCCTCGTGCACCCAATCCACAAAGCGGAAAAGTTCAACGCGCGATCTATGCGTCGGCTAATCGCCAGACGCATAGATCGCAATTCGTTATGCGATACAGAAGACCAAGTCAGCAACGTGAAACTTGATCTATGGCAATCCCTCCCGAACGTGAACTTCAAGCATGTTTGCGCGTGCTCAGATCTCGATCCTCAGGGCACGTGCGTGGGGCTGGCAAAAGGAAGTTCCGGCTGAAGA
>JBKDRW010000115.1:0-21049 GCA_046341255.1 Planctomycetota bacterium
GATCAAGGATGATACCGGGAGGCTGCGGACCGGTGTGCCGAACATGTTCGTGTCCGCGCCGATTCGCGACGAGCGATTTCAGGTGGTTGGGATTCTGGCCTTCCAGTTTCGCCCGGAGCTGAAATTTACCGAGATTCTTCAGCTCGGTCGCATGGGCGAGTCGGGAGAGACCTATGCCTTTGATGCCAGGGGCCAGATGATTTCCAACAGCCGATTTGATGCAGACCTGATTCTGAGCGGATTGTTGCCGGATCGCCCGGGCTCCCGATCATTGCTGAACATTGACCTGCGTGATCCGGGGGTCGATATGACAAGTGGTCAGCGTCCGTCGCTGCGACGCAGTGAGCAGCCATTGACCGAAATGGTCGCCAGCGCTGTGGCAGGCAACACTGGCGTTCGCATGACGCCATATCGGGATTATCGGGGTGTTCCGGTGGTTGCTGCCTGGCGCTGGCTCAGCAAGTACGATATGGGAGTGGCCACGGAAGTCGATTACGCTGAAGCGTTTCGTCCCGTGACAATTCTGCAGTGGGCTTTTTTATGTGTGTTTGTTTTGCTGGCGGCCAGCTCTGTGGCGATCTTTATCTTTACTGTGATTGTGTCCCGTCTGCAGCGTGAGGCTCAGAAGGCTGCAGTGGAGGCGAAACAGCTTGGTCAGTATCAGCTTGATGAAAAGCTGGGCGCGGGTGGTATGGGTGTTGTCTACAAAGCACACCACGCAATGCTGCGACGTCCGACGGCTGTAAAGATGCTGGACATTGACAAAGTCAATGAAGCGTCGACAGCCCGATTTGAACGCGAAGTTCAGATTACGTGCCAGCTCAATCATCCGAATACCATCGCTATTTATGACTTCGGACGCACCCCGGAAGGGGTATTTTACTATGCCATGGAATACCTCGACGGCATTGATCTCCAGCAATTGGTTGACCGTTATGGGCCGCAGCAGGAATCGCGAGTGATTCGAATTCTGCTGCAGGTCTGCGGATCACTTTACGAAGCACACTCACGAGGTCTGGTGCATCGCGATATCAAGCCCTCCAATATCATGCTGAATCGACGTGGAAACGAACCCGACGTTGTTAAAGTGCTGGACTTCGGGCTCGTGAAAGCTCTGGACGATGCAAAGAATGCCGGTATGACCGCCAATGCGTCTCTGACCGGGACTCCGCTTTACATGTCGCCGGAGGCCATTCAGTCTCCGCTCGCTGTTGACAACCGCAGCGACCTGTATGCTGTCGGTGCCGTTGGGTATTTCCTGCTGACCGGGCAGCCGGTGTTCAGTGCGACAAGCATCGTTGAACTGTGCAAACATCACGTGGATACGGCTCCTGTTCCGCCATCTCAGCGATCCGGCCGAGCGATCAGTTCAGATCTGGAGGATGTGATACTGTCCTGTCTCGAAAAGAACCGCGCGAGAAGACCGCAGACTGCCCGAGACCTGTCCATGATGCTCCTCCGCTGCGTCGATGCCAATCAGTGGGCCATGGATGATGCTGATGGATGGTGGACGCGGCACGAGCGAGGTCTCTCCGCGGCTCAGGTCAATGCCACGCCTGCCCCGGCCCAGCTGGCTCGAAGCATGAATGGACCTTCGACTCCGCAACCATTTTCATCGTCCGGCAATGCTGCTGCGGCCGCTTCATCGGCGATCGGAAAGCCGGATCCGTCTCGGCTCGATCAGACGATGATCTCGGGTGAATTTGAATAGTGCCAAACCGAACGTCTCAGGGTGATCTGCTTCAGATTCGCATGTCTGCACGCTTCGGGTTGTGTGAGCTCGCTGCTGCGACAGGAATGTGACCGGAAGGGGTCCGGAAATCGACGGATCCATGTCGTCGCGGAAGTCTTCGTGCTGAGTCATACCGGATTGCAGTCTGTCATGGCCGGGGCTGTCGACTGGCTGACGTATTGGGGCGTTGCGGCGGCCCTTGCTGCAGGAGCCCGAAACTGGGAATCGTCAGCTCGGGAACAGGCCCGCCCGGATGAGGTTCAAAGCCGCCGAGAAACTGACGCATGGAGGCATCCAGCTGCATCTTCGAGCCGACGCGAGTCTGCGGTCGATCGATGGTTCCTCGAACCTGCACATTGACCCATTGCGTCGCACTGTTCATCAGCATGCCGGTCAGCGGAATACGCGGAGTTCGCGGTCGATTCGGACGTGAATAGAAATCGAGAACGACGTCGCCTCCAAATCCGACACTGCCCCGGCCTCGCAGTGCAAGCACATCACCGACCAGGTCAATCGGATCAAACCAGAATGCCTGATCCTGAATCTCAAATGACATCAGTGCGTATTCGAAAGCCGTTCGATTCGGAACGGCGAAATTCAACTTCGACAGAGCGTTAAACATCTCCAGAACGACCGGAACCTCATACAATGCTGCCGGATTGATCTGCAGCTGGCCCTTGCCGGTCAGACGATCTGGCGAATCTCCGTCGCCGGTGACGAAGATCCACGAATTGACCACACCCTTCATGCCGGGCTGATCGGGCATATGCTGCCGCGCATAAGATTCCAGCAGTGCGCTGGTCAGTTCCCCGAAGAATCGGTAATTGCTGCCAGCCTCGAGATTGATCAGGCCATCCATTTCCAGCGTACCATTGTAAGCCAGACCCTGGATCCGGGTGTCCGGGGGGACGGCATTCGGCCGCTGTCTCCCGGTGATGACTTCACGATTTCCCAGCACCAGTTCCTTTTCGGTCATGGTGTAAGGACCATTGATTCCAGCGATGGTCATCTCCAGAACTTCGAGCTGATCCAGAGAAATGGTGCCGCGATTGACTAACTGATATCCATCCCACGATCCGTTGGCACGCACGAGGCCTGAAATGTTTTTCAGATCCAGTCCGGCTGCAAGCTCGCAGTCTTTCAGACGAAGTGACATCTGCCATGCGGCAGTGGGTGGTGCTTCACCGGTTGCGACACCACGAAAATCCAGCTGCGAACTTTCAACGGAGACCAGTCCCTTGTGAGACAGACGTGACAACGTCTCACGCCAGCTCGCCGGAAGTGCCGTTCTGAGATGATCGTCCGGCTGCAGATCTGTTGCGTTCAGGTCATCCAGATGAAGCTGCCAGAGACCACCTTCGGCAATCTCAGCCCAGCCACTGGCTGTAATGGGTGAGCCATCGTGTTCGGCCTTCAGCGATCGGATTTCGCACCGTTGACGTCCGGCGGCGCGCGGGTCATTTGGATCGTAAGTCAGTTCGGCGGATCTGATATTTATGCGATATGGAAACGGCTTCGGAAAGATGGTGGCATCCGTGATGCGAATTCCGTCGAGCTTCACAATCGGCCTGAGTCCCGGAGCGGCTGTCCATGCAACATGAGTCGTCAGGCTTACGCGTCCCTCCGGATTGATCATCGTCCAGACGGCTCGCGACGAGGGATTCAATGCGTGGAACAGATCGGCATCCAGCGCAGCGTTTTCGGCACGAACAGTGAGGTCCAGATCTCCGGGCTCCGGCAGTCCTCGAAATGTCCCTTCCCCGAAAAGCTGACCGTCCTTATGCCATCCACGAAGGTTTTCAAATGTCCAGTGCTTTTCAGCCGAACGAAACTGTACCTTTCCGCTGAGCCGATCGATTTCGTATTGAAAACCGCTGAACTTCATTCGGGCATCGCGGACGTCCGCATTCATGACAATGTGTGTGGGCTGATCCAGCCCTGGCGGACGATGGCATGCCACATCCGCCGTTGCGACACCGGTGATGCCGATCGCGTCGATCACTTTGCGAGCCTTGTCATCGAGCGCATCGCGGAAACGGCTGTCCAGCAACAGGTCATCGACATGCACGTCAAAGTGCATCTCCAGTTCCGGCCCGGGATTCTGAATCCATCCTGTGGCCTTGGCGACCTGAGATCCAAGAAAACCCTCTGCCTGAATATCAAAGATGACATCGTTGATGGAGTCTGCCGTCTCGGGCATCGGTCGCTGCTGCAACTGCGCAGAAATCGAGGTTACAGGGTACTTGAAACGGTGAAACAGCAGAGAGCCATTCTGCGCCGTTCCTGAGATCCGTTCGGGCAGCCATCTGCCGCCGGGAAAACGCTTGATGGCGATGTCTCCACTGATGCTTCCGATCGGCATGAAGTGATCGAAGAACTTTCGGGCTTTTAGCGGGAACAGCGGCTTCAGCTCATTCGAGATGGGAACATTCTCGAGATGTACGGTCGCACGCGGCGGATCGGCATTTCCGCCGAGCTGCATCATGAACTGCCCCGTGATCAGAGCGTCGTCGTCTCGGGCATTCAGCAGATCGATCACCACGTTTGAATTATCCCAGTAAAACCTCGCGGCAACATCGCTGAGCCGAATCGGGATTACGGACGAGTATATCTGACCGTCATGAAGATCGATTTTCAGCTTCAGATCAGGAACAGTCTGCTGGGCCAGTTTCTCAATTCGGAAGTCCACATCCAGCACCCCCATAAATCTTGGCGCCGCGTCGCTGGTGCCGATCACGATGGCTGCCGAGTCGGCTCCGGCCGATGCGGACTGAGCGGCTGTTGGCTTCGGGAGGACTCGCTGGATAGCGACATCCAGTTCCGAGAGCCTGTCGGCCAGCTGCGGGGCTGTGGACTTGGCGATCTCCAGCAGACTGTGATCCGCAGTGATTCCGTTCAGATTGCCGCCAAGATGAAATGTCTTCCGAGTCAGATTGCAGTCGCCGTTGACGGCGAGGTTGCCGGCTCCCGGGAGTGCGATGAGTCCCGAGAAGTCATATTCGTCGATGGAATCAGGAACCGCCTGAAACAACGGCGTGCTGACCATCAGTGTGGCCGGTGGAAGATCATTTCCATGCTCCAGCTTGATTTGTACCCGAACATCCTCGAGGCACACTGCCGGCGGGATCAACGGAGCATCATTCAGGCGATGGAATCTGTAGCCCTGCCAGTTCCAGCGTCCGTCAAGTTCCCGCTTCAGCAGGATATCTACGCCTTCGACGCGTACTGACCGAACCAGAATGAACTGACGTTCCATCAGCTGCGATTCATCCACCACCGCTTCAATCTCATTTGCCCGAAGTATGGGACGATTGGTCTGACGGTCACGGATCTCAACGCCGGTGACTTTGACGGACGAGGTGCTGATCAGTTCGAGCCGATCGAAATGCAGTTCGAGATCCGGTGCTGCTTTGTCGAAGGTCTGAAGAATTCTCTCGCGGATCAAGGAATTTCCGTGGTGCCACATCCATGCGGTACCCCCTGCAGCGACGATTGCAATTGTCGCGACAAAGAACAGCATCCACCTGATGATTCCCCACGTCTTCATGCGTCCCTGCTTGAAGTGCACGACACCCGTCGCTCTCTGGACAGGACAGATCGATCTGTTTCCGATCGAATCACTGAACCATTCCAATCAATGCCGAAACCGCTGTCTTGAACGAGACAGCCCGATGAGAAATCAGCACTGTGAACCGGAACACCTCATCCCCAGTGGCGACGTCGTCGTCCGTCCGGCGGATGCCGGACTTCGCTCGTTTTTTCCCCGCCTGTGTTGCCGATGTTGTGATGGGATGAGTTCTGACAACTTCAAGCCATCGCTCTCCATATGATTTCAATTCATCGTCAGCCACTACGTTTTCAATGATCCGTGATTCCGCAGCAGACGCTCGATCAGAAAGCGGGAAGTTGCCCGAACCCCGTCTCGCTGCACAGCGCATGGCGAATAAGAGAGACTGCATCCGTGCTTTTCTCATCAGGTTCGTTCCGGTTTAAACGGCAGTGCTACATTTCGCTCTTCAATGCAGCGCGTCTCAGGCTCCAACCGGACCGCGTTGCAGAAAATCCTGCGGCAGCAAGGACTGAGAGCGGAAATTCCACGGGAAGACGATACCGGATTGAGCCCACAAAGACCATATGAACCAGCAAGAACTGCAGGAACGGGCCGGACAGCAGAAGTACGCTCTGTATTTGACCTATTCTGTGCAAAGCGCCTCGGGTCACGAGAATGGCAAAGCCGGTATACCAGGCGAGGCAGAAAAAAGAGAATAGGCCGCCTCTGAACCCATCTGCGTTCAGCGACGGTGAGAGATATCGTGCTGCCTTGAGTAAGGCGAGTTCCAGGGTTCGTCCCGGATTTTCCATGACAAACCGGAACGCTCTCCTCTTGTAGTCGGAATTGGCCTCGAACTCGCTCATGGTGGAAAAGACGTTGTCTTCGTCCACGAATCGCATGTCGCTGGCACCGGTGGCTCCGGGATGGAGTCCATCGTAAAGGCTTGGTCCGGACCAGAGTGATGTGAAGACCCAGTGCCCGGTGACTTCATGATTCCGCCAAGCCCATGGCAACAGCGCGATGAAGCAACCGACGACGATCAGTGTTGCAGATTCAAAACGTCGAATGCGTGTGCCATTTCCATACACAAGCACCAGGCCCGCGCCGAGCCCCGTCCACAGAATCCAGCCGGGGCGAATCAGTGTGGTCAGTCCGATCAGGATTCCGCACAGCAGCGAGCGGCTTCGTTGAGGGCCGGTTGAATCTGACAGCAATGGCTGCATCACGATCAGGCACAGCAGCAGCCAGAAGGAGAACCATGTTTCGGACAGGATCTGAACGTTGCTTCCGATCTGAATGGGAGATATGGCAGCCAGTCCCATGGCAGCCAGCGACGAAGCTTCATCGAGGAACCGCCTCGCCAGCAGGTATGTCAGACCGCAACACCCCGTTCCGACAAACGCCATAACAACCGATGCCGCGAAAATGTCCTGGCCAAAGATCCTGATGCACAATGCCAGCAGCAATGGAAAACCGGGGGTCCTGAGGATTCGACGGGGCGGCGTGTAAAGACTGTATTCCTCGCCGTCAGCAATCTTCCGTCCGAGTTCCCAATAGCCGTTGGCATCGCCTTCAATCAGAAACTGTCGTCCCTCAGCGTGAACCTTCTGATCAATGGCAATCGCAGCGGCAAGTCGCATCAGCAATGCGACGATCAGGATAGTCCAGAAAGTGAAGTGGTATGCGGATCGAGTCATTCACAGCGTTGCTTAAGAAGAGCGATTTCTCTGACTTGATTGCCGAGGTTCCGCCTCCCGATTGGAAAACGGAAAAATCTTCTTTGGCCTTTTGGGTGAGTGCCTTTGACGGAGGGGATCATCTGCGAAGGTTTCTTGACCACACCCGCTGAATGCTTTGCCCGCCAGCGGCTGACAAGGCGATTTTTCCTGAACAATTGCGTCATCCCTCGACGAACCGCTGTCACCTTTCCGCCCTGGATTCATCCGGTGGCGGTCGCAGAAGACGTTTGAGTTTCCGGATTACGGTTTGACGCAGGCCAATCACGATGCCGGTGATCAAACCAGCAATGTGACATGCGTTGGCCACATTCGGGATTGCACCGCCAATGCATAGAAGTAGAAAGAGAACAGACCAGACAATCTGATTGGGAGACAATCCGAGTCCCTGCTCCGGCTGAAACCTGCCCTTGATCCAGAGATATCCGATCAATCCATAAATGACTCCGGACATCCCACCGAAGCGGGGACCGCTCCAGAGCACCTGGGCAATATTCGAAATCACAGCGATGATGAGCACGATCACAAGGAATCGACGCGTCCCCTTCACAAACTCCACAGCAAACCCAAGGTCCCGAAAAATCGACATGTTGAAGAAGATGTGAAGGATGCTGAAATGCAGAAAGATCGGTGACACAAATCGCCAGATCTGTCCTGACCTGAGAGTTGCCAGCAGGTCAACTTTGCCCGGAAGCTCCAGGCGGAATCCGGCGAAGTCGACCGTCACTGTGGGTTCCTGCATATACATCAGTGGCAGCAGTTTCGAGTTCTTGCTGTTGCACAGGCTCCAGCCATTCTGTTGCTCGAGGTCTGTCGTGGCAAAGGCGACAAGGACAGACAAACAGATCATGACAACGGTTGCGGGATATGTCCGATACCTGACTCCGTTCCATCGATCGCGAAGATCAATCATGCGACGCCTGCGGGTGGCTTCACGACGAATGGTTTCTTCTGAGATCCGAGCGGCCTGCTGTTCGGCTTCGACAAACTCGGGCGCATCGGGGGCGGACAGGAACCGAGTCAGGATTTCTTTCGCTTTCGCCCTGTGGTCATCATCGCGAATCCAAAGCACAGCCTTTCCGTCTTCTTCATCAAGAAACGCTGGCAGGCCGGACGTGTTGAGAACGGCCAGCAACCGCGCGGCGAGGGTAGGGTCATCAAATGGGTGAAGTTCTCGCATGGATGCAGACAGCCGATCGAAATCCCGAAGTTCTGTTCCTGGACGGAATCGTACCGCAGAGCGTCATGAAAAACACGTCGATGTCAGAAAGCGGATGAATTCCGGTGATCGACAAAGGTCCGTGCTGTGATCGAATTCGCGATTTTTCGATCAGGCAGAGCGTTTGTATTCAGACACAAAAGAATCGGGAGTCGTTGTCCGCTCTTTATTGAGTTTAGTCCGTAAGCTCGTCACCATTCTCCGTCATGTTGATGCAGCAGCCGCGAGTTCTCTCGCTGATTCCTCCGATGACCCAGTTGAATACGCCGTATCCCTCCACGGCGTACCTGACCGGCTTCCTGCGCATGCAGGGATTTGACGCGAAGCAGGATGATCTGGCCCTTCGGCTGGTGCTGAGGCTCTTGTCGGCCGACGGATTGACTCGAATCCGTCAGGCAATTCTTTCGGCCCCGGAACTTCCCCTGAAAGCGCTGATAAAACGGAGTCGCTCAGTGACTGCGTTTCTGGAAGATTTCGAGGTCTATCAGGCCACCATCGATCGAACGATTCGATTTCTTCAGGGAAAAGATTCCACGCTGGCACATCGCATCGCTGCCCGGACCTTGCTGCCTGAGGGGCCTCGCTTTGAATCACTCGATGTGTATCTTCCCGATGATGATGACTCGACTGGTGATCCGCTTGCCTGGGCCTTCGGATCTCTTGGAGTGACGGATCGAGCCCGGCATTTTGCAACGTTGTATCTGAGTGATCTGGCCGATGTGATTCGGGATGCGGTGGACTCGAGATTCGAATTTGTTCGATATGCGGAATCGCTGGCCCAGAGTCAGCCCACGTTTGAACCGCTTGCAAATGCCCTGTCGGCCCCAAATACGCTGGTTGATGAGATCCTGCATGACCTGACACTTCAGTCAATGGCGAGGCATCAGCCGGACGTTGTGCTGATCAGCGTACCCTTTCCCGGGACGGTATATGGTGCCTTTCGAATTGCTCAGACCATCAAGGCGAATTCGCCACATGTTCGAACCGTGCTGGGTGGTGGTTTTGTCAACACGGAATTGAGAGAGCTGACGGAGCCCCGCGTCTTTGATTACTTCGATTTCGTGACGCTTGATGACGGTGAACGACCACTGCTTGCTCTGTTTGAATATCTGAAAGGCGAGCGGTCTCAGGACAAGCTGGTTCGCACCTATCTGCGGGCAACAGAATTGCCGGATTCCGAACCCCGCGTCCACTATATGCGATGCCCGGAACCTGACGTTCCCTTTACTGACGTCGGGACACCCACATGGGACGGATTGCCTCTGGATCAGTATCTCTCAACACTCGACATGCTGAATCCGATGCATCGGCTCTGGTCTGATGGTCGCTGGAACAAGCTTACGGTGGCTCATGGCTGTTACTGGAAAAAATGCAGTTTCTGCGATGTGACTCTGGACTACATCGGACGTTATGACACGGCCGCTGCTGAAGTTCTCGCCGATCGCATTGAAACGATCGTTCGCGAGACGGGGCAAACGGGTTTCCATTTCGTCGATGAAGCTGCGCCGCCGAAGGGGCTGAAGGCGCTGGCCGAAGAGCTGCTGCGCCGGCGGCTTGAGATCTCGTGGTGGGGCAATATCCGTTTCGAGAAGGCTTTTACGCCTGAGCTTTGCCAGTTGCTGGCCGACAGTGGCTGCATTGCCATCTCGGGTGGACTGGAAGTCGCCTCCGATCGACTCCTCGCACTCATGAAAAAAGGTGTCACCGTGGAACAGGTCGCTCGAGTCACTCGCGGCTTTACAGAGGCGGGAATTCTGGTACATGCGTATCTGATGTATGGCTTTCCGACGCAGACAGTGCAGGAGACCGTTGACTCGCTGGAATACGTTCGACAGCTCTTTGCGAACGGCTGCATCCAGAGTGGATTCTTTCATCGATTCACATGCACTGTTCATTCACCGGTTGGAAAAAATCCGGAAGACTACGGCGTAACCCTGATGCCACTGCCGGCAGTGTCCTTCGCCAAAAATGATATCGGATTCATTGATCCTGTGGCTGCAGATCATGATGCCCTCGGAGAAGCGTTGAATAAAGCGTTGTACAATTTCATGCACGGCATCGCGCTGGAGGACGACGTGCGTCGCTGGTTCAGGGGACATGTTCCGCGACCGCGGGTGCCGCGCCATGTGATCCAGCGCGCCCTCGAGCAACCGTCTGACGAACGCGGGGGCAAAAGGCGGTGACGTTTCCTTCCTTCTATTTCGAGACGCGGTTCTCTGTGCAGTTGCAGGGTATCGACTGGCCGGAAGCGTTTGCGATCGTCACTGCCTGCGCAACGACCGGAGAAATATGGAGTCATGAGGCCAGTGCAGACGCCACGACAAGGTTGCTGGCAGCGATCCGGCAGGCGAATCTGTGGCACTGTCCTGTGACTGGGTTTTCGCCGGCAGGGAGTCATCATGAACCGGGCTGGGCCATTGCATGTTCGCTTGAAGACGCCTGTTTGCTCGGGCAGAAGTTTCGTCAGCATGCGATCTACTATGTTCGCGGCGACGAACTCACTGTCTGTCTGTGCGAAAATACTTTTTCTGAGGTCACAGTCGGACATTTCAGAGAACGCATCGTCCCGCGCGGGGATGACGGAACACTGAGCCGCGAATGACTTCGCCGCAGAAAACTTGCCGAACTGTCATCGAATTGCTGAACGAGGTTCCGGATCAGGCAGCGTTGTTGATGTCGTCACCACGAAGGTACGGATAGAACATCCGTCCGATTTCATCACTCAGCTTCCAGATATACTCCATACGAAATGTGTCGTAGCTGACATCTGAGGCTGATCGTGGCACCTGGGTGGGGTAAAGACTGTTGATTTCGTGAGAGAAAATGGACTCGCCTTCTCCATCCGTTTTCATTTCATACACATGGACCATCGCCTCGCAGCGTCCACGGTAAAGAGTATTGCTGTCACGCTCGTAAAGTCCAAAATTGCTCACATCGATGAAGACCACATACCGAACATCAAACTCTGCGCCGACTTCTTCGGCAGTGTCCCAGTCCGGATTATCTTTCAGCCATGCCTGAATCTCATCATAGCTGATCACATCAATTTTCTTCGCCTTGAGTGCATTGGTGACGCGATTGGCAATGATGTGATCGATGTTGTCAAACTGGTACTTCAGTTCGTCCGGAGCAAAGCAGACTACGGCGACTCGTACGCCACGATCGGTCATACACTGATTGGTTTCCTTTTCAAACAGCGGTTCAACCTGTGGTGGCCCGCCAATCAGATACCCCAGCAGCATGAAGTAGTTGCAGCCGGGGATCAGCATGATCAGCAGAAATGCCAGAGTCATTCTGCCGATCATAACCCGACGCTTCAGAAACCGTGCAGACGAACGGAGCCAGGAATCGGACGTGCCGAGTTGAGAGTCATTGACAGTCATTGTTGCAGTCCAGGATGCATCGATCAGGCTGGGAGATTCAGCGAAAGATCGAACAGGAGAGGCGAGATATCAGAGATGGGGTGACAGGAACTGATGGCGAAGACTGTCAGGCCGGCTGCACGTTCTTCGCTCACGAACAGACGCTTTGACTCTCTTCGCTCCGGATCTGAACGGAGAGCCACGGCGCGGATGAGGAATGTTTAGTGGACGGTCTCACTCACGCGATAGTCGTAGAGCATTTGAGACAGACTGATGGAAGTTCGATCGAGAAATCCTTCGACAAAGTTGATCTCGGACTGAGATTCACGAGGAACAGGATAGGCAGGGTAGGTCACATCAAATGTTCGTTCGAAGGCGACAGGGAGCTGACTTTCCACATCGATGTCATCCACTGCGCGATAGATCGTGACCTTGCCATCTGTTTTTCCCTGCAGCAGGTTCGGGCTATCCGGAACGTCGCAGCGGAACGAATCAATCTGAATTTGCATAATGAAGTCAGCTCTGAAACGACTGGCGAGTTCGGGGTAGTTTCCCCAGTCTCCATGATCATCAAACCAGGTGGTGACTTCGTCGGAGTTGATGATCCTGACTTTACGGACTTTCAGATGGCGACTCATTCGCTCCACGATGTCAATTTCGATTGATGGGTACTTTGTCTGGGTTCCGTGGGGAGCTTTGCAGATGATGAGCAGGGATTTTTCACCCTTCGTCAGGTCCACATCTGTTGCCACCCGGAACTGCGATTTGATCTTCGGGTCACCGAAAATCATCTTATTGAACATCACACCCAGCGAGCAGCCGGGAATGGTCATCACCAGCAGCAGAACCAGTGCGAAACGGGACACCGATCGTTCGCGGGCTCCTGCCTGGCAGGGGAATCGTGTCATGTTGCTGCTCCAAATCCTTTTTCGTTCTGCAACAGATTGTTTCAGTCGACACGTGGTCTGAAGCGTTCAATTCCTGCTGACAGCAAACCGCTTTGACATCAGTCATGAAGCTGGTGAAGCAGCCGGAAAAACCATACCAACAGACTCAGCACGAGCCAGACAGCAGAGACGTTTCGTACGTGGTGGCCGAAACGAATGTGCGGCAGCCAGCGCCCTTTCCTGAGAACCTGCAAAGACAGAGTCCCAAAGTCAACCAGAATGAAAGCCAGTGCAACTCCTGAAGGGCTCGCATTCCATGCTGCGCCCAATTGTCCACGAACCATCCAGCAGAAACTGGTCGTCAGTCCGCAATGCGGACAGGGGCGACCAATCATCTTCTGGACAAAACAGGAGGGAAGTCCGATTTGCTGATGAGTCCCGTATCCGGCAGGATCAGGCTGCATCAGACTCGCCACAACAAACACCGCAACAATTCCGACGACCAACAGCATCAGCTGGATGCGTTCGGAAGTCGTTGTCACTCGTGTTGAAGTTGGCTCGGTCCTGTTCAATGTGGGTGAGGTATCAGTGCAGAGAAACGGAAACAAGGTGCGTTCATGAAGGAAAAGTAACGTTTCACGGGTTTTCAGCAGGATCTGCCACGCCCCGGAGGCGTGAATCGGAATTCCGCGCTGATTCTGCCGATACCCGGCGATTCCTGCCAGTTAACGACGGCCTTGCCGTCGAGGGGGGGATCAGTCAGCCAGTTGGCCACGTTGTCACTGCTGCTGCCGGCAGCAGTTGGTCATTGGAAAAATCACACCTTCATCCGTATGTTGCTCGACAGGTGAATGATCAGACGGACCTTCGCCGTCCGGATCACACGCCCCTTGTGACGGCTTCCGGCAGGTGTGGAAATCGCGGAGTTCACTACAGCGATGTCATCAGACCATAAGTTTCAGGTCAATCTTCAGGGTGTGATTGATCTGCTGTCAGACCATCTTTACACCGGTCCTCATGTGTTTCTGCGGGAGCTGATGCAGAATAGTGTGGATGCCATCGTCGCTCGTGAAAAACAGCAACCGGACCATGAAGCCAGCATTTCGTTGACAGTGATTCCGGCAAAGCAGGATCGTCCGGCGACGCTTGTACTGGAAGACAATGGCATCGGACTGAGTGAGGATGAAATTCATCGCTTTCTGGCGACGATCGGGCAATCTTCGAAGCGAAATACGAAGCATTCGGAAGACTTTATCGGGCAATTTGGAATCGGCCTGTTGTCTGCGTTTGTTGTGTCTGAGGAAATCGTGGTTCTCACTCGATCGCTGAAGGGCGGGAGCCCTGTTTTTGAGTGGCGTGGTCGGTCTGATGGCACGTATTCACTGAAGCAGCTCGATGCCGAGTTCCCGATCGGCACGCAGGTTCATCTGAAGCCAAAGCCGGGTGCGGATGAATTCTTTACTGCGGACCATGTTCGCACATCAGCTGCTCACTTCGGCACTTTTTTGCCGTACCCGATCGAAGTGATCAGTGGTCGCCAGAAATGGAACATTAATGCCGATACTCCATGGGCGCTGGTGAAGGATCAGTCGGCCTCAGGGCGCAAGGCCGCTCTGGATTATGCGGAACAGGTCTTCGGTCAGCGGTTTCTTGACGCCATCCCGCTGGTTGCAAAATCGGGTGGAGTCGAAGGCGTCGCGTATGTGCTTCCCGAAGCGGCAGTGATGTCCGGGAAAAGAAGTCATCGTGTTTATCTGAAAAACATGCTGCTTTCGGAAGAAGCCGACAATCTGATGCCTCAGTGGGCATTCTTTGTCAAGTGCGTGATTAACGCGACAAAGCTCCGCCCGACTGCCTCTCGTGAATCGTTCTATGAGGACCGCAGGCTTGAACAGACTCGCGAACAGCTCGGCGAATGTCTGAAATCGTATCTTGTGAGTCTGGCAAAGTCTGAGCGGCAGAAACTGAATGTGATCATCAATCGACATCATCTTGCCATTAAAGCGCTGGCTGTTGAGGACGAAGATTTTTTCCGACTGTTCATCGACTGGCTTCCGTTTGACACAAACCACGGTCAGACAACTCTGGGTGAGTATTTTGCGAACGAGACTGAAATTCGACATGTTCCCAGTCTGGATCAGTTTCGGCAGATTGCCAGCGTGGCGACTTCTCAGTCTGAGACCATTTTTAACACCGGGTATGTTTACGATGCCGATCTTTTTGAACGACTGTCCGAGCTGTTTCCCGATCGTCAGGTGACACAGGTCAATGTGTCAGAGTTTGCAGAGTCGTTCGAGGATCTCAGCGAAGAAGAAACAGATGAAGTTTTTGAGCTGCAGCGTACGGCTGACCGCGTGCTGCAACCCTTTCGCTGCGCAGCTCTGGTGAAGAAGTTCCAGCCGACTCAGTTGCCGACGCTGTTTACATCCAATGATTCTGCCAACTTTCTGCGATCGGTTGACCAGTCGAAAGACGTGGCAGACTCGCTGTGGAATGCCGTACTGGACGGCATCTCGCAGTTGGCCATTGAGGACGCGTACGCGAAGCTTTGTCTGAACTTTAATAATCCCCTCATTCGACGCCTCGCGGCTTTGAAAAAGTCTGATGCATCGCTGCTGAAGCGAGCGATCGAAATGCTTTATGTTCAATCGTTACTGATGGCCCATTTTCCGCTGAAGAAGCAGGAAATGAATCTGCTGACGACGGGAATGCTGGGACTGATTGAACTGGCTCTCGAATCACGCGACGGCTGAACTATCGAGCCATACGGCTGGCGGGACGGTTCTTTGAAACGGGTTTCTTTGCCGCTCGTGTCTGCGGTGTCTCCGGAGATTAAATATGAATCAAGCCGACTATGAAGAACTGATCGAGAAGGCACGGGGACTTGAAGCAAATCCCACCAAGCTCAGTCTCCTTGAACAGGCTGTGCGAATCGCCGACTCACTGGGCGATCGAGAGCTTGGGTTCGAAGCCCGGAACGATCTGATTCGAACGGCCACGTTTTGTGGAATGGCAGAAAAATCTTTGCCGGCGTTTTCATGGTGTCTCGCTCAGATTGATGCGAATCCTGAAAAATTTGAGACCGACGAGATGCTTTGGGAATACAAATGGATTCTTTCCGCCGTTCGGAAGTTTCCTATGGTGACATTGAAGCAGATCGTCGAACTCGAAAATGATTTCGAGCGACGCCTGACGAACGCGGGTTACAGTCTGCGGCCGTTCTATGATGCACGGCTCTCAAGACTGCAGTATCCTGAAGATGCAAAAGAGAAGGAAGAGTATTTTCAGCGGTGGAGGACGTCTGTGCGTGATCATCTGGCTGACTGCAAAGCCTGCGAGGAAGCATCAGTTGCCTCGTATTATCTTGAAACCAATCAGCCCGAATCGGGGCTCCGCGAGTCGTTCAGGATCCTTGGCAGCAGAACCGGCTGTCATGCCGTGCCTCACACCACGATGGCTGAAATGCTGCTCCCTCTTCATCGTGCCGGAAGAACCGAAGAAGCCAGAAGTCTGCAGCTTCGTGGATATCGGATGATCAGTCGAAATCGTGACTTTCTGGGCTACATCGGGAATCACATGGAATATCTCATTCACGCTGGCGAAACAGCTTTAGCCCTGAAGATGCTGGTCAGACACCTTCCGTGGGCTCTTGAGACTCGTGAATTCAGCAATAAACTGAAGTTTCTCCACGTGGCCAGTCTGGTTCTGGACAAGGTTGGTGATCGCAGGCGAAAACTAAAGCTGCCGAAAGACTTTCCACTTTACGAGTCCAGTGATACGTACGTGCCGACACAATTGTCGGTCTGGTTTCGTGCAGAGAGCGAGAGAGTGGCCGACCTTTTTGATCAGAGAAATGGGAATCGTCATCAACGAAACTGGATGGAGCGAACTCGTGCTGAGGTGGCCGAGTGCAGTTGAAGTTTGGTCAATCCGAATGAATGTGGTTCGGTTGGCAACGTTTCTTGTTCCCGTGCGTTTCGAACAGTTTGCCCGACACATTCCGTTTGCTTTTGACGTGGAGAACATCGGGTGCAGTTTCTGGCGATTGACATCGGTTCATCATCCATCAAGGGAGCTGTGGTCGACCGCGATACGGGCAGACTTCTTCACGAACAGCGAACGGCATTTCCAAACGCACAGACGGGTCAGCCACCGGGCTTTCATGAAATTGCCCCGAATGAGGTCCTGACCGCCGTTCATGACGTCCTTCATGATTTGCTTGCTCATGCCGACAACGCAGTGGCCCTCCTCACCTGCGCTCAGATGGGTGGTGTGATTCTGATTGATGCCGAGGCGGCGGAACACGGAGATATTCGACCGTTGTCGAATTATCTGTCATGGCGCGATCAGCGAACGACTCTGCAGGATGTTAATGGCAGCCGTTCGATTGACCGACTGAGATTGTCGTGGTCAGACGAAATCTTCGAATCACTCGGCAAGGAACTGAAACCCGGATCAGCCACGACTCTGCTGCACTGGCTGGCCGAGCGGAAACGACTTCCTTCCCGCGCGATGCCGCTCAGTATCGGCGATTTTGTGGTCAGTAGCCTTTGTCGCGCAAAGCCTCGCATGGGCAGAACGCAAACCATCGGCCTGCTGAATCTGAAGACAGATGGCTGGCATGATGAAGCATTCAGGCTGGCTGGTTTCGATTCCCTGTGCTGGCCGCAGATTGCGGGTGAGGATGAGGTGGTCGGGATACTCTGCGATGACCCCCGAGTCGCCTGCTATGCTGCGATCGGTGACCAGCAGGCAGCACTTCGGGGGGTGGATCTGCGGCCGGATGAACTGTCGATCAATGTTTCCACGGGGTCTCAGGTCAGTCAGATCACGAATTCGTTTCAACCAGCTCAATGCCAGTCGCGATGCTGGTTCGGCGGGAAGTTCCTCAACACGATCACTCATATTCCTGCAGGACGATCCCTGAATGTGCTGGAATCCCTTCTGACGGAGTTGCCGAGACGTCTCGGCATGGACATCGGCAATTCGTGGGATCTGATTGCAGAGTTGTCCGAATCATCAAATGGTGGCGGACTCTTATGCGATCTCAGCTTCTTTGAGAGTGCGATGGGAAGCACCGGCCGTATCGATGGCATTCAAACCGACAATCTGAAGGTCGGCAATCTCTTCGATGCAGCTTTCGATTTTATGGCACACAGTTACAAGCACTGTTCTGAGCGTCTCCGCTCAGGATCCAGTTGGAACCAGATCGCGATTTCCGGCGGGATTGTGCAGCGATTTCCGTCCCTGCGGAAGAAACTTCAATCCCGCTTTGATTTGCCATTCCGTGAAATTGCCGAGCAGGAAGAATCGATCCTCGGACTCTGGAAAATCGCCAACGATGTGATATCGAACGGATGAGAGAGGCAAACTTGGCCTGAAAGAACCAAGAAAAAAGGGAGCCGTCACGGCTCCCTTCAGATCTCATCAGTCGAACTCTACGGCTTTGCGCCCTCGGGGATGTACCAGACGTTCTCCTTTTCGGTCTCGGGAGCCTGATCCATTCGTGAATTCCACGAGATCGGTTCGCGTTTGCCATCCGGATACAAAGATTCCATCGGTTCCCAGACGACGTCAACTGCTTCGTGAAACAGATCTCCGATCAGAAGATCGGTGATCTTTCCCCGCAGATGCGGGAAGTTTCTCACGAAACCTCCGAAATTGAATCCATCATAATATTCGCAAACCAGACGTCGCATTCGATCGATGCCTTTATTCAGCGTCGGACCCCATTTGCCAAGTTGTGCTTCCGAGGTGTCATTCATCTGCAGGCCCTCGACAACGGCGTCTGCTGCCATCTCGCCGGACTTCAGTGCGAGAAGAAGGCCTGACGAATAGAGCGGATCCAGAAAGCCGAAGGCATCTCCGATCATCACGAAGCCATTCCCGGAAACCTTTGTTGAGCGGTAGGAGTAGTCTTTCGTGGCGAAGTATCCCGTTGCTCGATTCGCTTTGGCCAGACGTTCCCGAAGAGCGGGACAACGTTCGACCTCCTCGTTGTACACCTGTTCGTGCGAACCACGATTCTTAAAGAGATACTCGAATGGGGCAACAATCCCCACACTGATCCGATCATCGTGCAGTGGGATGTACCAGAACCAGCCCTTCTTGTTTTCAGTCTGCAGAACAACCGTCGCGCCTTCGTCCCGGCCAACGTCACGATAAGCCCCCTGCCAGTATGTCCAGATTGCCCCCTTGTTCAACAGAGGATCCCAGACTCGCAATTTCAGACGGTTCATCAGCATGCCGCTCTGGCCACTGGCATCAACGATCACTTTGGCATTCACCTGCCGAACGCTGCCGTCCTTCTCCTGAATTCGTACGCCAGTGGCCCGGTCCCCGTCAAACAACACATCGAGCACTCGGACCTCTTCGCGAGCATCGACACCGTGCTCTCGAGCGTTGTTCAGCATCATGTTGTCGAATTCGCTGCGTACAACCTGCCAGGTCTGTGAGCATTCGTGTGGCTTGTTGTCGTAAAAATAAAATGGCGCCGACTGCTTACCGTTCGAACTGACGAATTGCACACTGTGCTTATGGACGAATCGACTGGCTCTCATCTTCGGCAGCATATTCAGTCGCTGCAAAACCCAGTACGTCTCCGGAATCATCGATTCGCCGATGTGGAAACGCGGGAACTTCTCACGTTCGAACAGCACCACCTTGTAGCCCTTCTGGGCGATCAAAGTCGATGCCGTTGAGCCGGCAGGACCGCCACCAATCACAACAACATCTGCGTCTGTGACCGACTGAGGATGATCGTTAAACATCAGAAGTCCCCTTAAAATCCGACGAAAACATCGCCACCAAGTTCTTTTTAGACCTTAAAACGACAGTTGTCCAGACAAGTGTTGTCTCAACTTGCCTTGAGTACTGCCGTTTTTTGACAATTTCCTGAGTTTTGATGTTCAATTCGTTCATTTCGGCCAGCTTAAAGTCGGCTTGCGGACGGCGTCGGGACGTTCTGACGGACATCACAACGCTGCTCCGGGCAAACCGCGGGGTGCGAAAACGTGCGACCGAATCTTTGGAAAAATTGAATAAACGAAGGTGTCCGCAAAAGTCCCTATGATCGGCTGCGACGCAATTGATAGCATGATCTTTCTGACAAGATGATTCGCAACGCGAGGTAGATCCACGGAATGAAACTCTCTGAGCTTTTTGCATCACGGTCGTTCGTACTGTCGATTGAAATCTTCCCGCCGAAGACCGCAGAAGGTGATGCCGCGCTTCGTCGCAACCTGAAGACTCTGATCGAGTATCAGCCTGCTTTTGTCTCATGCACGTACGGAGCTGGTGGTTCGACTCGAGATCGCACGGCGGCCTGGTGTCAGGAGATTCAGCAGGACTTTAACACGCCGGCTATGGCTCACTTCACGTGCGTCGGATCAACGCGAGCCGAACTGCTGGCGTGGCTGGATCAGGCCAGCGCTGCCGGGATTCGCAACATTATGGCCCTGCGAGGCGATCCGCCGGCTGGTCAGGAGTCGTTTAAGCCGGTTGACGGTGGTCTGAAGAATGCCAATGAGCTTGTGGAGCTCATTGGCGAGTCTCATCCCGAGATGAACATCGGCGTGGCTGGGTATCCCGAGAAACACGTCGAAGCTCCGTCGCTTGATAACGATCTTCAGAATCTGAAGCGAAAAGTTGACGCAGGAGCGGATGCGGTCTTCACTCAGTTGTTTTTCGTGAACGACAACTTTTTCCGATTTCGTGATCGCTGTGGAGAGCTTGGCATTCAGGTCCCGATTGTTCCGGGGATCATGCCGATCACTGACTTCGCTCGCATCAGGCGGATCACGTCAATGTGTGGTACGGTGTTTCCGGATGATCTCGCCAGCCGACTCGAGAGCGTTCAGGATGATCCGATCGCTCAGTTTGAGATTGGTGTTGAACATGCCATTCAGCAGTGTGAAGAGTTGATGTCCAGTGGTGTCCCCGGGATCCACTTTTATGCACTCAACAAATCGGATGCCTGTCAGCGGATTCTGGATGCCCTGTTGCCTGCTGCCGGAAAAAACACATGAGCACTGAACAGGCGGGATCAGCAGAGGATTCGGAATCCATCGGCCCCATGCCGATAGAAGAAACGGGCGAGTCGATCGAACTGGATCGCTTTCTGAAGCTGGCTCAGATTGTGAGTTCCGGGGGAGAGGCGAAGCAGTTGATTCGATCGGGAACAGTCCTTGTCAACGGATCCGTTGAGACCCGTCGCGGCCGAAAGCTTCGGCATGGAGACCGCGTGGAGGCGAACGGCGAAGAGTTTGTCATTGAAACGGACTGAGTCTGTCTGGCCTTTTTTACGGCCAGACATGTCTGGGAAGCCGTCTGGGCTTTTCGCCGCGATCAGCAGTTGCCCGAGAACCTCACGATTGCCGCATGCGCTGCGCGGTGAACAGTCCGCCGGAAGTTCGCGAATGGTCTTCGGGGGACAATCGGTCGATTTTGAGCCAGGATCCTTATGATTGATGAACGAACGTTGCACAATCGCGGCGGGTGGATGCTGCCGATCGGCCGTGTCAGGCCAGAATCTCTGACACGACGCGAGCAGGTTCAACAT
>JBKDRW010000116.1:0-3041 GCA_046341255.1 Planctomycetota bacterium
ATTCATGGACTCCCAGCGCCGATATGACCATGGCTCGCTACAGAATCTGGGTCCGAGCCCTCGGAGCGGGCGGCTTTGCCGGAGCATGGAGCAGCCCGCGAGATTTCTCTGTGGCCCCATCGCCAACGGTCATCAGTCCGATCACCGCGACGTTCAATCGACGTCCCGTGTTCGACTGGAGTGATCTGGCCGGGGCAACGAGTTACGGAATTCTTGTTCGAAACGCGGCAACAAACGCAACAGTGGCTGAACTTTCTGGTCTGACCAACTCGACATGGTCGCCGTCCGCAGACCTTCCGGATGGAAATTATGTCTGGTGGGCTTACGGAGACTCATCAGTCGCAGGTTTCCGCAGCAGCTGGAGCGTCAGAGCAGACTTCAGTATTGGCGGAAAGACGAAGTTCACCGGACCGATTTCTCCAGCACCATCCACAACGCCGCTGCTGCAGTGGCAGGCTGTGGAAGGCGCGGTTCGTTACGAGCTTTGGGTGAACGGCGACACCGAAGGAGCGAAGCTGATCGACCGGAAAGATCTCACCACGAACTCCTTCCAGGTCATTTCCCCATTCGTCACCGGGCGAACATACCGCATGTGGGTACGGGCCGTGAGCAGTGACGGCCGAACAACCGCATGGTCGGACACGTACGTCCTGCGTCTGGCTCAGATGGATGCGGAACAGGATTCCGATGTGTCCGCTCTGCCATCAGATGCGGTCACTCTGGTGGTTCAGGCCGAACTGAACGAGGCTCCCGCGCAGCAGGCCGAGGAGCACTCTGCCCCGCGTTCGACTGCGGAACCTCAGATGATCCCGATTGAGCTGACATCTTCAGGCTCTGAAGACTGGATCTTCCGCCATGATCGGGGTTCTGCGACTTCCGAACAACCACTGGAAATGGCTGATGACGGTCTGCTGATGGAACTCTTCGAGGCCGCAGCCGAATCTGCCTTGTGGGAAAACGTTGGTGCTGAGGCCTGATGGATATTTGTTTCAGAGCACGCGACGCCGATCCTCGTGGGCGTGATGGATCTTGTCAATGACTGAGGTCGCCAGAGCAAATGGCTGCATCTCCGCTCAGGCGGGATTGCAGCCATGCGGCCTTACCGCGTACAGGATCGCATCCTGAAAACTGGTTCCGCAAAACACGTTGTCGCCATTCATGGAAATTCGAATCATGAGGGGGGAAGGTCGTGACGTCATCGTCCCCCTCGTTTTTTCAGCAGCGAAGTTCGAATCCGTTCCTTTGATGAACACAGACCACGGTCGACCGATCGGATCCCGCGCCATCGATCGCCAGCGCACGGGCCGGATCATTGTTCTTCCGAGGACGTCAATGACACCGTCGTCCACCAGGCGACACCGCCTCGATTTCTCGCGACGTGCATCCTGCGCCTGTTTGGGGCTTAGTTTCGATAAAAGTCAATCCAGTTCAGCGTGATCGACTTTGGGTTGTGCTCAAAAAGTAACCTCGGCAGACGTATCTCGACGTAACCATCCGTGATCGGAATCACTTTGGTTGGCCTTCCGTCGCAGCCGATCGGACTGACATCTATCCAGTACGGACTCTGCTCGTCCAGCAGTCTCTCTTCGTCGTTACCCTTCCAGACCCGAACCTTTCCATCCTGACTGGAAACGGATGCATGAAGCGTCACCTGATCACTTGCGACACGAAAGCTTTCAAGCCCCTTCAGGTGCAGACGCACGAGCATAGAGTCCGGCCACCTCTCATGACCTCGTTCGATGACAGCATGACTGATTCCAGCCGGACTTCGGATCGAAATCGTTGCTGCACTCTCGGCACTCCTGACCTCGACTCGATCACTCTCGTGCTTCGTCATGACGCGTATGGAGGTGTGCGGAGTCGAGGCCCCGGCGACCATAACCAACACGAAGCAGCGATTCATCAGCAGGGAAAAGCAAAACATCATTCGAGTCTTCCACAACCAGTCATCGCAGTGCCGTGAATTCGGTTTCGAAGACAATCTCCTGATGCGGCCACGCGATCTCGCTATGATGGATGAGATTGGTGCTCAAGACAATGATCAGTCCAGGTCATTTCCAGTGCGACTTTCGAACGCCGTCAGAGTTCGACGGACGGGGCCGGTTGCCTGAATGCGTTTTCGAGTGGATCCCGGAGAGTCACTTGCAATTGGAAACGCTCCGAAGAGTCGGACGCCCGGAGGAAGGCCCGATCGAATTTTCACGGTACCTGCCAGACCCGCAGGTCCGCATGATCCTCAGCGAAACTCTCGCCCCGCAGCAGGTGGGGACACCCCGATCGGGTGCCGGCCTGACGATACCTTTGGCCTCTTGACAAAGCCTTACTCGCAGCAATCATCGCTCAGTAGGTAAAACCGAGGGCAAGGCCCAGTCCCTGAAAACCAAGGAATGTCATGGTCGGCTGGCCTGCGTCAGTCCAGATCTGTCCTTCATAGGTTCCCTGCACAAACATCTGAGCTCGCGACGAAACGTCCATTGTGTACCGCAGACCAATGCCCATGTCGCCCGCGGCAACCACCTCGTCGGAGTTATTCAGAGCGATGACCGGTGTTGTTGCAACCGGCGCTGGAGTGACATCACCCACGACGGTGCGATTGAGGTCCTTCTCTCCGAACAGCAGTGATCCTCGGAAGTTCCCGACGGCAGACAGACCGCCGAACAGTGGATGAGAAGCCCCGGCAGAAACGGTAGGCCCCAGGCCCTGATAATCACGACTCCATCTCAGCAGACCAATCGGGGCACCAGCCCGCGTCGCGGCGGCAAAAATGTGCTGGTCTGTCGAAGCAAATCGTAAACCACCCCCGAAGGTCAATTCCGTTTCACGAAGTCGCACATCAACGGTCCCCTCAGCATCAATCGTTCTGACATTGAGAGAACTGGCAGTCGTCAGAATGTCGCCGGGGGCAGGTGCAATGATGGACGCCGGATAGATCACCGTCGTGGCAATTGCCCCGGGCAGAATCACACCATCTGAAACAAACTGACGATTGTTTCCATCCTGATCAAATTCCCAATAATTCACTCGAGCTCCGAGAGTTTCAT
>JBKDRW010000117.1:0-8453 GCA_046341255.1 Planctomycetota bacterium
GGTTGATGGAGCGCCGAACACCGCCCACTAATCCCGGATTTTGCATTGAATTCGACGTCGTTCTGATGGCAGACTTCACCGTCCGGACAAATTCTGTCGTCGTTGATTTGTAGTTCCAGGTTCAGTGACAGCCATGACAAAACGCTGGTATTATCAAATGCTCATGGAGGAATTCGGGCCTGTGACGGCAGAGCAGCTGTCGGCGCTCATTGAGGAAGGAACGGTCGCCGGGACCGATCTGGTCCGGGCGGAGCATTCCGACCGTTGGTTCGAGGCGTCTTTCTGGTCACCGGAAGCTCCCGCAGAGGAAGCGTCAGCCGAAGGCGGTGAGATTGAAGAAATCTCCGACTTGTCACAGCTGTCATTTGAGTTCGAAAATTCGGGAGACAGCGGTCGAACACGCTCAAATTTGGCGTTACCTGCTGAAACTCCCGGGGGGTTGGCTCCGCCTTCGGCTTCTGTGTCGGCTGGTGATGACGAAGAGCCGGCAAACTTTTTCTATCAGTCGTTTGGTCAGACGATGGGGCCGCTTCCACTCAGCAACCTCGTATCACTTGCCGAGGCCGGCGCCATTTCTGAAACGGATCTTGTGCGCGTCGGTCAATCGGGTTCGTGGAAGGTGGCAAGTTCGATCGAAGAGCTGTCGATCGCACTGATGACGGCAGAAAAGTCTGTCGATCATGCACCCCAGCTGTCTCTGGCGACACAGAAGCGACTTGGCGAGCAGGCGACCGCCGTCGCTCTGGCTCCTGAGAAGCCGGCTGTGGTGGAGTCTGCGGCGCCGTCATTGCAAGCTGAATCGCCGTCGCTGGATGATCGTTCGACCGCCGATCCGTCCGACAGTCAGTCCGAAGTCGAAACTCGCTCTCGGAAGTCTTCAGGAAAAGGCAAAGGCACGCGTAAAGAAGCAGCGAGGCGGCGTGAAGATGCTCTCATCGATGGAATCCTCGAAGATGTCTTTTCCGAGGAACCTGCGCCGTCGCGACCTTCGATGGCCTCTTCCGCAATGAACATGGGATCCGGCCCGGTTGCGTCTTCAACTGGTCCGGCCGCAACGAGTTCACCATCACCCTCCCTGGCCGCGACGATGAACAATTCTGCGGCAATGGCACCCCGGCCGACATTCACGCCGATGTCGAAATCAAGTTCCAGCTCCACAGACAGCATGATGCCATTGCTGAAAATGGCCGGCATGGTCGTTTTGGTGATTGGTGTGCTCGTCGGGGGATACTTTGGCTTATCCGGTCTGACCGGGCCACCAATTGATCTTTACGTCACCAAACTGAAGACAGCAGCGATTGACCTGAAAAAGCTTGGTGACAAGCCAACGGAAACGCAGTGGCTGAGTTTCTGCGCGAAAAAGAACGAGTTTACGAGCTATCAGGATACGATCCTCGAAGCAAACGCGAGCGGTGAAGCGGTCGATAAGTGCAAGCTGGCCATAACGATGCTGCTGCGAGCGACAGGGACCAGCTATAAGCAGCCTGGCGAAGTCAAGAAGGCGTCGGAAGAGTTCCTCAAGGCCGTTGAAAAGCTTTAAACTGTTTGCACGTTTGTACGCGAAAAGCAGTTGTCTCGCTCGATCCGGGGTAAGAGTGCGGCCGCTCCGCTTGTCTGCTGATGAAGGATGTTCGACTGTGTTCTGGCCGAGGCCTCAGGCTTTGCCGGTTGCAAAGTCAGACCGGTTCGCAAATTCCGGCGTCGGCAGTTCTTTCTGCTCCGGATGCTGCACACCTGGCTCTGGCGTAATAATCGGAGTGGGGGTGAAGCCGATCACCAGGAAACCAAGCGTAGCCCAGCCGATCAGATGTCGCAGCACACCGATGGATTCAGCATCGTTCGCAGTGGGCGGATGTTTTGGTCCGGTCATCAGCAGCAGGAAGAGAAGCAGAGTGAATGAGAAATCCTGCTGGAGCGACATATAGGCAAATGCCAGTCCGATCACTCCGTAAGCAACATAATGGGCCGGCTTACCAATGAGTGTGTAGAGAATGTGGCCACCGTCGAGTTGTCCGACCGGAAGCAGATTCATGGCTGTAATCAGCACTCCGACCCAGCCGGCGAAGCCAATGTTGTTCAGCAGAAAGATCTGCCCCTCTGGTGCATCCCCATGAAGCGCGCTCATCATCCACTTGACGAGCAGTGGTTCACCAAACTCCAGCCCGGCTCCAGGTGGTCTTGGGCCGTATCCGGAACTCTGAATGCCATACCAGAGCACAGGGATCGTAATCAGCAGGCCAGCAAGAGGACCGGAAACGGCGATGTCGAACATCTGTTTGCGAGTTGCGGCACCTCGTCCCTGAAAAATGACCGCACCCATGGTTCCCATGGGTGGCAATGGCAGTGGAATAAAATACGGCAAAGATGCCGGAACGCGGTATCTCACGGATTGCAGATAGTGGCCCATCTCATGGCAAAAAAGAATGAGCATCAGGGGAACGGCGTAGTGATAGCCTTTCGCAAAAGCATCCGCGAGGACCAGTTTCAGGTTCTCTGCACCAACGGTTTCTACAAGATACTTTTCGTAGCCCGGTGAGAGTTTCATCAGCACGTACTCGAGCGGCATGTAGTTCGAACCGACGAGGAATGTGCTGAGAAACGTCAGCAGAAACAGGATGGCCGATCGACGAAGTTGTGATCGTTTGTAGGCGATATACTGAGCGGCATAAATGCGGTCCAGTCGTTGCTGCAGATCCACTCCGGCAGATCGAGGAGGCTGGCTGATTTCGGTTCCGCGTCGAACCGCCTCAAGGTCAGAATCCTTTTCCACCCCGCGATTCGGTCCGGACGCGGACACGGACAGTGATGAAATCGTATACGAAGAGCTGAAACGATCTTTCATCTGATACGGGGAATCTGACGCCTCCGAATCGCTCGCAGACGAAGTTTCTCCCCGCGGAATTCCCTCAGCCGAATGCCCGGGTGACGCCATGGGATCGACGTGGGGCTGATGATTCGGTTTTGGCGTTGGTCGGGAAGAATCGTTTGATGAAGTCGTCATTGGCGGCGTACATTGCGAGATGGCGATTCTGAAGATGTCCTGGAGATCTGCAGTTTAGTCGATGATTGGTTCTTTCGATATCGCTATTCACTTTTGAAAATTCGACTTCGGGAAGTAGACCGCCCGCATGCGTGTCGCACACATTATTACCCGCCTGATCATCGGCGGAGCCCAGGAGAATACTCTGTTCAAAGTTGACGATCAGCATCATCTGTTTGCTGATGACGTCTGCCTGATCGCGGGTCAAACCACTGGTCCCGAGGGATCGCTTGAAAACAGAGCTCGGGAACGTGGCCTTGATCTCAGGGTTATCCCGGAGTTGCTTCGCAGTATTAACCCATTGTCGGACTGGAATGCACTTCGGGCCATCAGGCGAGAACTGAAGGCCTATCACCCGGAAGTGGTTCACACCCATAGTTCGAAAGCGGGCATTCTGGGGAGGCTGGCTGCCTCGCAGCTGGGAATTCCCGCCGTCCACACGATTCACGGGGCGGCGTTTCATTTCGGTCAGAACCCGATGCTCCATCAGGCCTATCGTTTTGCCGAACGCCGAGCTGCCCGATGGTGCGACCATTTCATTACCGTCTGCAACGCAATGACGGACCAGTATGTTGCAGCAGGAATCGCCGACCGCAATCGCTTCACGACGATCTACAGCGGTATGGATGTGGATCGATTTCTCCAGCCCTCACGCAGCGCAGAGGAGGTACGGAGTGCATGGAATCTCGCGCCTGAGCATCTGGTGTTCGGAAAGGTGGCCCGTCTCTTTCATCTTAAAGGGCACAATTATCTGATTGAGGCTGCCCCGCTGGTCGTTCGAGAGATCCCTAACATCAGATTCATGCTGGTTGGCGACGGCATTCTCAAGGAGCAGTATCTGCATCGCATTCAGGAACTGGGGCTGACAGATTATTTCCGCTTCGTGGGACTTGTGCCCCCTGATCAGGTCACGGACTACCTGCATGCGATGGATGTCGTTGTACATACCAGTGACTGGGAAGGACTGGCACGCGTTCTGCCACAGGGGCTGATTGCCGGCCGTCCCGTGATCAGCTTCGATATCGATGGCGCACCAGAAGTCTGCCGGCATGA
Source organism: Planctomycetota bacterium (assembly GCA_046341255.1). GTDB lineage: Bacteria > Planctomycetota > Planctomycetia > Planctomycetales > Planctomycetaceae > SXXK01. The sequence goes on from JBKDRW010000117.1 coordinate 4,094, forward strand.
AGAAACCGGACTGCTCGTGCGGCATCGTGATATCAAAGGTCTCGCGGCCGCCATGATACGCATGGCACAGGATGAGTCGATGCGGCGGAGGATGGGAGCCACTGGCAAGGCTCTTTTTACCGACACATTTCGACACGAAACAATGACTCAGCGGATCCGGGAGATTTACCGCATGGTCCTTGAAAGCCGAGAGGCACGCGTCAGCCCTGATGTTGAATGAGGGTCTCAGGTCCGCTGATTCTTTTCATCGCAATGCCAGTCTGAATCAAAGCCCGCTGAGTGCCCTTTTGGCGTGCAGATGTCCGCAGGACGGTTCACGAGAACCCTGTGGGGGCTTCCCTCAAGGGATTCGTCTTCGAGGAGGTTCGATTCAGAAGGCATTCCGAACAATGCCGTGGGTCTCGAACTCCTGCAGTTCCGGTGGAGTGAGAACAGGGCGATCGGGGAGGTTGGGTCTTGATCAGAGGTATACAATCCGTCGGATGTTCGCTGCGAATGGCGTCAACTTTTTGATTCCAGTACGCAGGCCGCGATATTCTCAACGACTTCAGGTCCCACTCGTTAAAAATCTGAAAAATGTTCCTGGCAGTGCAATTCGGCGGCAACTGACATGACACTGAAGCTGTGAAGCGGGACTTTTGAATTCGGACGGCATAATAGTCATCAGAATTCGTTCCTGCATGCGTCCGTGTTGAAAACTGAATCTCCCGAGTCGATCGCGTGGCATCGTTAAGTCCTCAAGTCGTCTTTCTTGAGCACGAAAGCTGGCTGCGCACTGTCGTGCGCAGTCGCTTGAACGAGGCGGATGCTGTCGAAGATGTGATGCAGAATATTGCCCTGGCGATTGTGAAGCATCGGGATGTTCTGTCGGAAGTGAATCGGATTGGTGCCTGGTTGTATCAGGTTGCCGTTCGGCAGGTTCTGATGCATCGCCGCACATCGGGGCGTCGGCGCCGAATGAAGGATCGTCTGGCACAGGAACTGGATTCAGATGCCTCTGTGGAGAATCCTTTGCAGAGTCTGCTTGCGGCCGAAAAACTGGAACACGTTCAAAAGGCGATGTCGGAATTGTCGGATATTGATCGTCAGGTGCTGATGCTCAAGTATTCCGAGGGCTGGAGTTATCGGGATCTTGCGGACCATCTTGGCGTTGAGGAAGACACGATCGAGTATCGGCTCCTGAAAGCGCGGAAGAAGCTGCGTCGTTTGCTGCGACAGCACGTCGGAGAGGATGTGGTATCATGAAACTGTCATTAACGCAGGAAATGCTGATTCAGCGTTGTGTTGACGGGGAACTGTCTCAGTCCGAGACGCGTTCGCTGTTGCTGAGTCTGGATTCCATCGACGGAGGCTGGAAGTCTCTGGCCTGTGGGCTTCTGGAGGATCGTCAGCTTCGAAAATTCTCGAAGACTCCCGAGCTTTTCCGTGACGCAATCTCAGAGGCGAATACTGTCAAGGACGAGATTGTTCCGGCAGCAAGTTCTTCTCAGGGTCGCTCGCAGGCTGTGCGGCACTGGTGGTCACATCCGCTGACATCATTGTCGTTGTGTGCGGCGATTGCGTTCGTTGGCGGGTTGCTCATCCCCGACTTTGGGAGTCGATCAGGTCCATCGCTTGCTGCCAATGGGACCTCAAGAACTCTTCAGCCCGGGGCTCGCAGCGTCTCGCAGGAACCGTACCGTCTGGAACTGTCATCCAGAAACTCCAATTCGATTGTTCCGGTCTATCCGACAATCGGCGCTCTGCATCAGAATCAGCCTGATCATCCCCTGTTTCGGCCGAACCCGTCCGGTGAACGTGAGGGATGGGAGTGGATCGTTGTTCCGATCGAAGATAACAAATCAATGCTGATGCCGGTGAGGAATCCCGGCAGCGTGCCAATGCAATAACGGCTGAGGGTTTCATCGTCTGCGATTTGCGATTTCTGAATTGTGTTTGAGTTCGCGTGGCTGGTTTGCCAGCGGCCCCTCGATTGCAGACCAATTCAGACACCCTGCGTATCTGAACGGACGGTGTTGGATACACTTCTCTGGTCAGCCGGATGAAGAATGTTGACCGGCAGGATGTCAGTGCTGCTGTTTCGCGGGCCCGGCCTGAACCTCACAAGTGCGTGCAGCAGGATGCCCTCGAAGTTTGTCTCGAGGATCTTCATCTCGCTGATGTTTTGTAACCCATATCATTTGATGGCTGACGATCTCGTCGGTTTCGTCCGGTCAAACCGCTGAGCGTGGGCTGTTCAGTCATTCTTTGGAGCAGAATTCATGAGGAAAATCGTCTTTACGCTGACGGCCGCTGTACTTCTTGGAGGTTCGATCAGGACTGCCAGATCAAATGAAGAAACGTGCGTCCGCGTTGGGAAAACCAACGGGGTGCTGCTACTGACAAGGCGTCCGGTTACCACGTTCTTTGACTCTGACGAACAACCTGCCGGCGTGGCAACTCCGGATGACGGGCCTGGTGAGGGCGGTGACGAACAGAAAGAGAAGAGAGTCACCGAGAAAAAAGTCATCGTCGAAGTTCAGTCCTCGGCAGGTTCTGGTGATGACGGTCAACAGAAGCCGGCCAGGGTTCGCGGTCGAATGATCATGATCGGTCCGGACGGTCAGCGCAGGGAATTGGAACTGGATGAAAAGCAACTCAGAACGTTTCATCTCGACATGAACGGCGACATTGAAGCGAAGGCGGAGGCTTCTGCCAGGTTGGATGTGTCAAAGAATGGCGAGAACGCGTCAGAAGAACGCAGGTTCGAAGAGCGTTTCGTCATCGGTGTCCAGTGCGAAGAAGCAGACGACGTGTTGCGAAAGCATTTGAAGCTGGACGGCTGTGGATTACTCATTGTTGAGGTTCGGGAAGAAACACCAGCGTCCGAATCCGGGATGGAAGTGGATGACGTGATTGTCGCCGTGGGAGATCGAATGCTCAGGTCACGTGAAGACCTTGTGGCCGCTGTGCTTGAGTCGGAAGGACGAGAACTTGACGTGCGACTGATTCGCGCAGGCGATGAGATGTCGGTGAGGGTGACGCCAAGGAAGATGAAAGTGCCGGTTGTTGAGGAATCCGTTGAAGCACAGGGCTTTCCGATGCCGGAGATCCTCGAGTCTGGCAAAGTAGCGCTTCCCGGAGTCGTCATTGAAGGATTTCCTCAGGATCCGAAGGAGTTGGAGCAACTCGTCGAACGACTTCAGAAAGAATGGGTGATGAACGAGAAGGAAATCCGGCAGGGTGTCCGGGAGCCCGGCGAGGTGGATGTTCAGGTTGAAGAGCTCAGAAAGGAACTCGACGCGCTGAAAGAAGAGATCAAGGAACTCCGAAAAGCCCGAGAGAAAGAGTAACACGACTGCGATGTCGAGAACTGTGAGAACGCTGGAATCCCGGACTTTTGCTTCGGGATTCTTTTGGTTCCAGAATGTGCGATCAGAAGCAGCTTCCGGCGCTGCATGTGTCAGGACGTCAGTTGCAAAGAGGACTGCGTTGTGCTGTGAGATTGATTCATGATACCCGCCCGCGTCTCGTCCGGTGACAGATCGCGAAACGACAGACTCAGGAAGGTCGCACGATGCTGATCTGTCGGGGAAGAGGGAGCTTCCGGAACATGATCAGTCACGATCGCAGCATGTCATGGCGAGCAGTTGATGATGCCGGCGCAACGATCCCGCTGCGTCGATCGGTTGACGCAGATGTTGCGGGAACGGCGAATTATCTGCGAAATTTGAACACGACCGGCCGACGGTCAGATCCGGTTTCTTTGAGAATCTCGGGTGTTGTGCAGAGAAGTTCCCGGCGATAAGGACCGTGATCAATGATCAGGCCGAAAGGAAACGCATCCCGGAAGGACCATGTGGGTTGCAGGCCCTTTTCGGATGAACCATTGAGCAATTCCGACTTGCTCAGAAACGAGTCGAAATGCGGTGACCACGGGGGCAGGTTCAAATCGCCAACGAGCACAACAGGAATGCCGGGATTACCGAACGAACACTTCGGACACGTTCGGCAAGTCATCCGAGGTGCATGTTGCGAGCCTCGAAGGCGGCCTTTCGCGCGGGAGGAAACGGATGAGTCGCCATGATTCGCACGGTCTGACCGTTGACGTCAAGATCCGTCTCGATGGATTTGGCGAGTTGTTTTATCTCCTGTCAGTTCCTCACGGTGGGGCTGGAATGGTCGCTTCCAGCTGACTTGGGACTGCTTCCACCATGGATTCATGAGCTTTGACTGCCGTGCGAATCTGGTCAATCACTTCCGGGTGCTTTGCTGCCAGATTTCTTTTCTCACCTGGATCAATTTCCAGATGAAAAAGCATAGGAGGCTCGTGGGGATCGGACTGTTTTTGTCCGTAGCCTGCCTGCGTCTGGAAGTGGGC
>JBKDRW010000118.1:0-2329 GCA_046341255.1 Planctomycetota bacterium
GCGTTGATCACCACGCCGAGTGCGTTCTTCTCGATCGCCGCAACGAAGCCGCCGTTCGTTGCAGCCTCCGCATCGATCAAGCCCAGCTCGTCCAGTTCGGCGTTGATGCGGTTGATCTCGCTGTTATAGAAGTTGACCAGCGTCGTGTTCGCCGGATACAGCACGATCTGAGCGCGTGCGAATTCCAGCTGAGAAATCAGCTGGCTGCGTACCGATACAATCTCGGTGGTGAAGCCAGGCTCGAACAGGCCCAACGTATGCCAGGTGTTGGCCAGCAGGCCGATTTCGAACTTCAGTGAATTGCCCGAGCCGATGACGACATTGACGTCGCCGGCATTGGCCACGCGTGCACTCGTGAGCGCAGCATCCACCGCGGCCTGTACGTGCTGGCGGAGCTGCTCCAGCGTGCCGGCCCCCTTGGCGCCGACGTTGATCGTGCGCGCCACGCCGTCGTAGACGAGCTGGAAGGACACGGCATTCAACTGGTTGGTGCCGAAGCGAGCGGCAGCCAGCACCGTTTCGGCTGCGGACTGACCGGCCAGCGTGACGTCGGGCAGGTCGAAGCCGATCACACCATTGCTGTCGCTGGTGACCACCACCTTTCCTGCACCGCCCAGCGCCGTGTTCACGGCCGTCTGGATGTGCGCGACGAGATCGGCGATGGAGGTGGCGTTGGATTTGGCCGCCACATTGACGGTCTTCTCGACACCGTCGTAGACGAGCACGAAACTGACGGCGCCGATGTTGTTGCCGCTGCGCGCCGTGGCAACGGCGCTTTCGGGCACGCCCTCGGTGGACACGTAACCGGCGATGCGCGGCGCGTAGGTCACGCCGCCGTAGGTGCCGCCGTTGTCCCAAGCCGTCAGGCGCAGGCTCTGCTTGCGGTCGATGCCGGTTTCGACCGTTCCATCGACGATCACCAGCCCATGGGCCTCCGCCAGCAGGTCACCCTTTTCGAACTCGCTCGGCACACTGAACAAGTTGGCAGCCCAGCTGTGACCGGCAGCCCCCACGCGCAGATTGGAGACACCAAGACGCTCGGCGTGCAGCCGTGCCTCGCCAGCCGTCTGCAGGAGCGCGCCATCTGCCACACTGATGGTGTTGTTCTGGACGACGAAGGTGTTGGCGTCGATGACGTCGACCGGGATCGCTGCCGACGAATAGGAATCGAGACGCGATTCGAGCACATACCAGTCGGACTCGAAGTTGCCGCTGCGCCCGGCCGACAACCAGATGTCGCCAGCCGCCAGCACCCGCGCGCCGGCACCGATGTTGACCTGGTTCACCGGCCGCAGGTCGACTGTTGAGGTGCCGGCGACCACGCCGACACCACCGTTTGCTTCGGCATTGGCCTGGATGTCGACATCGGCGCCGCCGCGCGCCGACATCTCGATCCGGCCCGGCGCCACCAGGCGCGCGTTGGCGCCAATGTCGACCCGGGCGACGTTGACCAGCGCCTGGATGGTGGTGTCGACGCTGACGCCGGCGCCCAGGCCGGCGGCCTCGAAGTTGACCTTCTCGTCCGCATCGATGCGGTTGCTGGCCGCAAGCACCAGCACGGCCTCATTGCTGGGCTGGCCGATGATCGTGATCTGCGACGAGCCGACGGACACCACCGTGTTCAAGGTCAAGGTCGTCGTGCTGGTGGCGGTAGCGCCGCTGACCAGGGCCCTGGCCGAGCCGTCGAGGTTGGCGCTCAGCTCGGGCTTGCTGACGATGCTGTTGGCGCGCATCTCGGCGCCCAGGGCGCGGATGCTGACGCCGTCACGCACCGCCGCGGTGACGGTGGGCGAGATGCTGTGGGTGGTGGTGATGCCGGCGCCGGAGATGAAGCCCGCAGCATTGGTCTCCATCTTGGCGTTGAACTTGGCAGTGTGCGTGGCCGACAGAGTGAACTGGCCGCTGCCGCGTTCGCTCAGCACGATGCCTCGGCCGGCGCTGCCGTCGCGCACCTCGGCCGTGACGATGCTGGTGTTGATCGTGGTGTTCGACGCCGACGCGCCGACACCCAGGCCGCCGGCACCGGCGGTGGATTCGGCATAGTTGTCGTCGTTGCCGGTGGCCGTGATCGAAAGACTGCCCGCGTCGATCTTCACGCCATTCACGCCAGTGACACCGCCATCCAGGTAGGCCCGCGTCTCAGTGCTGGCCACCGCGGTGGCCTTGGTCACGCCCACGGCGATCAGGCCGAAGGCGTCGCTGGACGAGTCGGCCACCTGACGCGTGGTGTTCTGCGCGCCGATGGAGATGTCGCCGTCCACGTCGAGCGTACTGCCCGCGGCCACATAAGCGCTGACGTTGCCGTTGTTGGTGGCGCGGGTCACGGTGG
>JBKDRW010000119.1:0-6621 GCA_046341255.1 Planctomycetota bacterium
GAGCACCGACAATCACTTCAATGTCTCCACTTGCGATCTGCTGCCATTGCCAGTGACGTTCTGCATCCGTCATGTGACTGTGCAGGACCGCCACTGTTCGAAATCGACTCCGAAATCGTCGAATGGTCTGCGGCGTCAGGCTGATCTCGGGAACCAGCACGATCGCCTGCCGCCCGTAACTCACCACTTCTCGAATCGCACGAATGTAGACTTCCGTCTTGCCGCTGCCCGTGACGCCATGAAGAAGCAGCGTCTCGTGTTCCCCCGCTCGAACAGGACGCAGCAGTGCGTCGAGCGCTTTCTGCTGCTGATCATTCAGCTCCAGATCGGGCTGCTGAACGGCAGGCGTCAGTTCATCCCCATCGACACTGGTACGAACTCGAATGGCCGTTACGAATTTCTTTTTTCGAAGCGTGTTCAGAGGGCCGGGACCGCATCCGGCTCGTTCACAGACTTCAGCAGCAGGTAAGGGTGCTTCGGAGGCAAGCAGAAGATCAATGATGGTCTGCTGGGGTCGGCTCAGTTTTGCTGACGAAATCTTGTCCCGCATCTCCGCAGCGATTGAGACACACTGGATCTCCCGAGTTCCGCTTTTGCGACGGACACCCGCGGGAATCACGCTGTCCAGAACCTGTCCCCAGCCACACAGGTATCGCTCAGAAATCCAGCGTGTGAGATCAAGCATCTGCGGATTCAGCAACGGTTCAGAATCCAGCAATTCGGAAATGGGCTTGTACGTCCGCTGATTCGATTCCGCCATGCGGACGCCCACGCAATAGCCAACGACTTCCCGGTGACTGCGACCCAGAGTCGCCTTGACGCGTTGCCCCGCCTGAACACGCCCGCGAAGAGCATCTGGGATCAGGTATGTGTACGGACGTTCAAGGAGGAGGTTGAAAACAACATCCGCAACCAGCACGACTTCCATAGCGGCCTGCTGCCACTCGGGCACATCCGCGAATCCAAATTGTCCCTGCGATGCCACCAAAGAAACTCATCCCGTCCAGGGAACCATTCAGGTCGAACCACGCATTGTAACGAATTCCGTCAGGGGTTACGACTTTCAACGCTGAGTTCAGCCGAGTCAGAAGATAACACCAGGTTTGTTCGGGAAATTCCCACAAGGCGGTTCAGGCCACGACTCGGAAGGAGCAGTCCCTTAAGGAACGATCCGCAAGGCCGTCATAGGGGTTGCTTCCTTGAAAATCCAACCTGACCGGCAGGTTTCGGGAGGGACGCCCTTACTTGAGGACAATCGCCCGCCCCGGAGATGCATGAGCATCGCGGATGCGAACGGAGGCGAACAGAAAGTATCCGGATTCCGGAGCATTTCCGACGTTGTTCAGAAACTCAACTCCAACCATGTCTGAACTTCCCAGCATCCAATACGTCATTGCAGCGCGTCGCGGATCACAACCGCCAAGATCCGGAGCATCCGTGGCCACACATCGAATCCCACGGGATTTGAGATATCGAATGGCCTCGGGACCTGGAGACGGCCAGCCTTCTGATTTCCCTGTCAGCGGGTCCGCCCAAACGCCTTTGTCATCCGGAGATTCTTTCAGTGTGCGATCCAGATGTCCCGTCTGAAAGACCACAATCTGTCCCGGCTGATAGGATCCGTTTGCTGCTTCATCCGCCATGAGAAACTGCTCCGTGATTTCGGGAGATGATGGCCAGCCGGATGGCGGAGTGGTACCGATGAGCTTCTGAACATTGACGATGCGAACAGGTCCGCAGGTCCATTCCAGAGGCACTTGGTCAGCCGTTCGATCGCTGGTCCCGCGAGGTCCGAACTTCGCTTCGTATTCCTGCAGCCAGCCGCGGACCTCCGGCGAGTATTCGACAGAATCGCCTTCCTCAGGTAACGCGAACGAGGGTGTAATCAGGTGCGTGCCCGCCGTTGCATCCATCAGATGTGTGTGATGCCAGATGTCCAGCTCCGGCGAATAGAGAAAGTCCACCTTCACATACACCTGTCGATGTCGGCCGGTCAGATTTCCTGGGTTCGTCAGGGGCATGTTCATTGCCAGCACCGGCGTCAGATCGACGACCTGCTTGTTGCGACAGGCTTCAATCAGACGTTTTGGAAGATCGCCCCCCACGATGGCAAATGCGCGGGTCTCGCTGTAGGGGCCAAGTGCATGACGTGGACTCAGCATGCAGTAAAAAGCACCGGTGGAAGGCAGTTCCTTCAGGTTCGTCGCGCCTTCTGTCCAGATCATGCCATGACGCAGACCGGCATAATGAGTCGGCTCTGCCAGATTCGGCAGCGGCCCCATGCTCGCGCTGTCTGTCCCAACAGTCATGATGCCCCGAGTGGCGAGAAATTCCATGGTTTCGGGGCCGGGATCCGGATATCCGGGTGCTTTGCGGTCGACGACGTCGGAGATATACCGATGCCCTTCCGGCAGCGGACGGTAGTATCGATCCGAATAGTCACTGCGAAACAGGACAACATCGCCAAACTGAACACGCCGATGTTTCGCTTCAAATGCCTCCACATGCGAGGGCATCACCAGCGGGCTGACGCCATTCGGAGCACGATCAAGCAACTCACGAACATCGACAACGCATGCTTCGCCACCGAACTGCCACGGCTCAATTCGATCTGTCCAGGCATTTCCAAACGGACCCGATTTCTCTTTTTTCAATTCCGGTCGAACCACCGAATGCGGCGGAACATCCATCTGAGTTCCTGTGTTGCCATCAATCAGGAGAACATCGATATGATATGGGCTGTTCGGACCGATCGATTGCTCATGAATCAACTGAAATCTCGGGAACGGATGCGACGGCCACGTGACCGGATATTCCGGTGCGACCAGTAGCGAGCAGTCAATAAACTTTGGTTCCTCAGCCGCGAGCGGAGCAGCAACAAGGAGGACCGTGAGTCCGATGCGACATAAAACGCGACGAAGCATAAACGGGGCTCCTGCAGTGTGGATGAAACAGGAACGACAGAGCGTGACATTCGGAGCGTGGCGGATTCTTCGGGAACTCGCAAGCGCAGCGGTGAAAATCGCTCCTGCCGCGGGCATTCGGCAACCGTCTCGTCGCTGTAAAACCCGCCAGATGCCCCATGTGATCGTACTCAGTGGCCGGACTTGAACGGTCGGCTGTCAAGGCAATCACTCGCAACGTGCTGGAATCTCCGTTAAATTGCTGACATGCTGTGAAAGACCGACGGATTCCAGAGCGATTCCCATCTCCTGATCCGCCAGGCCCGTCCCGGCAGAAGACTGCTGACCTCCTGCCAGCGTCCGAGTTCGCCCTCCTCCGGTCAACGGCGTCCGCCATGAAGCCAAAACTCCTGCCGTTTGTTGTCTCGTTGCTCGTTGTTCAAATTGCATCGGCCGATGATCTGTTCGTCTCCAGAGTGGCCCCCATTCTGGAACATCGATGCCTGAGTTGTCACAGCGAGAAGGACAAGAAAGGCGACTTCTCTCTGCAGAGTCGTGACAGTCTGGTCGGTTCAGGATTTGTGAGCCCCGGTGACCCGGATAACAGTCATCTTTTCGCTCAGATCATTTCGGACAGTGCATCGCAGCGTCCGGCAATGCCGAAGAATGCAACTCCGCTGACGGAAGAGGAAGTTCAGGTGATCCGTACATGGATCGAGCAGGGAGCCGGCTGGCCCGATGGAGTGCAGTTGAAAGAACCTGTGGTCGATAGCTTCGATTGGTGGTCGTTTCAGCCATTGACGAGTGCAGATATTCCCGAGCCTGCCGATGCGGAAGATCGATCGTGGATTCGAACTCCCATCGATGGATTCATCCTGAAGACACTGAAGGATCATGGGTTGAAGCCGTCCATGGAAGCGGACCGACGAACGCTGATTCGGCGTTTGACGTTTGATCTTGTCGGACTGCCTCCGACTCCTGAAGAAGTGGACGCATTTCTTCATGATCCGGATCCGCTCGCTTACGAAAAGCTTGTCGATCGATTGCTGGCCTCACCACACTACGGCGAACGATGGGCGCGTCACTGGCTTGATGTTGTTCGATATGCCGACACCTGCGGTTACGACAAGGATAAGCTTCGTCCCAACGCTTGGCCTTATCGAGACTACGTCATCCGTTCGTTCAATGACGACAAGCCCTATGCTCGATTCGTGCAGGAACAGGTTGCCGGTGATGTTTTGTTTCCCGGCGATCCGGACGGCATCCTGGGTCTGGGATTCATTGCGGCAGGGCCGTGGGATTTCATTGGTCACGTGGAGGTTCCTGAAACCAAAATTGACGGGAAAGTCGCCAGAAACCTTGACCGTGATGACATGGTGACCGGCACATTGAATACGTTCTGCAGCGTGACGATCCAATGTGCTCGATGCCATCATCACAAGTTTGATCCCTTTACGCAGGAACACTATTACAGTCTGCAAAGTGTCTTTGCTGCGGTCGACCGTGCTGAACGACCATATGATTCTGACCCGAAGGTCGAACAGCGTCGAAGCGAACTGACGAAGTCGATCGCCGATGCCCGCCGCGGACTTTCTGAACTCGATCAGGTGATCCGAACGGAAGCGGGCGAAACGCTGACGAAGCTGGACTCGACAATCGCTGCCCTGAAGCCGCGAGCCGACGTGGCGCCGAAGAAGCCCGAGTACGGATTTCACAGCGAGATTTCGGGGGATCAGGACACGGAGAAATCTGTCATTGTGGACCTCGGTGACGATCTGACGATCCGCAGACTTGTGCTTCACGCCTGTCACGATGAATTCGCCGGCATTGGAGCGGGTTTTGGTTTTCCGGTCCGATACCTTGTTGAAGTCGCTGCGTCATCCGGACTCGCATCCGATGCCACTCTGGCTGATGTCAGTGCCTTGCCGTGGCGAGTGGTTCTGGATGCCGGCTCTGCGGATGCGTCGAATCCCGGATTGCGTCCCATTGACGTTGAATTGCCTGATGTCGCTGGGGACTCATCGGAGCGGGCTGTCCGATTCGTTCGCGTGCGAGCCACAAAACTTGCAGAGCGGCAGAGGGATTTCATCTTCGCGCTCGCCGAACTTGAGGCGCTCGATGCAAACCTGAGGAATGTGGCGCAGGGGAAACGGGTCTTGTCTCCGGATTCCATCGAGTCGCCTGTTCGCTGGGGCCGAGTCAATCTGACAGATGGGATCTGGCCCGTGGCCGCGGACGAAACGGCTGCCGCTGAACTGGCTGCAGCGTCCCGGACTCGGAGCGAGCTGCTTCAGCTGCTGGAGACGCCCGACCGCGTGGCGGCAAGGAAGCGATACGAGGATCTTCTGCGAAACAGCGAAGCGGAAATCGCAGCACTGCCGGTTGGGCGCATGGTCTATGCTGCCTCGGCGACCTTCGCACCGCAGGGAAATTTCAAGCCCACCAACGGAATGCCTCGTCCGATCTTTGTTCTGCATCGCGGAAACGAGACGCAGCCCGGTTCGACTGTCGCCCCCGGAACAATTCCGCTCGCTGCTGGCGATCATTGGCAGTTTGATCTGCCGGAGGATCATTCCGAAGGCGATCGCCGTGCCGCGCTGGCACGCTGGATCACCTCGGAGCAAAACTCGTTGACATGGCGATCCATTGTGAATCGTATCTGGCAGTATCATTTCGGGAGAGGCATCGTTGATTCGGCGAACGACTTCGGGCGGATGGGGCAGACGCCCAGTCATCCGGAATTGCTGGACTGGCTGGCGGCTGAGTTTCTTCGCGGCCAGCAGTCGACGAAGGCCTTGCATCGACTGATCGTGACCAGTTCCGTCTATCGTCAGTCATCAGCATCGCGTGCCGATGCAGAGTCTCTCGATTCGGAAAACAAGTATCTGTGGCGAATGAATCGTCGACGGTTGGAGGCGGAGGAAGTTCGTGATGCCGTTCTGTCCGTCAGTGGAAAACTCAACCTCGAAACGGGTGGGCCTGGGTTTTATCTTTTCGAACTCGAGAAAACAGACCATTCGCCGCATTACGAATACCATAAATTCGATCCGGAGGACGCCAGATCCCATCGTCGCAGCGTGTATCGATTTATCGTTCGCAGTCAGCCGGATCCGTTCATGACGACACTCGACTGTGCGGATTCTTCACAGAGCACCCCGCGTCGTCACGAGACCCTGACGGCGCTTCAGGCTTTGTCCCTGCTGAACAATCGCTTTAATGTGGCGATGGCCCGACACTTTGCAGACCGACTGCAGGAATCTCATCAGGATCCGACTCAGCAGATTCAACTGGCATTTCGACTCACAACAGCACGTGATGCGATTGCCGAGGAAGCGGAACTCAGTCGTGGCTACATCACCCGGCACGGTCTGGCTGCCTTCTGTCGATTAATGCTGAACCAGAGTGAGTTTGTCTTTATCGATTGACGAGTTGTCTCTGTCTGATCCCGCTGGACACTCCAGAAAGACGACTGTTGAAGAACGCATTGCTGGATGGCAGCTGGCTGACTGAAAGACGCGTTCGTGACGATGGATCGGGATGTCACAGCTTGTGGCTGCTGCACGTTCATTGCTGAGTTCGTATTGTCAGGGGCGCACAACCGAGATGTTTGTCTCGGCCATTCCGGAGGATTTCATGCCCATCACCATTCCCCGACGTCAGTTTATGGCTACGGCTGCAGCGGCCATGGCCTGTCCCGCCGGGCTCCAGGCCGGTGGGC
>JBKDRW010000120.1:0-6171 GCA_046341255.1 Planctomycetota bacterium
CCCGACTCAGTCTTCATCTGTCATTTCTCATTCCGCAGCAACTTTGATCCTTCCTGAATTCCGAAACGCCGTGGAGGCACCATGAACTTTCTCTCCCAATCCTGGCTCATCGATCGTCGCTATGCGCTGCGGGCCATGGGCACCTGCATTCCTCTCCCATTTCTCGAGTGCATGATTCCGCTCAGGGCCGCGGAGGTGAATCATGAATCTCCTCGGAGAGCAGCGTTTATTTATCTCGCCAATGGAGTCCACTCACTGAATTATCAGATCACGACACCGGGAAAGGATTATGTATTTTCCCGATCGCTCAAGCCGCTGGAAAAACATCGTGATGTGATCACGCCGATCAGCGGCCTGCATCATCCTGGCAGCCTCGGCCATCACCACAACTGCATCAATGTGTGGCTGACCGGCGCGAAGATCGGTCCATCGGAACGCAACACCATTTCCGTCGACCAGAAGATTGCCGAGATCACTGCACAGCATACGCGTTATCCGTCGCTGGAGATTGCACTGACCGGCGGGTCACTCGCATGGACAGCGGACGGTGTCGGGCTGCCGGCGTTGCGTCGCTGCAGCGAAATTTTTGTTTCGCTGTTTGAGGAACCGAGGGGTGGCAGGGAATCACAGCGAAAAGCACTGCGTCGTAAAGCGAGCGTACTTGATGACAACCTGGCAGAAGTACGTCAACTGGAGCAAAAGATGGGAGCCGCCGACAAAGGCCGACTTGAACAGTATCTCACGTCCGTCCGTGAAGCAGAGATCCGCACGAGACGCGCTGATGCCTGGCTCGATACACCACTGCCAATCATTTCTGAAACTGATCGGAAGCGTACGAATCGCGACATCGCCGCAACGATGGCAGGGGATTATTTCCGTACCGTTTACGATCTGATGCTGCTGGCTTTCCAGACCGATGTGACTCGCGTCGCCACATTCAGCCTCGGCGGAGAAGGTGATGCGTTCTCCATTCCGGAGATCGGCATTACCGAATCCCGACATCAACTGAGTCACCACGGAGGCGACCCGGGCTACATGGAGAAGCTCACGAACTACGATACGTTTGCAATCGAACAGTTCAGTTACTTTCTGACACGACTCCGCGAAACAACTGACATCAGTGGGAAGCCTATGCTGGGCTCCACGATGGCACTATTCGGCAGCGGTATGTCCTACGGACACAGCCATGGAAACGCCAATCTGCCGCTGGTGCTGGCTGGCGGAACGGAACTTGGTCTTGGACATGGCAGCCACCTTGACTTCAATCAGGGTCACTTCCAGGGCTATGAACTCGACAAGCCATCCGAGCATTATTCACTCTGCAGCCGCCCGGCAAATCCGGATGCTCACATGAGCAATCTGCTGCTGCTCATGGCCCGTAAGATGGGCGTGGAGATTGACAGGTTCGGGGACAGCAATGGAGGAGTGACGCTCGGGGCCTGAAACATGCTTCGTGGCCCCGGGGGTTTCTGATTTCGAGTTCCGGTATCAAAGATCGTTCATCTTTCACACCCATACGCCGCCTGCCCACACGTGTCAATCCGAGAGGGCATCTGGCAGGCACGGGTTCATCCACATGACGAGCCACAAAGCAGCGACCGACCGAACTCAGGCAGCGCCATCGCGCGAGATTTTGCAACGACCACCTCTTCGAAGACAAACGCCATGAATCCATTAACCGTGCTTCTTCTCTCTGACGGATCGAATGCAGACTCCGGACTTTGGTTTTCAGGGCTCGGGACTGCGATGATCCGCGGCCTCCGCTTCGCAGGCACATGGAGCCTCAGGATGCTTTGGGTTGTTGGGGCATGGATGGTGCTTTCAACTTCGACATCATTCAGCCAGGAACAAGGAGCAAACAACCACGAGCAATCCGCGGAGCCGTTTCGGCCGAAAGCCGGAACTTTTCCCCCGATCGCGCGGGCCCACATCTACCGTGGGGAGCTTGTTTTTGTCGATCATGCCAATCGGCGAGGCAGTCTTCGTCTGCAGGGTTCAGGCATGTTCTTTCGAAATGATCCACACCCGATCGCCATGCTCCCCTATGGAATGGTTCGGTACCACGGCTCACCCGCCGATCTTCGCGACGTGCCGCTGGGGACCGTCATGCATGTTCACGCATTTCTTCCACCAGACCCGAAAATTTCTGCGGTGCCGGTTCTTCCGGTAGACAGCAAGGCGAAGGACGCAAATCACAATCGCGGTGCAGGCATCTTTCCGGCAGAGAACCATGTGTCGCTCCTCGAAGATGAGCCCAGTTATTGCCTGCGAAACAGGCTGGTCTGGAAGTTGCAGGACGTGGAGATCCAGAACAACGCAGGAAAGATGGTTGCTTCCCGAGAACCCCGCGAATCAGGCGGAGAAAAATCTGCCACGGAAGCGATGACATTCGATGCAGCCACTCGTGTCTGGCGCGGTCGAGAAATGCTGATGATCCAGGACCTGATTGCCGAAGGCATCTGGCCCGCGCAAGGAAAAAAGAGTCTGGACGGTCAGGCTGTGCTGCTCGGGATCACATGGAAACCAACTCCCGATGGGGTGTTCACTCGATTTCATATTTCAGACATCTGGCTGGACAATGACGCCATGGATCGCGCGGCCAGGAATCAGACGGAAGTGCACAAGGCTTTCATTCAGAGTCGCTGGATGCCGGGGTGGATCGATGCTGTCGAATATGGCAGGTTTGGCCGCGCAACAGTTACGGTCACACTATTTGGTGGAATGGACCAGTCGCTCTACGCCGACTTCCGGAAGGACACTGCGGCGATGATGAATGCCGTTGAGAATACACTCAAGCATACTCACGGCGCCTACGGTCCCGCGCACATGGCGTCACGAGGGACAATCGTGGATGTGATCCAGCACCCCGGGGAAGCTCCGCATGGCAGCAGCGGAATCCAGATTCGTTTTGAGACGGACCTGATTATCGAGGGGATTCGCCCGGGCCGCGTTGTTCGTGTCCGCCCCGGCAACTGGCCTCAGGTGCAGGTTCCTCGTGAGGAATTCCTGAACGATGCATCCAGTCTCGAGGAACGCTTCCCCACCCCCGAAATTTTTCCAAACTACTGATGCATATGAACTTCTCCGGCTGCATATGGATCCTGTCTCTGATCGCCTGCATGGCGATGTCGATTCACACCGAGGCATCTGACCGTCGACCGAATATCTTGTGGGTACTGGCCGATGATTTCGGGCTCCCGGACATCGGTTGTTACGGCTCTGCTTACGAAACACCCAACCTCGATGCGCTCGCAGAGGGCGGTCTACGATTCGAGTACTGCTTTGCGGCTCCGTTGTGTGCGCCGACCCGAGCGATGTGCATGTTTGGACGTTATGGCTTTCGTACAGGAGTGACAAACAATGGACTTGGTTCTGCGGCCCGACCGCAGAACGAAGTGTGTATCGCCAAAGTGCTGAAGCAGGCAGGATACGCCACCGCAGTTGCCGGCAAATGGTCGGACCTCGAGTATCTGGTCACGAAAGAGGATGCTGAGCGATGGGGATTTGATGAATTCATGATCTGGGGTGAACGCTGGGAAGATGATGGCGAGCAAACCGGCCGAGCTCGTTACTGGGCTCCGGATTACAATCACAATGGCAGAATTCTGAGTGGTGATCGAACGACTTTCGGGCCCGATCTGCTGCAGAAGTTTGTCGTCGATTTTATGCGGCTCCATCGCGACCAACCGTTTTTTGTTTACTATCCGACACCATTGATTCATTACAAGCTGCAGCGAACGCCAGACAGCACAGGACCAATGCCGGACCTTCATGCTGATAATATCGCCTACCTCGACAAGCTCGTGGGCCAGCTGATCTCAGAACTGGAGAGTCTGAAACTTCGCGAAGACACACTGATTGTGTTTGCGGGTGACAACGGCTCAACAAAAGGGGCTCATACAGTTCACGGCCGCCGGATTCATGGCAAAAAAGGTGAACTCAACGAAGGCGGCTGCCGCGTGCCACTGCTCGTCAATTGGCCGGGGACCACACCGGCCGGAAAGGTCAGCAAAGACCTGATCAGTGTCACGGATTTCTTTCCGACCTTCAGCGAACTGGCCGGAGGCTCTCTGCCTGCAAAAGTCACGATCGACGGACACAGTTTCGCACCGCAGTTGCAGGGTCATCGCGGAGCACCTCGAGAATGGGTCTATGTTCAGCTCGGAAACGATCGTTATGTCCGCAACGATCGATGGAAACTGACGATGTCTGGTGAGTTTTTTGATATGCAGAACGCACCGTGGCAGGAAACCGAAGTCACGAATGACAACATGGCGATCGAGGCTCGGACCGCTCGACAGAACCTGCAGGCGGCTTTTGATGGGCTTCTTTCCCAGGACCCGGAGGAGCCGTCGGTCACAAATCCGGGTACGGCCCCGACAAACGAGACGATTGATCGAAAGAAAAAAGCGAGGCAGGCAAAATGAATGTCGCTGTCCACTTCCCCGCGGAACATCCTGAGTTTTGAAATACGGCTTGCCATCCATGTCGAAAATTCAGCTGCCCAGTGTTACCACATGTCTGCCATGTCGCCACTTCCTGCGATTCGAGGACCACATGGATCTCGGACAGTGCGGGACGGAATGGACAGTTTCAGACAAAATCTTCCGATGCCAGGCGGCCTGCTGTCGTCCCTGCTGAAGCAGAACGGTTCTCACGAATGTCGTATCCTCCGTTGAGCTGTGTGCTTTGCAGTTTCCTGATCTGCGTGATTTCTGCGAGCAGTGTTGATGCCCGTCAGCCTGATATCCTGTTGATCGTCTCCGAAGACAACGGGCCGGAACTCGGTTGCTATGGTGATGCGAACGCACGCACACCAAATCTAGATCGCCTCGCCAGCGAGGGCATTCGATTTCAGAATGCTTTTGTTCCCCAGGCAGGCTGCAGTCAGTCGAGAGCGAGCCTGCTGACCGGATTGTATCCGCATCAGCACGGACAGATCGGACTCGCCACATGGGGGTTTCGCATGTACGCCCCCGCAACACCGAACCTGCCTCGCAGCCTGAAACAGGCTGGTTATCGAACGGGCATCATTGGAAAGCTGCACATCAATCCGGAAGCCGCATTTCCGTTTGACTTTCAGGAGATCGCGGGCTCGAACTTCAATCGCAGGAGACTGCGTGAATATTCAAGACATGCGGAGACCTTCTTTTCGGCCTCTGAGAAGCCATTTTTTCTCAGTGTCAATTTTCCGGATGCCCATGATCCGTGGCTAAGACAGGTCGATGGACTGCCTGCATCACCACAGACCGGGCCCGAGGTCAGGGCGATGTCTTACATGGGGATCGATCCTGCGGGAATGCGAGAAATGGTCGCGGACTATTACAACTCTCTCGAACGCCTCGACATCTGCGTGGGCGAACTCCTTTCTGCGCTGGAACGCAGCGGCAGAGCAGCAAACACGCTGGTGATCTACATGGGTGACCACGGTGCCGACATGCTGCGTGGGAAACGAACCTGCTACGACGGCGGCCTTCGCGTTCCGCTGATTTTTCGCTGGCCTGATCACATACAGCCTCAGGCACGCAAAGAACTTGTCTCGACCATTGACCTGATGCCAACCATCCTTGATGCCGCCGGGACGATTCCCGTTCCGGATCTCCCGGGCCGCTTGCTGCAACCTCTGTTTCAAGAGACCGACTCAGCCCCCGGCTGGCGAGATCATCTGTTTGCCGAATATCATACCCACACGGCCGCAGCGTCTTATTTTCCGCAGCGATGTGTCCGAACGTCGAAATTCAAGCTGATTGAAAACCTGCTTCCACACACGATCCATCCCGATTTCGATGCAACGCACAGAAAACTGTCGAAAGAGGCGATCGCTCGAGGAGTCCCCGGCGGTCTGAATCTTCCGTCCGAAATCAGCCAGGCCGCTCCCGAGGTCAGGGCTGCCTACGCTCTCATGAGGCAGCCTCCACGATTTGAACTGTATGACCTGAGCGCGGACCCGTGCGAATTCCGAAATCTGGCGGAGCTGCCGGAACATACAGTCATCCTTCATGAACTCAGCGAACAGCTCCGCGCATGGAGGAAAGAAACCCGCGATCCGTTGCTCGATTCCGACATCCTCCAAAAGCTGACGGATGAAGTGACCGCCGTGACTGAAAACTCTGAAGGTCGGCGACGGCATTGGGAGTATCCGGACTATTTTTTCGGCCGTGAGCCTGCACG
>JBKDRW010000121.1:0-4624 GCA_046341255.1 Planctomycetota bacterium
CCGAGGGCTTGTCGAGCCCCTTGATGACCTTCGCGCAACAAATCCCGCGTCAAACGAAGCTCTGCTCCTGGCTCTGGAGTAACACTTCATCGAAGTCAATTATGACCTGAAGGCTCTGATTCGTACGCTGGCAACATCGCAGGCCTATCAGCGAGCTTCACAACCGAATGCAGCCAATCGTCTGGACGATCAGAATTATTCACATGCACTATGGAAACCTATGCCGGCCGAAGTGCTCCTCGATGCTGTGTCGCAGGTGACGGCTGTGCCGGAACAATTCGATGGCTGGCCCGTGGGCTACCGTGCCGTGGAACTCTGGGATAATAAGCTGCCATCCCATTTTCTTCAGGTTTTCGGCCGACCCACTCGACAGACGGTGTGTGCCTGCGAACGCGGAACAGAGCCCAGCATTGCCCAGGCCCTGCATCTGATGAATTCTGAAACGACGTCAGCCCGTGTTGAGCATCGCAATGGACTGGTGGCGAGGTTGATTGATCAGAATCCGGCGGATGACCGTTTGATTGATGAATTGTATCTGACAGTGCTGGCTCGGTATCCGAAGCCGTCGGAACGCACCCTGATGACGGAGGCTCTGCTCTCCGCGGAATCACGTCGCACCGGGGCGGAGGATATTCTGTGGACGCTGTTGAATACGCGGGAGTTTGTGTTCAATCACTAGGCCCTGGACAGGGTCGATTCCTGCAGACACCGGGTTGATCCCTGCAGCGTCGGCTGATCAGGGACCATACGGGTGATTCGCGTGCTGAGTTGCCGGAACGTTGTCGAAATTTTTCTGATGATGGCTCGATGTGAGTAAGTACTATGTCTGACGTGACACGAACGTTTGGATCGTCCCGTCGCTACTGTGACGGAATTGCTCGTCGTCGGATGCTGACTCTGGGGGCGACGCGGCTGCTGGGAGGGCTCACACTGCCGACGCTTCTGCAGTTGCAGGCGGAGGCTTCGACCGTTCTTCCGGCCAGAGCGAGGGCCTGCATTTTCTTTATGCTCGAAGGCGGTCCCAGTCATATCGACATGTGGGATCTGAAGCCTGACGCCCCAAAGGAAATCCGCGGTCCCTACAATCCGATTTCAACACATGTCCCCGGTACTCAAATCAGCGAACTGCTGCCGCACTGCGCGAAAATTGCCGACAAGTACACCATCCTGCGATCGCACAGCCACAATGACAATGCTCATCAGACCGGAAGACACTGGCTGTTGACCGGTTATCCCCCGAGTTTTGCTGATGGACAGGCGAAGGGCGTTCCCTTCAATGAGCTTTATCCATCGATCGGCAGTATTATCAGCCGCGAGCTCGGCGCAAACGGGGCTATGCCTCCGTACGTTGAAGTTCCGAATCCACTGGGCCCGGGTGGCCCCGGCTTCTACGGCGCGAAGTACGCACCATTTACGATTGACAATGATCCCGTTCAGCCGGACTTCAGGGTGCGCGATCTTGATCTGCCACAGAATGTCGCTGCCGATCGTTTTGCTCGTCGACAGCAGTTGCTGGCCGCGACCGAACAGCTGAGTGAGTCACAGTCTGCGACCGGGCGTCCGGAGATGATGACATCGTATTACGATCAGGCGATGAGTCTGGTGACATCCAAAGACGCTCGCACCGCGTTTGATATTCACTCAGAGCCGACAGAGACACGTGAACGGTACGGGCTCAGTTCCATCGGCCAATGTGCATTGCTGGCTCGTCGCCTTGTCACGGCTGGCTGTCGCTTCGTCGGGATTGAGCATGGCAGCTGGGATACCCACTTTGACAATTTCACAAGTCATGAAAAAGCGCTCGGGCCTCCGACTGACCGATCCTTCAGTGCGTTACTTCAGGATCAGGACGCACGCGGTATGCTGGATGAGACGCTTGTGATCATGATGGGTGAAATGGGCCGAACTCCTCGTATCAACAAGGATGCCGGGCGAGATCACTGGTCACAATGTCAGACAGTGATTCTGGCTGGTGGCGGGATCAAACGAGGTGCCGTGATCGGCGCGAGTGACGAAACAGCCAGTTTCCCGACGACGCGGCCCTACGGGATCCAGGATCTGCTTCGAACCGTTTTTGCATTGATGGGTGTCGATGCAGACAAGGTTTATCATACGCCGCTTGGTCGGCCGGTCCCCATCGTGAACGGCGGTCATAAGATTGACGAACTGCTGGCGTGAGCCGCGATCCTGCTGCGGGGAATTTTGTCGGGCGAGCTGCGGAGTTTGCGGCGGCGAGGTTGCTCATCAGTCGAGTGACTGCGCCGCAGGGCCGAAAATAAAAAACGGCCCGCCGACCGGATGTCGAGGCGGGCCGCTGAGACTGGCAGTGTGGCTGACGGCAGCCGGCGTCATGTTCGCCGAGGCGAACACACACTCTGATGTCACCGACCTGCTACTGTGCTTTAGGGAATCCGGATTCCACGAGGCGTTCGTAACCAGCCTTCAGCGGACGGATATCGTAACCCTTTCCGGCAACGATGTCGGCAAATTGAAGCACGCGCCCCCCGGACCGGCAGTGCAGGTAAATGGGTTTATCCTTCGGAAGCGGTGCCAGTGCTTCCGTCACAGCGGCCGGATCTTTCATTTTGCTCAGGGGGAGGAACTGAGCATCGGTCAGGTGACCGGCATCCCATTCATTCTGCTCACGAACATCGAGCAGAACTGCGGACTTGTTGGCGACGCGTTCCTTCACCAGTTCGATCGAATCGACGGTATGACCAGCTTCAGTAAACATGGAGTTCTCCGTTTTGGGTTTGGCTTCTGCAGTTTTCCTGCTGCCTTTGAACACTGGCGATTCCGGATCTCCTCCGGATTGGAGATAGGCAATCAGGTCCAGCACTTCATCTTTGTTGAGGGTATTGATCAGTCCGTTCGGCATCATCGATGATTTTGATACCAGAGATTCCTCGATTTCGTCGCGAACGACGGTTGTGAGGTTACCTGGTTCCAGCATGTTCTCGCAGACCATGATCTTATCGCTGTTGAGGTTCACCACACGCCCCACAACGGTCTTGCCCGTTGACAGAACAAACTGGGTGGCTTCGTACTGGTCCGACACCACTTTGCTGGGCTCGATGATGGACTCCAGCATGGTCCGTGCGTTGTATCGACGAGCCACCGCTGTCAATTCTGGTCCGACGATACCACCGTCTCCTGCGAAACGGTGACATTTGAAGCATGCCGTCACCGCAAACATTTTGCGGCCATTTTCGAAGTTTCGCCCCGACAGACCGGCTTCCACATCGGCCAGCAAGTCTTCCACTTTCCATTCTTTGACCAGGGGTCTTGATGCGGCTTCCACCAGGTTGGCTGTTCCGGTCGGCTGCATTTCCAGCACATCCTTCAAAGCCAGCTTTTCTTCGTCCGTCAGATGGTCGATTGCTTCCTGTCGGATATTCTTGATGAATCCGGAGAATGAATTTCCACCTCGGAACGTCGTTGCATTCACAAACCACATAAAGAATCGTTTACGCTGGTCGAGCGTCCACGGGCCTTTCAGTTCACGCAGGCAGTAGACGTAATGGATCTGCTCTTCCTGACTCCCTGCAGATTCCAGCAGAGTCAGCGTTTTTTCCGCAACATCTGAGTCGCCGAGGTAGCACAGCAGTCGGCACAGTTCGCGGTTCATCCGGGGGCTTTTCGCAGGATACATGTCCGTCAGCACGGAGGCGACATCGCGGGCCATCTGAGGCTCCGGCTGCCCCATACGGATGAAGCACAGGCCGACCACTCGCATGGCATCCAGCATCTGATCTTCGGTCAGGGAATCTGCATTCAGCTGAGCCAATGACTGCAGCAAAGATCCCTGCAGCGATTTCTCGCCGCATCGCGCGAGTGCCAGCAGGGCAGTGATTCTTGAGTCGGCACTGGCATTTTCCGCCAGGGCTCGATCCTGCCATCCGGTCACGGGCTGATGTTCAATGGCCGTCCGCGCCGCGAAGCGAATCGTACGGTCGTTATGTCCCAGAAATGGCCATGCCCTGTTGACGGCATCCTCGGCTCCTGCATGATGCAGCGATTCCAGTTGCTGGCGCACATCGCGAAGTTCCTGCCCCGCATCTTTCTCTGCAACGACCGGCGCTGTTGTTTCGGTCCCCTGGTAGGTGACTCGATAAAGCCCGGACTGAGTTCGGCGACCACCGATGGTGAAATACATGGCCTGGTCAACCGGGTTGATGACAATGTCAGTTACCGGCAGCGGTGCGGCTGAGAGGAATCGTTCTGACTCACCTTTGTAAGTGGCTCCGTCCGGAGACATATGAACGGCATAAACCACGCCATAGCTCCAGTCACAGATAAACAGAGCCTTCTGATACTTCGCCGGAAATCGGGCTCCGGTTCCAAATGTGATACCGGTGGGGGACCCGGGGCCAATATCAATCACAGAACCGAGGCTGTCCGGATAATAGGCCGGCCACTTGCCGGTTCCGGAACGCCAGCCGAACTCCGCGCCGCTGGTGACATGATTCACGCGTGTCGGGCGATACCAGGGAGAACCCACGTCCCATTCCATGTCGGCATCGTAGGTGAACAGTTCACCGTCAGGATTGAAGGCAATGTCATACTGGTTGCGGAAGCCGCTCGCGACGAGTTTCCAGTCTTTCCCATCAGGGCTCACCTGTGC
>JBKDRW010000122.1:0-7902 GCA_046341255.1 Planctomycetota bacterium
TGCATGCTGTCTTCGGGGCATTCGTCATGGGAGCCATCATTCCGCGCGGCCGAATGACATCTGACGCGACGGCGAGAATTGAGCCGCTGACGCTGGCTCTGCTGCTGCCTCTGTTCTTTACGTTCAGCGGCCTGAATACAAAAATCGGATTGCTCGATACGGTCAGTGACTGGGGTTACTGCCTGCTGGTTCTGGTGGTCGCCATCGCCGGAAAAGGACTGGCATGTTGGCGAGCCGCGCGGATGACCGGGATTCCGAATCGCGAGGCGTTAAGCATTGGCGTGTTAATGAATGCCCGTGGCATGATGGAACTCATCATCATCAACATCGGGCGTGAGAAGGGGCTCATCTCGGATGAGCTTTTCGCAATGCTGGTGGTCATGGCCCTCGTGACAACACTGATGACGGCACCTGCGTTTGATCGAATTGTGCGAAATCATCCCTCGCTGGCCGCCGTAAGCCCGGCCAGCAATGGGGTAACTGTGTAATGGTCTATGCGGCCTGCCCGGTGATTGTCGTAATTTGCCTGTCGGTGACGGGCAGCAGATCTGATTCCGTCGTTGTGTCCTCGTGACGCTGTCTGCCACCACTTTGGATGGTGTGCACGGGACTCAAACGAGGGAGGTTGATGACGCGAGGATCGGTTATAGCGAATCTGCGGCCTGACCTGCATCCCGCGGGTTTTTGCTGACCTGAAAACAGGCAAGTTCTGCCTGTTTCTCACGATAAGCCGAAAGCTCCCCATTGTCTCTGCCGGGCACCTGCTGACGATCGGGATGGTTCGAATTTCGAGCGGGATTCGGAAAGTGATCGAACGGATCCTTTCGGAGGAATAGCGACCATGCTGGTCATTGTGGGAATTATCATCGTGATCGGGTCCGTTCTGACGGGCTTCACCATGGCGGGAGGGCACATTCATTCGCTCATCCATCCGTCAGAACTGGTGACCATCGGCGGCGCGGCTCTGGGTGCGATGGTCTGCAGTTCGCCTCCTAAAGTTCTCAAGGATCTGATGCATGGTTTGATCACCACGCTGAAAGGAGGTAACTGCGGAAAGCAGACCTACAGACAGGTTTTCCAGCTGCTCTACGAGCTTTTCCGAATCGCGAGGCGTGATGGCATGCTGGCATGGGAGAGCATTCTGGCCGAAGGTCATAACAATGCAACATTTCAGAAGTACCCCAAGGTTTCGCATGATCATCATCTGATGGAATTCATGACAGGAGCGTTACAGGGAGCGATGGAGGGGAATGACGCAGCCAACCTCCAGTCTCTTCTGGAAACCGAGATTCATGTTTTTGAGGAAGAACATCACGCTGCGGTGCATGCGTTGCAGTCGACTGCGGATGGTCTTCCGGGTTTCGGAATTGTTGCGGCCGTACTTGGTATCGTGGTCACAATGGGAGCGATTGGTGGTCCGGTGGAAGAAATCGGGCACAAGGTTGGTGCTGCTCTCGTCGGAACGTTTCTTGGAATTCTGATGTCCTATGGCATGGTTGCTCCGACGGCAGGTGCGATGTCGGCCCTCGGACATGAGGAAGTTGCACTTCGACGGGTGATTGTGGCGGCGATCGTCGGTTTTGCCGGCGGTGGATCTCCTCGTGCCGTGATGGATAACGTGCGACGTGGCTGCGGCACGGCCGTGAAGCCCTCCTCCAAAGAATTGGATGAGATGTTGAAGGAAGTCGACGCTGCGAAGTAGCGCTGAATTCCATGGAGAAGATTTTCTTAAGACAAATCGTCCGAACCGGTTGATCGCGGTCCAGACGGATTCCTGCAACTTCTTCCCTGACGCTTTTTCCATCGGGCGACCTTGATTGACAGGCGTATGAAGCGGATGAGCCTGATCAGCATCATTGATGGTGGAAAGTGCCTCCGGTGTGCAGGAAGCACGGCTTCCTCAGGACAGGAACTATGATTGTCGAAAGCTTGCAGATCTGGCGAATGGAATTGGCTGGAACAGAAAGCAACTGAGAATTGTCAGCAGACGATGGTGCGTGCACAGGATGTCGACTGATTGATTGAATCTGAGGGAGTCTGATCATGGGTGGAGGTGGTGCCTGGAAAGTCGCATACGCGGACTTTGTGACCGCCATGATGGCCTTCTTTATGGTCATGTGGCTGGTATCGCAGGATCAGAAAGTCAAAGACTCCGTCGCAAAGTATTTTGTGGATCCTATCGGATTCAGCATGTCCGGAAGCTCTGACCGTCCCAAAGATTCGGCCGGGGTCTTCAATCAGGAATTCAGCGGCCAGGTGCCGGGGGCGAAGAATCGAACTTCGGGCCGAGGGCGCGGAAGCCTGAACACTCGCGAAAATACTGACACGGAGACGACGATGGTTGCGGATTCTATCCTCGAGGAACCTCAACAGAATCAGCGTTGGGTGGAAGAGGCGAGGCGACAATTGCAGGCGGCGAGAAACTCCCCGGCGGTCAAGTCGGGAACCGTGAGCGAAACCGAGGCGGCAAAGCTGCTGCTGGCTCGCAAAATGCGTCAACAACTGACAACGGAAGCGATGGCGCAAACGGATGGCGTGTATCAGGATCTTGTCAGTGCATCGCTGAATCGAGTTGATTTTGAAGCATTGGCAGAAGAAGTGCTTCGCTCGTCGCAGGATGAGTGACCGGGCTATTGATCGTGAGACCTTTGGGGTGCCACGCGTCACCTGATCATGCATGACTGAAGTCAGCGCGGCACGGTTCGCAGAAGTCGTGTCAGAACGCGGCGAAACTGATTG
The DNA here is from genome assembly GCA_046341255.1 of Planctomycetota bacterium. Lineage (GTDB taxonomy): Bacteria > Planctomycetota > Planctomycetia > Planctomycetales > Planctomycetaceae > SXXK01. Next base: position 2,740 of record JBKDRW010000122.1, read on the forward strand.
ACGAGTTCCGGCAGAGTCGTCAGCTTCAATGTATTCTCGGCGCCGAAAATCTGTTCGGCGCAATAATCAGCGATGGCCACATTCAGCACCTTCATGCCGCGTCGACGCAGATTGATGACGACGTCGCGAGTAGCATCGATTGCCTTTTCGCCGGAGTATTCGAACCCCGATGGAAGACCGTCACTCAGGACAATCAGGATCCGAATTGCCCGAGTGGGGCCGGTCTGTCCGAGCAACTCGGCGGTCGTCAGAATGGCCTGATGGTCGTAGTTTTCAGAAGCGTTCGCGGGGTACGTGCCGATCGCTTCAGCACGCTTCTGAGTTCGACCATAAAGACGACGAACCAGACAATGTTCATTCCTCCTTCCCGAAGACGTGTGCGAGAACACTTCCACCATGGTGTTCGGCAGGTTCCGAGCAGCCTCGACAATCATGACAGCAGCATTTGCCGCATGGACCGCTCGGTCACTGCGGAGCATTGAGCCGGATTCGTCGAGCAACAATCCGATCACAAGTGTGGTTGGGGCTGTGGATTCCTGCTCCTGCAGGAAGACCCGATCCGAATGGGCAGCGATGGCCAGTCGTCTGGCATCGATTCGCCCGGAAACCTGTTCCCGGATTTTGATATATTCCGTCGACTGCTGAAACCGCAGCCGAAACACGGATCTCAGAACGCAGATCTGGTTCAGTACGGTTTCCCGACGCTCAGCGTAAATCCGTGACGACTCCGCAGTCACCGGGGCATTTTCGATTTCCGTCCGCCGTTCTTTTCCCCATGTCCATGCTGCGGCCATCGTGCGCAACGGCTGGTCCCGATTGAAATCACGAATCTCGCGAAGATCGTCCGCAGAGGGATCTGCAAGTCGTTCGGCCGCTTCTCGTGAAAACGGATGAGTGACCTGAGTTTTCTGATTCTGACCCCGAGACAGAGAATCAAGGCTGAATCGTCGCCCTCGCTGAACGTCAGAGATCTCATCGCAGGCTTCCAGTTGGATGCCGATCTCCAGAAGCCGGTCCGCCGCGGCGCGCAGGTCAGCACGCGGAATGCGAGCCAATTGCTCCGCGGAATCGACGAGAGAGGCCACCATATCGGCTGTCTCTCGCGAAGCGATGGCCTTGTCCTCGCGATCAGCTTCGAGTTGACGAAGGATTCGGGAATGAATGTTGCGTTCGGACTCTTCGGTCAGTGCAAACTGAGCAAGTGTCGGGAAGGCTTTGCGACGTTCAGTGATATAGTTTTCCAGATTGATTGTGAGGTCCGCAACCTCTGATTCCGTGCGGGGCTCATGGCACAAAATGATCAGCAGATCTTCGAACGGGACACGGCCATCGAGCGTTTGCCACTGCTGCATTTCAGCCGTCATAAGATGCGGGCAGATCAGCATGGAATACATCAAAAAATGGATGCGGTCGATATCCGGAAGAACGTGAAACCGATCTCGATACAAAACTGTCACCGGATAGTCGGTGATGCATCTCAGAAGGTGCAGAGATTCTGCAAAACCCGGTGCAGTATGACGCAGCAATGATTCGATGCGAACATCTTCGAGGTAGTTATGAATCACTCGGGCAAACGCGCTGGTCAGTTTCTTTTTTCGAGCATACCCGTCACGTGTGAACAGAATGTGACCCGATTCATGAACGACGAGTCCGCGATAAAATGCAAACAAATGCCCGGTATGACACAGGTCAAATCCCTTCTGGTCGACGAGAATAAATGGCTGCCCAAAGGATTTTGGCGCATCGCGAAATCCTGCGCAGCCCAGAGCCTTGTCGAGACGTGTTGCAACTCGAAATTCACAATCGTGGGGAACTCGCAGACTTCGCGTGACCTGTAGCAGCCGCGGCAGCATACGCAGCATCCAGCGTTCACGCTCGTCGGCCTTCGTCAGTGTATCGCCGGAGCGGTTCAGAGTTTCCATGGCATCCAGATCGGCTTCCTTGAGTCGATCCGCTTCGAGCAGCGGCCAGGGAATCGGAGTCATGGGAAGCATCCTTTGCGGTGATCTGCACCTGCGTTGTTCGACAGAGCTTCGCAGCGAGTCGATGGCCTCCGCAACATCTTTGTCGCAGCGGAGATGAGTCTCTGTGTTCTGCGTCAGGTGGTTCCAAGGTGTTTCTGAACGAGAACGTCGAACTGGCTGCGTTCGCTGGCTCCCGCGCCATCCTGCGAGAAGCGGGAGGCCACGCAGTACCGCAATGCCTCTTTCATACCAATTCCGTGCGCAATCTGTGTTGCGGCCGCCAGCAGAGTTCGCGTTGACACGGGACTGACAAACGCACCGTCGCCAGCGAGGCCGCGCTGATCTTGTGCGATTCGAACCAGTGTCTCAGCATGGTGTTTTTGAATTCCGGTTCGTACCGCCAGAATCCGAACTTCTTCCGAAGCTGGCGGAAAATCAAGGTCAAGGATCACGTGAAAACGATCCTTGACGGCCTGATCGAGCGTTTCAGCTCCGGTATATTCCACTCCCTGATTGGCCGTCGCGAGAAACGTCACTCCTTCAGCAACATAAACCAGGCTCATGTTCGGGTTTTCGTCAACAGCGATGTATTTCTGACCGTCAAGAAGCGGCAGGATGATATTGAATGCCTCGCGGCGGCAGCGAGACAACTCATCCATGATGATGACCATGCCGGGAGTCTGAATCGCGCGGAGGAACCGTGATTCGGCGAACCACGTTCCCTGCTCTCGATTCAGGTGAACTGAACCGATCAGGGCCGATCGTGGTTCGCTCGTCGCGCCAAAATTGATCTTGAACACCTGGCGTCCAAACTCTTCTGCCAGCAGACTGCAAAGCTCCGTTTTTCCCGCACCGGAGTGACCCAGCAGCAGCGCATTCTGTTGATGCCATAATGAAAAGCACAGTTGATGCCAGTCTGACTGGCGTACGAAGAACCCGCATCGAGGAAGTGGTCTGACCCAAGTCGCGTTTCCGCCTGACGAATGATGACGGAAGGACTGATCAGCATCTTCTGCGTTCTGGCGATCAACGGCCAGCGTCAGTTCCGTGACAGACAAAAGGCGAGCCAGTTCCAGCCACTTTTCCGACGGCTCATTCCTGAGGATCGGGATGATGATTCGGATCTTTTCCCACGAAATGTCCGAAAGCTGATCCATCTTGACGTCAGTCTGCATCAACGCGTCATAGGTGTCGGCCATTTCCTTCGCGACGGTCTGGCGCAATCGCATTTTTCTGATGGCCAACGTTGCGAAACTTCGCATGCCAAGAAATGTCCACGCACGCGACACACGAATGTCGCTCAGCAGTGCGGCGGTACGCCATTCGAACGCGGTCCGATCAAGGTCGGCGGTGGCTTTTTCCTGCTCCCAATTCCGGAGTTTGACTTCCAGTTCCTGACTTGTGTGAATCAGCCCCATTGCCGCTCCCTCCTCTCTGCATGTGAAATGCCGACACCATCCGAGGGGAAAGGTTCGTCGGGGCTCAGGCGGGTTTTCAAGATTTGCCCCGTCAGCGAATTCTGAATCTTCGTCAATTGCTGACGAACACAGTTTCGACGTGGCCGGAGTCGCAGGTCCGGAGATGTTCGGGGAAGGACAATTCCAGTCTGCGCATGCTCGCGATGCGAGCATACGCAGTCAGTAAACGCGATGACGCGAAGTGTGCCTGGTGTGAATCAGCGATTTGAGGTCGGCAGTCATGAAATGCTCGTCAGATCCGGGTCTCGCCGAGGAACTACTCGGGTGGCAGATTTTCCGGAATGATTCCCGGCATGCGGTCGGTCAGCTTCGGACCGTCAAAATCCTGCAGCTTCGAGCCGATCCAGGCAACTTTCGAACTGTCGCCTGCGGTTGCTTCCGAATCTTCAAACTGCAATTCGGCGGGCAGCAAGTCTTCTTCGAGTAACTGAGATTCAGGTAAAGCGACGGTCTGCCCGAGCGACGGGTCAATGTAGACAACCGGCAGAACATTCGGCGAAATGACGGCCGGGTTTCCAGACTCGGCAGCTCTGAAAGATGCCTTGATCTGCTCAGACCTCCACGAATTCGGCGTTTTGATCCGAACCACGGCTGTTTGTGGAGCAAAGGCACACTCGGCGGTTAAGACGTTGAGTGACAGGGAGCGAATTCCGTCGTGATGTACAATCGCGTCCAGGAGACTGAAACCGAATCTCTGCGTCACGTTGCGCAGTGAAACATTCCAGGATTCGGCATCAGATTTTTGAAACTCCGTCAGCAGGCCTCCGCCTCGATTGGCGATCAGAACATTATTCAGTTCCAGCCTCCGAGGCGGATGATTCATGGAGAGACCATAACCGCCGCCCGCAAAGACGGAATCAGTGACCGCCACAACACCTTCACTGCCCCGAGGTCGATGCCATTCGACTCCGACGAATTCCGCCTTCGACGACGGGGACTGGACGAGGCAGCGCTGAAGGCTGAGCGTTTCACACTGTACCGCCAGCAGTTGCTGAGCCAGCGATGCGTTCGGGTCAGAGCCTGCCGGATCTTCGGCTGGAAGCGGCTCTTGCTGCATCAGCCTGATGCCTCGCAGGTCGACAGTGCGGCCGCTGAGAATCCATGGAGCGTTTCGTGTGATTTCGATGACTGCCGATGGCTGAGAGTCGCAGAGAATCTGCAGGGTTCCCGGGAAGTCTCGACGGGCCGCGATGTAATGAACTCCCGGCTGCAGGAGGATGCGACCGTCCGCATCAACGGCTGGCAATGGTTGCGGGCCCGATGGAATCGGAGATTGTTCGGGGATTGTTTCGACGCGCGGGGAACGATCATGATTTGCCAGAGCTGCAAGCCGACTGAGCGTCAGGTTCGACGGCAGTATGCCGGAACGAGCGGCCAGAATGACGCAGACAGACAGTGCTGCCGCGGCGGATGTCGGCCAGAACAATCCCGGACGCTTTCGATGACGAGTGCTGATGGACTTTCGCTGTTCCCGGTCGCGACGATCCGGGATGGTCGAAACAATTCGTCGGCTTGCTGAAAGACTGATTCCGGCGAATAGTCGCCATTGCTTCAATGCCTCGGCCGCACTGGATGGACGGAGTTCCGGTGTGCGACGGGTCATTGATTGAATCGAACGGGCGAGCCATTCCGGACAGTCGGGAATCCATGACCGAACGTCAGCGATATCGTGTTCCCTCTGCTTCATCAGTCGTGTCACCGGGTCAGCGGAGAGCACCACC
>JBKDRW010000123.1:0-5886 GCA_046341255.1 Planctomycetota bacterium
CCGCGGAGGGTGATGTGACTGCGACAAGGTCACCCACCTGGCTGAGGTCATAACGCCAGCCAGAAAACGGCAGAATCTGAACCATAAGATGAACTACCAGGAACAAAAAGAGGGCCAAGCAGAATTGCTCGGCCCCGGCGAACTGCAACACGATCTGATCACGCTTCAGCACGGTAACCATTCACTCTGCAGGTGAGCAGGACTGAATGGGATCGTGCATTTGTTCGTTCGAAACAGGAACAGGACAGATCCGGTTCCGAATGCGACACCAGGCGGGCATCCCTGAGAAGACTCTAGTTGCCTGATCCGCGATTGACTCCGTACTTGTCCCAGATGGACTGGGTCCATTCCGAGCGAATCCGGCTGCCGATCATCTCGCCGGCGAGGTCGGTCACACCGCTTCCTGCGGGCGTGCCAAGTTGCTTTCCTTCGGTCATGAACTGCTGGCGAAGCACTTCTTCGTCGGAGGACCGTTCGATCGGCTGGACCACATAGACGATGGCCAGATTATCCGAGGTCGCAATTCCCGGCTGGTCATTCTGCAGTTCCTCAAACACCGTCTTCATGAATTCGTAGCCCGCACCCCGAACCGTGCCTCCTGCTTCATCGGCATAAGTGACGGATGACGGCCTCAGTTGACGTTGCTGACGAAAGTTCATCGACGGAGTCATGGACTGTTCAATCCACGAAAATGTCTGCGTCTGTCGTACGGCCGCTGCAGTGGTTTCAGGGCTGCCGGTAATGGTCTGGCCCTCCAGCACTGCCTGAAATCCTTTTCGTTCCGCTTCAGGTCTGGCTTGATCGTCCTTCACCAGAGTGACAAGAGTCTCGGCTCGCTTCTTTGCGAGGTCACGAGCCTTCTGTCGTTTCCATTCCAGCACGACCTGTTCACGAATTCCCTCATCGCTCAGGGCTGGGATGTGTGGTTCAGCAAACTCCACAATCCACCAGACAAAATGAGATTCATTGCCGTTGAAATCATTTCGATTTCGGATGGCACGTCGGTGCTGGAAGAGGTTCGCGTCATTGGAAATTTCCTGCGGGAAAAGGTTGGCGGCCTGCTGTGCAACAGACGCACCATCCTGTCCAAACGCTCCGGCTGAAGCATCTGTTGCTGCTCCGACTCGGTAAGTTTCGCCTTCGGCGAGTTCTTCAAAGTTGATCAGCTTCGTTTCGACAAACTTGCATTTCCGCGTTTCAGCGGCAGCCTTCATGCCCGCAACAAGCTTCTCGTTTTCGTCTCGCATCTGCTCATACAAGTCCATGGCTTCAATGCTGGGTTTGCCGGCGACAATTTTCCGACGCGTGGCACTGCGTTCTTTCTCGAGTGCCTTCAGATCAGCACTCAGGCCGTTCATGCGCTCGTCGATTGCCTTGCGAACTCGTTCCTGAAGAATGGAGTCACGGATATCGCCCTTCAGCTGTTCATCCAGCGGAAAATACTCCACCGTCGGAATGACAAACTCCGGTGGGGTTGCGTCACCAGGCTTCCCTTCAGGCTTCGTTCCATCCGCTGCGGGCTGTTGAACGGCTGCCGCTGCATTGGCTTCTGCGGGGACGGTCGGAGTCGTGTCCTCTGCTGGCTTCGCTGATTCCGTCACCTGCTCGGCGGCCGCTGGTGTGTCGTTGGCTGGCTGCGGTTCCGATTTCGGCTCAGGCTCCTGAGTGAATGGAAGGCACTGATCACCGGCGTCGGCCCTGGGCTCTTCCTTCGGGGCTTCTGTACCTGGAGGAGCTTCCGGAGTCGTTTCGGCTTTCGGGGCTTCTGCAGGAGCGTCCGAGTTTGGCTCTTCCTTCCCGGGTTCCGCAGGAGTTTCAGACGGCTTTGGGTCTTCTGATTTCGGCGCATCCGGCGCTGGAGCGTCCGGCTGGGGAGCCGTCGGGGAAGTCGGTGCGGCCGAGTCAGCAGGCTTTGAACCATCCGAGGCCGGGGTTTGTTCACTCCCGGGCTCCTCGGCGGGCATCACTGGCTTGCGATACAGTTTATCCTTGTTGCTGTTGTAATACTCTTCGACCTCAGCATCGGTCGGTGGCGTTACCTCGGATTCCACATCCTTGTAGGCGACTTCCGCGTAGGCGAGCTTCACTTTCGCAGGTTGCTGGAAGCCGGGCGAACCCGGGGTCTCCATGCCGGGGAAATTCTTCTGATGCTCTGCGAAGAACGCGGCAACTTCTCCGTCGGTCGGATCCGCCACTCCGGACACGAAAGAATCCACATCGAGTCGAACGATATTCAGTCGCTGTGTGACTTTCATCCTTCGGAACATGGCATAGTAAACGTCCGGCGACTGCGGCATGGCTGCGAAGTAGGGATTCAGCTGGCGGTAGGCCAGTTGAGCCTTGATTTCGTGCCGAAGAGCATCAAATAGTTCTTCTTCGGTCACGGACGTACCTGCGGGGGTCACCAGGCTGATCCTCGCTTCCGCGAAATCCTTTGCCGTCAGACGCTTCATGGTGGCATCGTTGACGAATTCGGACACCATGGAGTCGGTCACGACGATCCCGAGTTCATCCGCTTCGGCTCGGAGCAGTTCCCCAAAGGCCATGTCATCCCGCAGGTTCTGCGGGAAGTATCCGAACTGAGGTGGAGACATAAACTGTCGGATCCCGGCCCCGAATGCTTTGTCAAAAGCAACTGACAGAAACTGATTGGCGACAGCTCGCTTCTGCATCAGATCGCTCACGCGACGATTATCGAAGGCGCCAAGCCGTGAGGTCATCACTTCTTCACCGGTCGGGCTGATGATCCCTGGCAGCAGCCAACCCATCATGCCACCCAGCACGGCGCCCGCGATGCCGTACTGCAACCAGCGACCGTTCGTCAGCCCGGAGAACGCGCAAACGATGCCACCAATCATCACTCCCAGCATCAGAAAATTCGTTCCCTGCTGAGCCGTGAAAAGGTCACTCATCGTGAATGCAACCATCGACAGAATGACGATGGCAGCCATGAGGATCGTCTGGTTGTTCCGAAAAAACGTAAATGGAGAACTCATTGGGGAAGGCTCGAAGGATTAGCGGTTTCTGATCGGGTGGTTCAACGCAGTCACTTGACAGACGTCAGAAGAATGATTTATCCCATTACGCGAGAGAAGCTTTCGCCGGAGCCCAAACAGAGACCTCACGTGGAATCGTTTGCGACCGAAAGGGTTGCATGTCTGCGAGCAGAATGCCGCCCGGGGTCGGTTTGGTTTCCGGCGGAAGTCGCGGATTCTAGCCGTGAAGGCATGTCACACAAGGTCAACCGACGTACGGACTTCGATCCGCGTCGTCTGTCCATGTGGCTGGATCTTCTTGACTTCGGGATCTGTTCCCGTCACTTTCTCGCCGCTTCAGGCGCAAAGTTTTCCGGTCGTTTCGTCATTTATCCAAAGTCTTTCGCTCTATGGCATCTCAGAAAAAGGCCCTCGTCATCGTGGAATCTCCCGCGAAGGCCAAGAAAATCGCTGGTTTTTTGGGCGACGATTACATCGTCAGGGCCAGCATGGGTCACATTCGTGACCTGCCATCCAGCGCGTCCGAGATTCCTGCGGCGGTGAAAAAGGAGTCCTGGTCAACGCTGGGGGTGAACGTCGAAAGTGACTTTGATCCGTTGTACGTGATTCCTGCCGAAAAGAAAAAACTGATCTCGGAGCTGAAGGATTCTCTGAAACAGGTCAAAGAACTGGTTCTGGCGACCGACGAAGACCGTGAAGGCGAGAGTATCGGCTGGCATCTGGTTCAGGTGCTGAAACCGGCCGTCCCGGTGACCCGGATGGTGTTTTCCGAGATTACGAAGCCGGCGATTCTTGAGGCGATTCGAAATACCAGAGTCCTCGATGAGAACCTCGTTCAGGCTCAGGAGACGCGGCGCGTTGTCGACCGGCTTTATGGATACACGCTCAGCCCGCTGCTCTGGAAAAAGATTGCGCGGGGTTTATCCGCTGGCCGAGTTCAAAGTGTGGCCGTGCGATTGCTGGTGTCCCGTGAAATTGAGCGAATGAAGTTCCGCAGCGGAACGTTCTGGGACCTGAAGGCAATGTTGTCTGCAGGATCCGGCGGCAGCTTTGAAGCAGTTCTCGCAACGCTCGGCGGCCGCCGCATCGCCTCCGGACGAGATTTTGATGAGCACACCGGAAAACTCAAAGACGGCGCGGATGTGCTTTTGTTACAGGAGGCTCAGGCGAGGTCGCTGCAGGAGAAGATTCGAACGCGACCGTGGATCGTCACCAGCATCGAACAGAAACAACAGACTCGACGTCCGTATCCGCCGTTCACGACCAGTACGCTGCAGCAGGAAGCGAATCGAAAACTGGGGATGACGGCTCGGCAGACGATGCAGACCGCACAGCGGCTTTACGAAGACGGTTACATTACTTACATGCGAACCGACAGTGTCAATCTGAGCGGCGAAGCCATCAATGCGGCTCGTGGGCGCATTCATGATCTCTACGGGAAGGATTATCTGAGTCCCGGGGCCCGTCAGTTCACCACCAAGGCCAAGGGGGCTCAGGAGGCTCACGAAGCCATTCGTCCTGCCGGTACGGAAATGCGGACGGCAGATGAACTGGGGCTGAGCGGTCCTGAGTATCGCCTGTATCAGATGATCTGGAAACGCACCATGGCCACTCAGATGGCTGATGCGCTGCTGCGGTTTGATACCGTGACCATCACTGTCGACGAGGCAGAGTTCCGTGCCAGTGGTCGAACGGTCGAATTTGCAGGCTTCTTCCGTGCGTATGTCGAAGGCTCCGACGATCCTGATGCCGCAATTGAAGATCAGGATTCTCCATTGCCGGCCCTCAAGGAAAAGCAAAACGTCGGTTGCGACGGTGTGGAAGCCATTGCTCACGAAACCAAGCCACCGGCGCGGTTTACGGAAGCCACACTGGTGAAGTCGCTTGAAGCAGAAGGCATCGGGCGTCCATCGACGTACGCCAGCATTCTGAGCACGATTCAGGATCGTGGTTACGTTCGTAAAAATGGCAATCAGCTGGTGCCGACTTTCACCGCGATGGCGGTGACCAAGCTGCTGGAAAATCACTTCCCCAATCTTGTGGATCTGAAGTTCACTGCGGGCATGGAGCAGACACTCGACGACATCGCCACCGGCTCTGCCGAACGTCTTCCATACCTTCGCGAGTTCTACATGGGGAAAGAAGGTCTCGACGAACAGGTGAAGGTGAAAGAAGGCGATATTGATCCCCGGGAAGCCTGCACTCTGAGCATCGATGGACTCGACGCATCTGTCCGCGTCGGTAAGTTCGGACCCTACCTGGAGAAGGGTCAGGGCGAGGAGACGCTGAAAGCGTCGATCCCTGAAACTGTCGCACCGGGGGAAATCACCAACGATCTTGCCAATCGGCTGATCGAAGAAAAAAAAAGAGGCCCTCAGGCGATTGGCATGCATCCTGAGGAAGGACTGGCGATTTATTCGATGCGGGGACCTTTTGGGCCCTATCTTCAGCTCGGGGAAGTTACCGATGAGAACCCGAAGCCAAAGCGATGTGGGATTCCCAACTGCTTTGACCCTCTGAACATCAACCTGGAGACGGCCATTCAGCTTATGTCACTGCCGCGTCGGATCGGCAAGCACCCCTTGACGGGCAAGGTTGTGAATTCGGGCATCGGTCGTTTCGGTCCCTATGTGACTCACGACAAAGTCTTCGGGAGCTTTGACAAGAAGACTCACCTCTACGAATTCAACGGCGAAACATTCAATGTGCTGAACATCACCATGGACGCAGCTGTTGAGATGCTTCGCAACACAAAGAAACGAGCTGCTCCGACGCCGCTTCGGGAACTCGGAAATCATCCTGCGGACAATGCTCCGGTGCAGATTTTCGAAGGCAAATTCGGTCCGTATGTGAAGCATGCGTCCGCAAATGCAACCATTCCGAAGGATAC
>JBKDRW010000124.1:0-2468 GCA_046341255.1 Planctomycetota bacterium
CCATAAAGTTCGTCATGGTCCGCCTTGAAATCGTAACCGAAGAGACTCAGTCGAAATCCGCCTCGTCCCTGAAACGAGCCGTGGCAGGCTCGTCCGTTACATCCGAGCTTACCCAGACGAGGTACCACGTGCTTCTGGAAGTCGGGCGACTCCGCAGCATCTGCCGCTGCGTATCTCTGCACCACCGAGGGGCTGTCAGCGACATTGGATGGTGAGCCTGCTGGTTCCTGCGCGTCAACGACGCCGGTGCACGAGAGGAGAATGGCACAGAAAACAATCCGTTTGATCATGGCGGGGTTCCAACACAATAAGAATTCCGAACAGCACTGGTCAGGCAAAGACGCACTGCCGCTCATTCATTCTTTCGCTCTGTCTTTCGATCTGTCTTTCGGTTTCGTCTGGACAATACTTCCCACTCCGAGTCAATCTGCTGTTGCATGGGTTGCTCAAGATCGAGCAGTTGTTCATCAATCTTTCGCTGCAACTGGTTGAGACGTTCTCGTTCCGACTTCAGCTGAACCAGCCTGGATTCACGACGTTCAGTCAACAAGGCACGGATCTCCTGCTCCAGAGCGGGGTCATTTTTCTTCGCCCACCGAGCCATCAGCAGTCGGATCTTGGAGTCTCTCTTCCAACCGTTCAGTTGTTCTTCGTACCTCGCCGGTGATCGCTCGCGGATTCGGTCCAGAGCTCGAACCTGAAGATGAAGTTCCCGAACGGCTTTGGCGAACTCATCCGGACGGGATTTTTGGAGCTGTTCCAGCAGTCCTGCCAGCTCCGGATGGTTCTCTTTTGCAAACTGCAGCACATGCGCGCGATCTGCGTCCGTGATCTCTGTCTTTTTCTTTTCCGCCGGGCCAGAGCTGTTGATGTTCGTCGATGCCGGGCTATTGCCAACCTTCTGCTGCCCGGTTTGCACGCTGGCAGTCGACTCTGCCGTCCGGCGTTTCACTGGCTCCTGCGCGGGGAGAGTTGCAATGAAACACGTGGTCCACACGACCGCAGGAACGAAGAGCGATCGCATGAAATCCATTGGCACGACACCGTTCCTCTTGAACTGGGTTGCAGTCGATCGAAGCAGCTGGGTGATCTGATTTTTACAGAAAACAGGTCCGTCAGAACACATCAGATTCGTCTTCGTGATCGTGTGAATTTAAGTCCTTCTCCAGTTCCACAGCTGTCATCAGCCATTCCGGGGCATCCAGAGAAACAAGGCGATCATGCGGATCATGTTCAATAGGGACGAGGTCGAGTTCGGATTCCCCGACATCCGCAACGAAGGAGATCCCTGACGTGGTCAGCACATCGACCTCGGCAGACGTCCATCCTGTTTCGGATGAAACCGGCGATGTCCGAAGGGACAGCGTCGCAGCGAATACCAGTGCGACCACAAGGGCCATTCCGACCGACCAGTTCGCACGCTCCTGCAGACCGCGGGACACAGGCACCACTGCGAGGGCTGGAGAGGCTGTCTGACTCGTCTGAATGCCTGAGATCAGCAGACATGCCTCTGCGACCATTTCGCAAAGGCTGGAATCTTCCAGCATCGCAGCTTCAAACAGTTCCGCTTCCACGGCTGACAAATCACCCAGCACATACTGAGTCGCCAGCCACTCCTGTTCGTCTTCCATCGAAGGTCCGTTTGTTGAATCGCTCATTGATGTGACTTTCATTCGGTCCACAAATCTCGAAGCCCCGAGTCTTCGCGAAGCCGACTCAAACCTCGTCGCATCCATGTCAGAACTGTTCCCAGCGGCTGCCCTAAACGGTCGGCAATTTCAACGAAAGACAGCCCCTCGTAAATTCGTAGTCGGATCACCGTCTGATGCTCCGGTGGCAACCGACTGATGGACTTCTGAATCATGATTTCCAAACCATCTCTCAGGAGTCCGGATGATTTCCACCAATCTGTTTTCTGAACGGACCAGGAGGCACTCGTTTCTGCAACCTGCTCCGAAAATTTCTGTCGTACCTCGATATCTCGCTTGTAAAGACGCCGAAGTTGTCGAGCTTCATTCAGGGCGATGCGAAACAGCCAGCCGCGAATTGTCTCGGGATTGACCTCATGACAGGACTGAATCGCCGAAATCGCCACCCGCTGCAATGCATCATCCGCCAGCGTCACATCCTTCAGAACACCGCGAAGAAACGCACGCAGTTCCCGCTCGAGCCGAACAAAGGCCATTTCGACAAGACGTTTATGCGTGTCCGGCGGACACGAGCGATCATCCCGTTCCGGGCTGTCGTTCGAATGGTGCCCACCCGACTGTGACAACTGATCCTCTCTTTCCGTTCTGTTTCAAGCATCCTGAAGTGCGACTGACAATCCGTATATTGTCATTTCGATCCCCAGACTGCTCGCTTCAGAAGGAATTCTCAATCTTTAATCCGCAACAACCGGACCGCGTGGTCATTCGCGGTCCGGCTGCTGACGGATTGCGGAGCCGGTTCGCCTTCTCACGAGGGGA
>JBKDRW010000125.1:0-5774 GCA_046341255.1 Planctomycetota bacterium
GGTGCAGGGAAGACGCATCTGGCCAGCCTGATTCATGAAAACAGTCCGCGAGCCAGTGAGCCATTCCTGCATGTCGCCTGCGGTGCACTGCCAGGTGAGTTGATTGAAAGTGAACTCTTTGGTCACGTCAAAGGGGCATTCACAAGTGCTCATACGGACAAAGATGGAAAGTTTCTTGCAGCTGGAGGTGGGACAATTCTGCTGGATGAAATCGACGTGCTGACACCTGATCAGCAGGTCAAGCTGCTGCGAGTCATTGAGAAAGGTGAATTCGAACCCGTTGGTTCAAACCGTACGCTGCACGTGAAGGCCCGGATCATCGCCGCGAGCAATCTTCAGCTGCAGCCACTTGTGGAATCCGGCCGTTTCCGCCCGGACCTTTACTATCGACTGAACACACTCAGCTTTCACCTTCCGCCGCTGCGAAAACGTCTGCCGGATATTGAACCCCTCGCGCGATTCTTTGTACATCGGCATGCGTCTCAGCTTGCTATCGATGTCAGGGAAATCACACCGGAATTCTTCGATTGTCTTCTGCAGTATCCATGGCCGGGTAATGTCCGCGAAATGGAAAATGCCATTCGCAGTGCCGTGATCTACAGTCTGGACGGACGGCTTACATCAGAGTCGCTGCCCACCCATATTGTGGAAGGTACGGCAGGGCCGGCAAATGATCCATCAGTGGCAGCCTTCTTTTCAGTGCGTCGTGGGGAGTCGCTCGAGAACCGAATTGAACTGACCGAAAAGGATATTATCGAACAGGCGCTGCTGAACAACAATTTCAGCCGAACCAATACAGCACGCCATCTCGGAATCAGCCGAGTCACGCTTTACAACAAGATGCGAAAATATGGGATACTGCCGGAGCGATAGAAGGCTCTCGCGTGAACAGTGAAGCTCCAACTCCACAGCGTGAGACAGAGCCGGATATCCTGCCGTTTCGGACTTCGAATCTGACGGGGGCCGGGTGGTGCGACATTGCCCGTTGCAGGTGATTGCGGGCAGTCTCACGAGACTCCTGTTATGGTGTGCTTCGACGCGAATCCAGATACGGGCACGCGCTGCAAAAGTTCACGCTGAGTCAAAGTTTACATCGTTCAGAACGCATGGGGGCAATGCCATTGCAGATGGTGAGTGCAACAGTTCAGAGCGTAAAACATCATCATGTCCGTCTGCAGAGGTCGAGACGGGACGAGCCTGTTGTCAGCAATTCAGACGAACCAGACATCGATGAGACCTGATGTTGGCACTGCGTGTCCGGATCAGCCTGCCACAAAAGAAAGTATGAAAGAAACTCAGAGCAGTGCATTTGATAGTGTCCTCTCTGGCCGCAATTCAGGCTTGAGCTCACACAGGGTCTCCGGATGAATTGAACTGTTTCGACCTGCTCCTTCCCAATGCTTGCGCGCCAGGATAGGGAAGTTGGTTCATCCCGCGGCGAGATCCATCATCTGCTCCTGCGTTACGCGAGGCCAGTTTTGCAGCTCGCCGGAAATCTGTCCATTACGCATCACAAGGATCCGATCGCAAAGGCAGATGATTTCGGGGAGTTCCGAACTGATCACCAGGATCGCTTTTCCCTGAGCGGCAAGATCGCTGATCATCTTGTAAATCTCCTGTTTTGCTCCGACGTCAATGCCGCGAGTCGGTTCATCGAAGAGGAACACATCGGCATCTCGATACAACCAGCGAGCCAGCAGAACCTTCTGCTGGTTTCCGCCAGAAAGATTTCCTGCCGGCTGATTCTGATCCGAAATCCTGATCCGAAGACGATCAACGTAGTTTGAGAAGATTGCCTTTTCTTCGCGTTGATGAACAAACCCCGCCGACTGCAGTTTCTGCAGGCTGGAAAGCGAAAAGTTCTCTCGAACGCTGCGGGCCGGGATCAGTCCGTGTTGCTTACGATCTTCAGTCAGCAGGCAGATTCCGGAATCAATCGCGTCTGCTGGTGAACGCAATTTCGTTTCTCTCCCGCGCAGGAAGATCTGCCCGGATGTCGGCTGATCCGCTCCGAAGAGCAATCTCGCGACTTCAGTTCGTCCGGCACCAACAAGTCCTGTCAGCCCGACGATTTCTCCTCGACGCAGTTTCAGACTGATGTTTCTGACGGCCTGATTTCGGGACAGGTTTCGTGCCTCGAGGACCGTTTCACCGGGGGAATGAGGTTTACGCTGAAACTCTCCTCCCAGATTCCGCCCCACCATCAGTTCAATGAGCTTCAGACGGTCAATGTTTTTCGCGTCAACATCGGCAATATGGTGACCGTCGCGGAGTACAGTGATCACGTCGGCGAGTTCAAAGACTTCTTCAAGTCGATGGCTGATATAAATGATGCCGATTCCCTGATTCTTCAATTCCCGAATCAGAACAAATAACTGTGACACTTCCTGTGGCGTCAGTGCTGCCGAAGGTTCATCCATGACAAGAATGCGAATGTCCCGGAGCAGCACTCGAGCGATTTCAACCAATTGCTGCTGAGCGATCGAGAGGTGACGAACCTGTGAGTCCAGTGACATCGTCACACCCATTCGGCGAAAAACGCTTTCGGCCCTTGCTCTTTCTTCTGTGCGGTGGATCCAGACCGTTTGCTGGCTTTGACCGAGAAATAGATTGTCCATCACAGACAATGCAGGAACCAGATTGAACTCCTGATAGATGATGCCGATACCGGCGTCCATCGCATTGGTCGGTGAACGCAATTCGACGTCGCTTCCATCGATTCTGATCGTGCCCGAATCGGGGCGATGAGCGCCGCCAAGAATTCGAATCAGTGTGCTCTTACCCGCACCGTTTTCGCCCATCAACGCCACGACTTGTCCGCGGTCCAGACTCAGTGAGACATTCGTCAGGGCATTGACACCCGGAAACGATTTGCAGATCGATTGAAGCTGCAGGAGCGGCATGGCAAAGTGAATCTTTCAGTTCCCGGATCTGATATCCCGCATCCTGATCAGCTTGAGACGTCCCAAAGGATTATGCATGGGGTTGTCTGGCGCGAATCGATCACAATGCTCAGCGACAGCCCGGAATCGCGGACCGTCCGGTCCTGCGAACAGGTGACCATCACCGATGAACGCGTTGCCCGAAAGCATATCATCGATTATTTCCATGATCGACTCTTCATCTTCATCCAAATCGGCTCGTCGCATTGACAGATCCGGCCGCCCCATTGCATGGAATCCGATCGTCCAGACTTCCTGCTGGCCCTCGATCA
Source organism: Planctomycetota bacterium (assembly GCA_046341255.1). Classification (GTDB taxonomy): domain Bacteria; phylum Planctomycetota; class Planctomycetia; order Planctomycetales; family Planctomycetaceae; genus SXXK01. The sequence continues at coordinate 3,215 of JBKDRW010000125.1, forward strand.
CTGACAAATACGCGAAGCTGACAGCGTCCGAACTGTCGTCCGCGGTCAATTCCAGCCAGTCGCTGGCCCCGTGGGCGAGTCCTGAGTTGTCAATGAAGACTCCGGCGCCACCAGCGCGGAGTATGATGGCGGCGGCCTTCATCATCGATCGAGCGGACTCCATCGAGCCGCCCTGTCCTGATAGTCCGATGTTGACGGTGTAATTTCGAAGAACGTCCAACTCGCTTCGAGTCGCCGGGCGACGACAGGACGATGCAAAGATGCCAGCAAACTGATCGTCTGAATCCATTGGGACGAAGCCCAGTTCACTGCCGTCTTCAAGGATGATGCGATCTTCTCGAAGTTGCACGCCCTCGGGCATTTTTTGGATGAATTCTGCAGATCCAGTCCAGTTGCCGGGAATTCGAAACGAGATTCTGACGCTCGGCGTTGACGTGGCAGGTTCAGTCATGACGTTCTTTCGAGATTCATTCAGCGGCTGTGATACAGAACCTGGCGCCGGGCAACACCGATCGGCATGGCAGGGAATTTCGAGTCGGGTCCTGATCCCATCGATTGGCATTGAAATACCGTTCGACTCGGAGGCAGGTGGTGCTCATCAATCTACTGCGTTGGCATCTTTTTTCGCAGTTTCACGGGCGGAAAAATGCCGTATTTCAATCCGGGATTCGCGGATTGGCATGATCGCCAAGCCGGGTTGCTGCGATCAAATGACATCCGGAGGATCAGATCTAGAATACACGCAGATCACTCGGGGTCGGCTGAGTGCAGAGAGACTGATTAAGGAAGAGCATGATGACAGAACTGGCATGGACCGGGCTTGAGGTTGCAGTTGGATACGTGGTTTGCGTATGGATACTGAGTCTGATGATACGCCGAGTCGCGATTATCGACGCATTCTGGGGACCTGGATTCATCCTGATTGCTGCAGTCTGCTCTGTCGCAACCGGCCTTGCCAATGGATTGAGTCGCGAGTCAATCCTGCTTTGGTTGGTAGCGATCTGGGGAGCTCGTCTTGGAACGCATCTCGGGATCCGAGTGTGTCGGGAGCGTCACGAAGATCGACGTTATGCCGCGATGCGGGACAAATGGCAACCGCACTGGTGGTTGAAGAGTCTGGCGATTGTATTTCTGCTTCAGGGATTCATTATGTGGTTTGTTGCCTTGCCCGTGATTCTCGCCTTTGACTTATCAACCGTGGATCGTTCGATCAGCTGGCTGATTGCCGGAGCGGGGCTCTGGGCCGTTGGAGTCTTCTTCGAAGCTGTTGGCGACTGGCAACTGGCCACATTCCGCGCGAAGCCGGAGAATCGCATGCGAGTCCTCGATTCGGGGCTTTGGGCGTTGACTCGTCATCCGAACTATTTTGGCGACTTTGCCGTCTGGTGGGGACTTTGGCTCGTCAGTTTTTCCTGCGGTGCTCCATGGTGGACCATCATGTCGCCCATCGCGATGAGCTTTTTTCTCCTCAAGGTCTCCGGAGTGACCCTCCTCGAGAAAGACATCTGTGATCGTCGGCCAGGCTACTCAGAATATTTAAAGACCACCAATGCGTTTTTCCCCGGGAGGAAACGCACTGGTGGTTCGTGAGCTTAATCGAGGCATCAACAATCAGAGGGCTGTCTGATATCGACTTGAAGAGGAATGAGCGATCTCAGCAAGTTCGTGCTGGTCGATTCCCTCGAAGGAGACGAGGTGAACATGATGTGGTGATCACGGAACGAGGTTTCCATTGACAATAATCTGTCCGTTGTTTGATCCAGCCGGCATCGCAAACGGAACTTCGACCGTGGCATTTCCCGGAAGAGCGTTCTGCAGCACGACGATCTGATTGTCGACAGTACCGAACAGATTCACGATACCAGTGACCTGACTGAAGATAATGCCGCGTTCCTGAGCTGTTCCAAGGTCAGCAAAACCAATCCGGTTGCCGTTAATGACAAAGTTCGAACTGGCCGCGACCCGACTGAACAACACACCTGTTCCGCCGTCTGCCTGAAAGACAATATCGTTGTTCAGGAGCGAAACGCCGGCGTTTGACGCGAGGGTGAACCTCAAACCGATCGGGCGAGCACCGACGTTGATGCCGGCACCATCATCCAGAGTGAAATCATTTCCGGAGATCTGGAATTCGTTGCTGTTCATGATTGACGGGCCATCCGCGCGGAGGTCGACGGCTCCGACGTTGAGCGTCACGTTGTTAACATCGAAAACGTTGGCCTGCAGTGACAGCAGTGTCTGATCTGTGGTCGAGGAGTTTCGAAACGAAATGGCCTGCTGCTGTTCTGCTGCGGTCATATCGAAGCGATTGTTCTCAAACTTTGCCCACGTGGGACCGTTCCACGTAAAGACAACTCCGTCGTCAAAGATCGGGTTGTTGTCAAACGGGCTGACGCCCGTGGGGTCCAGTGTATCGTTCACGGTGATTGTGTTTCGGAACATCTCAAACTGGATCACCGACCCGTTTGCAGCGGTATCTGACTGAACGACACGAATGGCGTCACCAGAGTTTGAATTTATATCTGAATCCTGAATCAGCACGATAATGGGATTGTAGATC
>JBKDRW010000126.1:0-3743 GCA_046341255.1 Planctomycetota bacterium
ATTAATCCGGAAGAGCAGGGAATTCGCCACTGCATCGCCCGCGATAACAGCAGCACCAGAGTCGCCACCCCGGCGGGCAAATTCCGCCGTATCAACACGAAGGCCACCCTCTTGCTTCAGTGAGGCATGACATGCATAACATCGTTCACGGAGCACAGGCTTCACGTCTCGCAGGTAATCCACGCCATCCTCGCTGGCGAAAACCTGAGAGGCCAGGCACATCAGAATGAAGATGTTCGATCGTGTCATAGACTGTATCCCCCCAACGCGTGAATTCTGGAGGAATTCATGCCTCGGAACAAGCCGTCCTCGTGAGAACCCCCAAACCAGAAGCCAAATCGACCTCTTGCCATCGTTCTGCGTTTTTCCGATATCATCGTCCCCGTGTTCACGAAGACAGTCCTTTTGTTAAGTGACGGATCTCCCTGCTGTTCTGTCACATGGAATGAAGCTGACCATCCGGCAACCACTTGAGATCCTTCGCCGCGCAAGGTAGCCTGACGCTTAAACCAGAAGCGTTCAAACATCCGAGTCGGGCCTGACCGTCTCTGCTCCAAAAATCCCGCCTGACAACCAGCCTTCCCAATCATTACCTCGCAGGACCGCCATGTTTGCCTGCTCTCGCCTATTGTTCAGCCTCATCGCTCTGGCCTGGATGCTGTTTTGCGTGCCGTGCCTGGCTGACGACGCTGACACCGAGCTATCAAAAACCTTCGCCGCTGATGTTCAACCGCTGCTGTCAAAGCATTGCGTTCGCTGTCATAACGCCGATGAAATGAAGTCGGGGATCCGAGTCGATCAGTTGGATGCGACTCTGCAGGATCGTCACCTGTTCCTCTGGCGTGACATCAAGAAGCAGCTCGATGAACACGCGATGCCGCCGGAAGATGAAACTCAGCCGACGCCGGAAGAACGCGAGCGGTTTTCAAAGTGGATTGAGCACGCGATGAATGTTGCGAAGTCGCGCAACACGCAGAAGAACGGGGCCATCCGTCGACTCACCGTATCGCAATATCGTAACACAATGCGAACGCTGCTGGGGCTGAACGAAAATCTGTCGGAAGTACTGCCGCCAGATGGCATTTCGAAAGAAGGCTTTGCCAATAACGGACAAGTCCTCGGTCTGTCGCCGCTGCAGATGGAGTACTACTTTGAGATCGCTGAAAAGTCGCTCGATCTTTGTATCGTTAACGAAGATTCGCCACCGAAGATCCAGAACTTCCGCATGGATCTCGGATGCAATATCAATGACGACCCCTGCAAGGAATCGTTAGTTCTTGGTGCCAACAGTCTTCTGCTTGCCAACAGCGACTTTGTTGTTACTGAACTGGCTCCGAAGAAGCCGTTTGCCTTCACTCCGTTCGAAATGAAGAAGTCGTTCGAATTTATCGAAGGCTACGTCGGAAACGACACGATCCGTCAGTGGAAGCACTTTGACACGATCTATCATGCCGTCTTCGCGTGCATGCGAGGCACCGAAGGCTATCCGCTGGGTGAACCGTATCAGACAGTGCAGGACGGTTTGCTGCTTCGGCCGGCGATCCCAAGCCCGGAGATCTTCGGTGAATCCAACACGTACGGACCGATGGCGAATTTCAAGGTCTCGCTGCGGGAACTTCCGGACCACGGCGACTTCAAAGTCACCGTCAAAGCGTCACGTTACGACGATGGCTTGTTGCTGGAGAATGCACCTCTCGTCAACGCAACTTCCGAATCTTCGGACGTCCGAATCGCCGCCTTGGATGACAATCATTCTGCTTCGATTCGCATCGAAACCGCCGGGATCTATCAACTGGATGTTTCGTGCGTCATGTCCGAGCCGACACATCTGCTGCGGCTGTCCCTGGGCCATCGAGAATTCTCGCGACAAATCACGTCGCAGCATCCGAAAGACGCTCCGGCCGATGTCACCGCGAAGGAGCAATCTCACGCCATCCTTCTGCTGCGACTGCCAGCGGGAGCTCTGACGTTGTCCGCATCGCACAGTGACAAAACGGCTGTTCGCAGGATGATCTTGTCTCGCCTGAATGAAGACAGTCCTGATGCAGTGAAGTTCCTTGCCTTCGAACGGAGATCTCCGCTGCTCGGTGTGCACCTTGGCCTTCGCCGCGATTGCGGAAGCACGCTGAATCCTGTTCAGAAACCAATTGCTGTCGCCAATCATGAACCGCAGGAGTTCGTCTTCACGGGCTCCATCAACGACTATCCGTACCCGGCCGTTGAGAAGGACAACGTGAACTATCTGGCCGGCATTCGCGAGATCGGCGTTCGCAGCGAATTCACTGACGGCCGCCCGCTGCCGCGTCTGATGATTCACTCGGTCGAGTTCGAGGGCCCGTACTACGAAACATGGCCGCCGGAAACTCACCGTCGGATCTTTATCGAATCACCTCATCAAAACGACCCGCCAGCCTACGCAAAGGAGATCCTGCAGTCCTTTGCGACTCGGGCATGGCGTCGCCCGGTGACGGATGCAGAACTGAATTCTCTGCTGGCCGTGTGGAAGATGTCGTTCGATGAACTCAACGCGACGACCTCGACGACACCAACGAAAGTCTTTCATCAGTCGATTCGTGATGCTCTGTTGGTCGTGCTGACATCGCCGCAGTTCCTGTTCCTGATTGAAGCCAGTCAATCACCGGGTGCAGAAACTCTGAACGACTGGGAGTTGGCCGCCAAACTCTCCTACTTTCTCTGGAACGAACCTCCAGACGACCAACTTCTCAAAGCCGCAGCAGATGGAACACTCAAGACTCAACTGACTGAGCAGACCAATCGTCTTCTTCGAGATTCCCGTTCCTGTCAGTTCGTGTCTGAGTTTGCGGCTCAGTGGCTCAGTCTCGACAAGTTCGATGTGATGGAGATTGATCGAAGTCGTTATCCGCACCTGACGCGAGACGTTCGTTCGCAACTTCGTGCGGAACCGATCGAGTTTCTGAATTACATGATCCAAAGTAATCGCCCTTGCGCTGAGCTGGTGTTTTCAGACATCATCGTTGTGAATGACTCAACGGCCAGCTACTACAAACTCGGTGATCGCGTTGAAGCAGGTCTCACCTTTGTTCCAGTGAACCATCATTCTGAGCAACTTGGCGGAGTACTGACCCACGCGGGAATTCTTGCGGGCCTGTCTGATGGACGCGAATCGAACCCCATCAAACGCGGAGCCTGGCTGGCCCGTCGCATCATTGCTGAACCGCCGGATGACCCGCCACCAAATGTGCCACAACTGAGGGAAGACGGCGAGAAACGGACGCTGCGTGAAAAGCTCGAACATCATCGCAACCAGCCCGGCTGTGCGAAATGTCATGCCGGAATTGATCCGTGGGGCATTGCTTTTGAAGAATACGACGCCAGCGGTCGATTGAAAATGAAGCCGGCAGATGCAATGTCGACGCTTCCCGATGGCACCGAAGTCACGGGACTTGCGTCGCTGAAACACTATCTGGCAAACGATCGCATCGATCAGGTGGCTTTCAGCGTCATGAAACATCTGACGTGCTATGCCACCGGTCGCAGCATGACTTACAACGAACTCGAATGGCTTCGTGAAGAAGGAAAACAATTAAAACCCGGCGGTTACCGACTTCAGGATATGATCCACTTTATTGTGCAGAGTGATTTGTTCTTGAAGAAATAGACCTCGTGACATCAACGTCGCGTTAGAAGGCGGTAAGGTTTTAAAATCTCCTGATGTCAACTTGCGAAATGCGTGGCGATTTTCGCCAGACTCACAAGCACAT
>JBKDRW010000127.1:0-2731 GCA_046341255.1 Planctomycetota bacterium
GCCGGGGTGGATGTCGACGCACCGGTGAAATCGGCTCCTGCTATCTCGGGAGGCTTTCATTTGACGGGACGCCACGTGATGTTGCTCATTGGCGGAATAATCGTTGTGGCCCTGCTTTTCGCGCCAGGCGGCAAAAAGCAACTTGCAGCCGGGTCCAGCCCGGTTCAGGGGTAGCAGAATCTCTTTTTTTTCGAACGCATTCCGCGCCCGGCTCTCTTGCGAACTAGGTTTCCAGACAACAGCGGTGCATCGCCTGATGCCGCTTTGATTCACCTGGAATTCGCAACATAGGCCACGGTCCTGAGGTCCGTGGCAGGAGTCACTCATGACGCAGGATCCCTGGAGCCGTCCGACAATCGATGACCTTCGCCAGGTTCTGGAAAGCATCGGCAAACCGAATGTTTCAAATGTTCGCGCGAATGAGCGACTGGAACTTTCAGTTCCTGCTGAGATTCGAACTCACCGCGGAAATACGATTGCTGCGATGACTCGAGAGATCAGTCGGACCGGAATCGGGCTGTTGCATCGTGGCGCGGTGACACCTGGCGATGTCGTCGTTCGCATGGCCAGTGATACCCGTGAATTTCAGTACAACGTGCATATTGAATGGTGTTCGCCCTGTGATAACGGCATGTTCATGAGTGGCGGCCGATTCCTGCCAAACAATTCAGGCGTCTCATAGATCGATTCCGGGGATGGTGTGGTGACCCGAAAACGACTGTGAGACTGTGCGGCGGTCGGGACACTGACGGTTTTCTTCCTCGATCATGCAAGTGCCGGATCGAAGGTCGGCGGAATCACAGACGCTACGCGACGGTTGCCGTGGTACTTCAGGACGATGGAGCCTTCCGACGCACTGAAGACGAGCAGTACGGGCTGAGTGATCGCCACGGGAGATGCAGGCGGGCGTTCGTTGCTGTTGTGACCGTTGATCTGGAGCGCACGGCGCAAATCCGTCGCCGGAGTGAAATGGTCCGCTCGCCAATCGTGTGAAAGACAACCGGGACGGATGTTTATCTGCTGGACGGTCCTGTGTCAGTGATTCTTCAGAAACTCCAGCAGATCTGCCATTTGTTCGACGGTCACGTCCTTTTCGATACCTTCCGGCATCAGTGACTTCTGCGAGGAACGAAGCTCTTCGATCGATGCTCGAGAGACCGTTTGCTCGCGACCTTCCGGCTGCCTCAGAACAACGGATTCTGTTGATTCAGCAATCAGAATGCCTGTCATTAATTGACCGTCGGTGGTTGCGATCACGCACTCGGTAAACTGAGGATCAACGCGACGATTTGGATCGAGGATATCATACAACAAAGCATCTCTTGCGCGGGCTCGAGTGTCGCTGATATCCGGGCCCACCTGATGTCCGACGCCATTGATACGATGACACTTGCTGCAGGTCTTTTCGAAAATTGTCGCCCCGCTTTTCGGGTCACCGATATGATCCAGCGCGGCGGAATACTGATCGGCGACCTCCTTGCGATTGGCCGAGACATTACCGCCGAACAAGCCTGCGGCTTCAGACCGTATCGCTGCATCCGGATGCTGCAGCAGGCTGAGTCGCTGTTCAATGGAAACAACGGATGGGGTGATGAATCCATCGGTCATCTTCTGCAGCAGATCAAGCGTTGTTTCACGACGAAGCAGCAACAGTGCAAGCGCGTTTGAACGAGCCTGAGGATTCAATGCTTCCCAGTGATCCAGAACGAGCATAGCCATGTCTGCACGATTGCTGCGTCGGACGGCTTCGATGGCTGCCTGCTGACAAGCGGAAGATTGGCCCTGTGACAGAATCTGCTCAAAGATCGTTGCCAGTGTTTCCGGCGGCAGATGAGACATCAACGCCATCGCGGCGACTCGATCAACATCATTCTGAGCCTGATCGATCGCGACTTTGGAGGCCCGTTGAAGGACTCGAGCGATCGGCGCGAGTCCTTCCTTCAGATCACCCGGCGGCGTTTGCAGCAAGCTGGCCAGATTTCTCGGAAGACTGGTGTTCTGACACTGCGGCAATCCATCAGCGAGCCCCGCGACCAGAGCTGTTTGCCACCACTGGCCCGATTCCTCACTCTTGCCAACAACTGCCGCCAGCTTCCTGAGCTGATCCGGATCTCCCGTCACGGCGACATTGAGGGCCAGTTGCCTGAGAAAGCCGGAACGAGTGGATGCTTTTGATGGATCCTGCTGTGACTCGCGAACAACCGCGTCAGCAACATCGGCGCTGATGTTCGGGGCAGCGATCAGCCAAGCTCGCTGAATCCACGAATCATCGAGATTCACCGGAACGCTCATCTTCGCCCAATCAGGAAGCTTGCTCCATCGCGTCGTCAGAATGACCTGAAGCTGAACTTCACCATTCTCGTGCGAACTGAGCCGACTGGTTGCAGACTGCAGAGATTCGTCGCCGGGAAACCGAAGGTTGGCCAGTCTGATGCAATCTCGGATGAACGACACCCCCCATGGGTTCGTCAGAGCAGCCGGTAGACGATTCAGATCAGAAGGTTCGAGTTGGCCCAGGCCATCCAGGGTCCAGAGGGCGTGCAACATGTCCGGCGACCCATCATTGAGCGGTGAAATCGGAACGCGCGATGGCAGCAGATCCCGAATCTTTGCAGCCTGGTCTGTCTGCCTGCTTTCCACAAGCAGGCGCTGCGCAAGAAGACGTCGCCAGCCGATTTGGTCCTTCAGCATACTGATCAGCTCATCAGTCGAAGCTGGTGTGAAGAATGGC
>JBKDRW010000128.1:0-21207 GCA_046341255.1 Planctomycetota bacterium
ATTTAATACCACGCCGTCTTCGCATCCGCTTCAGGGGCCCGCCTTTATCGTAACGCCACATGCACCGAACGCTGTGCTGAAGGACACAGGTCTGCCAGTGTTTCCGATCATGGCTGAGAACGATGATGATTCCATGCGTCAGTGGGGAAAGGATTCGCGATTGATGTTCGTACCGCCTGACGATGGCGAATACATCGTCAGACTTCGAGATGCTCGGGGGTTTCAGGGGGGAGACTTCCGCTACGAACTTCTGATCCGGCAGCCTCAGCCTGACTTCAAGGTTGAGATGGCAGGACATGAATTTGCCATTCATCCCAAAACCGGTCGTGAGATTGTCTTTACCGCAACTCGGTTTGATGGGTACTCAGGCCCGATTGAAATTACCGCCGAGAATCTTCCGGCTGGATTTTCGCTGTCTGATCCAGTGCAGATTCAGAACGAGCAGCGTCAGGCCTTCGCCACGTTGATCGCGGCTGGCGACGCGAAGACTCCTCCACCAGACGAAGTGGCTCGAGTCAAGTTTCGTGCGAAGGCGAGGATTGGAGATCGCGATTTGATTCACGACATCGGCGATCTGAAGGCACTGTCAGTTGTGGAGAAACCTAAAGTTCTGGTGCAGATCCTCACTTCCGATCAGCACGCTGCTGGCAACTTCGAGCATACTTCGGAACTGACGGTCTGGGCCGGGGAGACCGCACGTGCGGTACTCAGAGTCGAACGCATTGAGCACGAGGGATTAGTTGAGTTTGGTAAAGAGGACAGTGGACGAAACCTGCCTCACGGTGTCTTCGTCGATAACATCGGGCTCAACGGTCTGATGCTTCTTGAGGGTCAGAACGAACGAGAGTTCTTTATCACAACCGCGAAATGGGTTCCTGAAACCAGTCGGCCGTTTTATCTGAAGTCAAGCGTCGACGGAATCACGAGCCTCCCGGTCATGGTCCATGTACGCCATCGCCCATCAGAAGACATTCAGACAGCAGCAGATTCAAAGGCCTCACAGTGAACAGTTTTCAACAGGGCTGCAACATTGGTTCAACAACCGAATGAGGTGATCGCTGCAGCTTTGCCGCTCGTCCGTGATGACGATCGTCTATTTGGGCAAGGTGCAAGATTGTGTTCGCTGAATAAATCCCTCATGCTGATCATGGTTCGGCGGAAGCACAGCCTTTCGAGTACAGATTCGACAGCGGGAACGAAACAGGAAAATCCGGAAACGACCCACGGTGTCCGAATTCCCGCCAGTGGACATGATCTGATGGTGGTTGAACTCGGAATACTCCACCGCGAATCAAAAGAAAACTGATTCGCATTGACCATTGCTTTTCATCCCCAGAAAGTTTGTCTTATGCAGAGACATACCGGCACGCTCATGATCTCAAATGGTCAGCTGATTGATGGGAATGGGGGGCCGCCGGTGCCGCATGCGACCGTCGTGGTCTGCGATGGAAGAATCACCTTCGCCGGGCCAGCATCGCAGGCACCTGCGCATCATCCGGCAGCGCAGGTGATCGATGCCAGAGGCGGCACTATTCTTCCGGGTCTTGTCGAAGCACACTTCCATCCCACATACTTCAACGTTGCGGCTCTGGAGGACCTTGATATCAAGTATCCTGTTGAATACGTCACGCTGCTTGCCGCTGCAAATGCGAAGCTGGCGTTGGAATGTGGATACACGGCCGCCCGTAGCGGAGGCAGCTTGTTCAATATCGATGTGTGGCTCAAGAAAGCAATCGAAGCAGGCATTACTCTCGGGCCGCGACTTGCCAGCAGCGGACGGGAAATCTGCGGAGTCGGTGGCCTGATGGACTGGAATCCGGACTTCCGAAAAATTGGGATGGAAGGTCTTGTTTTGCTCATCAACGGTCCTGTGGAAGCTCGTTCCGCCGTTCGCAAGCTTGTGAAGGACGGCATCGAATGGGTGAAAACTTACCCCACTGGTGATGCAGCAGCACCTGACACCAATGATCATCACACTTTATGCATGACCTTTGAAGAAATGCATGCGGTCGTCGAAACCGCTCACAATCATGGGTTGAAAGTCACCGGACATTGTCGAGCCACCGAGGGAATCATCAACGCACTGAAAGCCGGCTATGATGCGATTGAGCATGGCACGTTTATGAATGACGAAGCTCTGGATCTGATGCTGGATCGAGATGTGCCATGTGTACCTGCCCTGTATTTTGAATATGCAAGCATCCAGCGCGGGCCAGAGTTTGGAATGACTCAGGCAGTGATCGACGGACATCAGGAAACGCTCGATGGCGGCGCTGAGAGTGCTCGCCGAATTCTCGAAGCTGGAGGCTGCCTTGGCATGGGCGGCGACTATGGTTTCGCGTGGAATCCTCACGGTGACTATGCTCGAGAGTTGTCGTTTTTCGTAAACTACGTCGGCTTCAGTCCTTTGGAAGTGCTGACCTGTGCCACAAAGAATGGGGCCAAAATTCTCGGCCGACTAAACGAATTTGGCACCATTGAGGCAGGAAAACTGGCGGATCTCCTCATCGTGGACGGTGATCCGATCTCTGATATTCGTATTCTGGAAGATCGCGGTCGGTTCCTTGCCGTGCTGCAAGGCGGCCTTGTGAAGGCAGGCCGGCTGGCATTGCCCGAGAATCAGGCGTGACGCAAACGCGAGTTGCTGTGCCACCAGCAAGACTCCGGAGGCAGTCAAAATGTGTGGTGCCTCAGGTTTTCCGGGCACCACACAGCATAGACTGACCCATACAATCGCTGGAGTCCGGCAAAAGGGCGAAAGTCTGAGATCCGTGGTTGCGGACCCTGATTGTGCGGTTTTAGGATGTCGATAGAAAATACATGAAGGCGTTCACTTCCCCGATTCCGAGTGAATTTTTAGGGGTTGTGTCAGTCTTGCGTGTTGCGTCGTTCAGTCGAAAACGCTGACATTTCATAGACGCCGGGACACTCGCCCAGTTCATCCCATCTTGACGCAGGTCCGGAAGTCAAACGATGAATAAAAAACAGGTCTTTGCCGTATCACTCGTTGCCGCGATTCCGGCCATTGGTCTGGCTGTGTTCCTGGGAATCGGCTTGACCCATATGATTTCTGACGGCGCTAATGTTTCCGTCCCCCTGTGGATTGTCTGGGGATTGGCGATGCTTGGGGCGCTGATTATTGGTTTCCTGCCGCTGGCGATTCTGATCTTCAAGGGACTCCTCCCCGAGCCGGGCATCGCGATGGCCGCTGCTGGGGCTGTTGGTGCAATTTCTGGGACGACAGCGGCCTCTCGGGCGACACGTGCAGGGAATGATACTGACGAGGAATTTCTGGAAGGTGACGATTCTGACTACGCCGAAAGCGACGAAGAGGATGACGCGTCAGATGACGGTGAAAGCCTCTTCGAGGACGGCGTGGAAGACGACTTTGACGACGACTTTGAGGGATTCGGATCGCGGGGCAAATAGTTGCTGCGACGTCGAATATCGCTGACCGGTCTGTCACTTGATGCCAGGCAGACTTGCAGACGGGTTCGAATCACTTCAATCAACCCACGAGTGAACTGCCAGGATGGGACATCTGGCATTCTCAACAATCTGTTCAGTCGCGGACCCCCGTAAAGCGTCCAGCAGTCCGTGACGACCTGCTGTGGTCATCACGATCAGATCAACATCCTGCTCGCGTGCTTCGCCAAGAATCTCGTTGACCACCGACCCCGTGCGACTGACCCATTTCCAGTTGGCATTACTCTGGTCTGGCAGGCGAAGTCCTGTCGCCAACATGCAGGACACGAACCTCACAGGATCCTTCGCTGAGATGGTGAAGCAGGTCCGCAGTGACTTCCACTGATGGTCGCGGGTCGGGGGCATGGTCCACAGGCAACAGGATTTTTCGAAGTCGACACTGTCCCGTTGATGGATTCACAAATCCATCGCATCCATAGGGCAAAAAAAGAGTGACTCCATCGGTCTGATCGTTGATTCGACCAGCGACCGTCGCGTGGAGCCATCGATCGAGACCATGCCGTTGATGAGTCGCCAGAACGAGCAGGTCAGCCGGATGATGCTCCAGATGATGAAGAATACCGTTTGCAGGATCGTGATCAACAACGGACGCCTTGGAGACTCGGACTCCAAGCTGAGCCACGTCGTTCCGAGTCGCATCGGTCGGCAGCAACCTCCAGCGACTTAGTGTCTCACGAACACCGGGATAACGATCCCAATCGGGCTGCCGCTGTTCTCGGTCCACATGAAGGATCGACAGAGAACCGCGGACTGCACAAGTGATTCGCAACGCGTGAAGGAAAGCAACTTCACTTCCGTGAGAGAAATCCGTTGGATGCAATACCCGGCCGATAGAGATCCCATATTTCATCGTCATGCTGAATCCTTCTCGAAACGACACGAATACTCGAAAACCCTCGCACCGAATTGAAGAATGAGGCAATGTCTGTTCCAGTTTCACGATGCAGGCAGGTTACATTCCGAACACTCCACAGGCGTGCGAATTCGATCGTGAGTGAACTCCCGCGTCTCAGTATGTGCGAAATGACGTCTCCCGCGGCTTCGCTTCAAGTCCAGACGCTGAGTCTTACGACGTGAAAGGTGGCCCATTCTCGATCCATCTTCAGGAAATCCTTGACTTCACGGGCGACTGTACTGCCCATCCGTGCGAATCATGCTCCATCGGGATTAGTTTCACTGGCCGAGTGGCAGAAGAAAAACGATCCTTTGCGTGGAGAATGAGAGGCCAGGCGGAAACTCACCAGCCGATTCATTCATCAGATACGGATTCAGGGGGGGTCCGATCGAAGGCACGTACAGGTTCTCGAACCAGAGGCACGTCAGGGTCGGTGATGCGATTCGGTCTCGCCTGACAGTCAACTTGGTCATGAAGTTGGAGCATGATCAATCATGCCGGAATTTCGTCTGGAATCTCGCAGACTTTAGTGAATCCGAAGACCGGAACTTATGATTTTCATTGGTTCCAACCACATTCTTCCTTTCCGTTCCCCAGGATTTGGGCATGGTGATTCTCATGGCAATGTCACATGACAATGTCCTGCCGAGGGCTGCAAAACCCTGGCCTGAAAGGTGCCTGTCGGCTCACAGCAAATCGATCATTCACGTTGTTCGCTTGCTCCAGACATGGACTTTTCGCTTTCCTGACAATTCGTGCTCCGATCTGAATCAGCAGCCCCCCGCATTCAAACATCGCGTTCTGCGGATCGTATCCATTCTGGTATTCCTGACGGCTCCAGCGTCTACGGTTTCCACCAGCGGCGATGAACGCGGCGACTTCTTCGAAATCCACATACGCCCTTTGCTGCTTGAGAAGTGCATCGAGTGCCATGGACCGAAAAAACAGGAGCAGGGAATCCGACTGGACCGACGTTCTGATGTTCTTTCCGGCAAACTCGGTGAAGTGGCTTTAGTCGAGCCGGGAGCACCTTTGAAGAGCCGCCTGTTTCAGGTACTTCAGCACACAGAGAACGACATCGCCATGCCATCATCCGGCAAACTCGAGGCAGCAGCGATTGACGCCGTCGGAACATGGATCGCAAACGGAGCCATATGGCCAGAAACATCCAACCTTGAGGCCGAAGCCATCGCAAGATCTGAGCTTTGGCGAAAACACTGGGCTTTTCAGCCCGTTCGGTCTCCCCCTCTGACGGGAATTTTGGCCGAACAGAATCCCATAGATTTTCTGATCCAGCAGAAGCTGCAGTCGATCAGAGTCGCAAAATCTCCAGAAGCTGAGCGAGCGATTCTCGTTCGACGGTGGTCGTACGCGATCACGGGACTGCCACCCGAATTGGCCGATCTGAAGGCGGCTCGCGAATGTTCCGACAGTGAATGGCCTGCATGGAAACTCCAGTACGCGGATCAACTCCTGTCATCTCCTCAATTTGGTGAACGCTGGGCACGTCACTGGATGGATGTGGCTCGATACGCGGATACGAAAGGCTATGTGTTTCAGGAAGATCGAGAATACAAAGACGCATGGCAGTATCGGGAATGGCTGATCAGATCTTTTAACAGCGACATGCCATATGACGAATTCCTGAAAAGACAGCTATCAGCGGATCGCATGCCAGGGTCCAGCGACCCTCAGCAGCTGGCAGCCATGGGCTACCTGACCCTTGGCAGGCGATTCCTGAACAACACACATGATATCATCGATGATCGCATCGATGTTGTGACCCGCGGGATGTTGGGGCTGACTGTGGCGTGTTCACGTTGCCATGATCACAAGTACGATCCGATTCCGACGGCCGACTATTACTCTTTGTATGGCATCTTCGCGTCGTCGGACGAGCCGAAGAATGAACCATCGACCCTGCGACTGGTCGACAAAGAAAAGCCTGTTGAACCAGTGATCTTTCGACGCGGGAGTCCCGGTAATCATGGCGATCACGTCCCTCGGCGATTTCTCACGGCTTTGTCACCGGCAGATCAGGTTTACACAGATGGCAGCGGGCGGCTCGAACTCGCTGACTCAATCGCCGATCGAAATAACCCATTGACTGGTCGCGTGGCTGTCAATCGAATCTGGATGCTGCTGTTTGGTCGAGGATTCGTGGACACACCCAGCGATTTCGGAGTTCGCACGAACCCACCCACGCACCCGGAACTGCTGGATTACCTCACCACCTATTTTATGGATCATGGCTGGTCAACAAAGAAACTGATCCGTCACATCGTCATGTCCGAAACGTGGCAGCAAAGTTCAGATTTTCGCAACGATGCTGCCACTACGGATCCCGAGAATCGTCTGTTAGCCCGCATGAACCGTCGACGACTCGACTTCGAGGCCTTCCGCGATACTGTTCTGAAACTGTCAGGTCGACTTGATCCTGCGATTGGCGGAAATTCGGCAGACATCGCTGCCGACCCGAACTCCACTCGAAGAACGGTTTATGCACGAATCGATCGTCAGAATCTTCCCGGAGTTTACCGAACCTTCGACATGCCCAATCCGGACACGCACGCGCCCGTTCGCTTTCAGACAACCGTGCCCCAGCAGGCATTGTTTCAACTGAACAATCCGTTCCTGATGAATCGAGCCGTCGACGTGGCCGAACAGGTACGCGATTCAGCAGTCAGCAGTGATCTGTCGCCCGGCATTCGGGAACTTTTCCAGCGGATCCTGCAGCGAGAGCCAGAGTTACAGGAAACCACAGCAGCCGCACAGTTCTTACGCCAGATTCAGGCGACACAGCAGTCGCCGGGAGTCGTGACAGGCTGGAACTACGGCTACGGTCATTTTGATATCGAATCTGGTCAGCTCAAATCATTCCATGAAATGCCGTACACCGGTCAAGGTCGATGGTCGGGCGGGGACAAGTTACCGGACAATGAGATCGGATGGGCGTCTTTAACCAAAGAGGGTGGTCATCCGGGAAATCCAGTCCATAGCGTCATCCGTCGCTGGACAGCAGACTCTGATTGTCGAATCGTGGCGGTCTGCTCTGCGTCGCACGAGTCGGAGCAGGGTGACGGAGTTCAAGTCCTGGTCGTCGTAAACTCTCGAAGGGTCGTCGCCGAAGTCATTTCTGCTCATGGAGCCGCGACTGCCACAGCGAGCGCTATCGAACTGAAGACCGGCGACACACTGGATTTCGTAACGCATTGTCGAGAGAACGAATCTCACGACTCCTTCAGAACTCGAATTATCGTGACGCAGTCAGTCGCAGGAAGCGTTGCACGCGTATGGAATTCTGCCGACGATTTCCGTGACCAAAAATGTGAGTCACGACTCGACGCGTGGGCACAACTGGCTCAAGCGCTGATGCTGACAAACGAATTCATGTTTGTGGATTGATGCCATGCCTTCCGATGCTGTTTTTCACGTTAACTCCGCAGATCAACTGTCCCGAATTGCAGTGGGACGCCGCGAAATGCTGGCACGCTGCGGGCTCGGATTCGGTGCGCTGGCCATGACCAGCTTCCTCAACCAGAGCGATATGGTTCAGGCGTCAGAGACTTCGTTGAATCCAATGGCCCCTCGTGAACCCCAATTTCCTGCGAAGGCCAGACATGTCATCCATCTGTTTATGAATGGTGGGCCATCGCATGTTGACACGTTCGATCCAAAGCCGGAACTTCAACGGCGAGGAGGACAGACAATTGCCAGTGGCAATCTGAAAACCGAACGTCCAACCGGCGCGTTATTTCCGTCACCCTATCGCTTTCGACAATACGGTCAGAGCGGAATCGAAGTCAGCGAGTTATTTGAGCATACCGCCCGGCACGTCGACGACATGGCCATTATTCGTTCAATGCACGCTGATGTACCCAATCATGAACCATCACTGCTTCTGCTGAATTGCGGTGAACCGAGACTGGTGAGGCCAAGCATGGGCTCGTGGCTGACCTATGGTCTGGGAACCGAAAATCAGAATCTGCCCGCATTCATTGCCATGTGCCCGGGCGGATACCCGATTCAGGAGTCTCAGAACTGGCAGAGCGGCTTTCTTCCCGGTGTCTATCAGGGAACCTACGTTGATACCAAACATACTGACATCGAAAAGCTCGTCGAAAACATTCGCAATGACCGAGTAACTCGCCACGAACAGTCACAGCAACTGGAACTCCTTCGCACCCTGAACAGGATACATCAGGAAGAACGAACCGGCGACGCGCAACTCGAGTCGCGAATCCAGAGCTTTGAACTGGCCGTCCGCATGCAGACGGAGGCGGCCGAGGCATTCGATGTAACTCGGGAACCAAAACATGTTCTTCAACGCTATGGAGAAGGAGTTCAGGCTCGACAGATTCTGATCGCTCGTCGACTCATTGAACGGGGCGTTCGATTTGTCCAGGTCTGGCATGGCGAGGGCCAGCCGTGGGACAATCATGATGACATTGAAGTCAATCATCGCCGTCTGGCCAGGCAGTGCGATCAGGCAATCGGAGCATTGTTGACCGACCTCAAGGAACGCGGACTATTTGATGAAACACTGGTTATCTGGGGCGGCGAGTTCGGACGCACACCCGTCGTTGAACTGCCTCAGAAAGGCGCCAACGCGGGAAAGGTGAATGGACGTGATCACAATCACTGGGGCTACACGACCTGGCTTGCTGGTGGCGGTGCTCGTGGCGGTTACGTCCACGGTGCCACCGATGAATTCGGTTTCAAGGCCGTTGAAAAGAAAGTTCACGTACACGATCTGCAGGCAACGATTCTGAAATTGATGGGATTTGATCACGAGAAGTTCACATATCGTTATGCCGGGCGCGATTATCGACTGACCGACCTGAGTGGAACGGTCGTAAATGAATTGATTGCAGGGTCATGACTTCGACGGCAATCTCAGATCAGCAGAGCATGGAGCCCGTCAGTGGAAACTGCAAAGTCCTGAATTGTCCGGTCGCGCCATCCCGGAAAGACTACTTGAGGAAATCGATCGAATCGAGGTTCATCAAGCCGCCCGCATGATTGGGGTGCGTGAAACGGATCACGATGTCGTGTCGACCGCTGATGGGCGTGAATTCTGCAAGGTAGTCTTCGAATTTCTCCCAGTCGCCGTTCACCACTATCTCTGTTGAGGCGAGTATTTCTCCGTCCGGCCGATCAAGTCGAACTTCAATCGAACCTCCTGAGCCCGCGGAAGCGACTCTCAACACCAGACTTTTCACATCATCCATCTGGATGTTTCTAAACAGCAGTGTGTGATCGTGATTGATCGCTCCGATGAACCTGCCACCGCTGGCGTTACCACTCTCCAGAACCTGCGGTCCGTGAATTTCATTGGCAGACTCTGCTTCCACATGTCGCGGCCGCAGATACACGACCGCCGATGTCGTCAGCGATGGCAGGAGATCAACACCACGATCACTGTAACTGGCTTCCAGACGATAGTATCCCGATTTCGACGCATCATCGGCAGAGACGGGGACTTCGTTACGAAAGCCCGGAAAGACTCGCACCAGACCCGATGGCTGCAGACTGTAGATCCAGCCCACCATCTCACGAATCTCTTCAATCGTATGATGCGAATGAGGTATCATCGGAACTTTTCCCCAGACGCCCGTGGATCCCTTTATCACTCGCTGAACAGAAGCCTCGAGAGCGTCATCTTTATTGCGATACCTGTTGGCAATCTCAATCAGCGGCGGACCCACGCGTTTTTGGTCGACAGCATGACAATTGAAACAATCGCTGCCTTTCATCCGTCGCAGCCCCATAGGTCCTTCGTCAGCCGGCTGAGTTGAATGATCGCTCCCAGGAATCGCCCCGGCCGCAAACATCGCGCTGACCGATACACGTCCCGGTGCCTCCGGATCAAGAGGACTGGCATGATGCTCGTCTATCGCGACATCATCATTGGTGCCATCCTCGGTATCATTCACAACCACATCGTACCGAATCGGCGTTTCCAGATCGAAGAAGTCTCCGTCCTGCGGTTTTGAAAATCGGATTTCCGGTCTAGCATTGCCAACGAGAACCGGCACCGATGCCGCACGACTTGAGCCATGAGAATCGGTCACAACCAATTCCGCATTAAAGACCCCCGTCTCATAGATTGTGACGACAGGATTGGAATCTGTGGAGAGTTTCAATGGCGCGGCTGCTGGATTGGCCGTATTAATCAAACGCCATTCGTAGGTCAGTGTATCATTCGCATCTTTATCGAATGTCCCTTTGCTCGAAAACTTCACCTGCAGTGGAGATCTGCCGATGTTGTTTTCCGTCGAAGCAACAACCACGGGAGTTCGATTGCCACGAATGTAGTCGATCCGGATTAACCGAGCATCGGGATTCACTCCCCAGGTTTCCCCGTACTCCATGACGTAAAGAGAGCCATCGGGTCCGAAGGTCATATCAACAGGACGAATGAACTTCTGATCTGGTAAGAAGGGCTCAATTCGCTCCAGATCACCATTCTGGTCCAGATGCACGATCTTGATCCAATGTCGCGTCCATTCGTAAATGAACAGAGATCGATCATAGCTTTTCGGAAATCGTCCGACGGATGTCAACGAATTATCAAAATGATAGACGGGACCGGCACAGGCAGATCGACCGCCGCTGCCAAGCTCCGGAAACTTCTCGGATGGACCGTAAGGATAGTAAATCAGTGCCGAGGTTGGTGCAGGAAGCAGTCGCTCTCCTGTGTTGTTGGGCGATTCGTTGATCGGCCCAGTTACATCAAATGGCATTCCGATCGCTCCTGTCGCGAAGTCAACATCTGCATAGGGCTCATTGTCCGCGATGAAATATGGCCAGCCAAAATTACCAGCCCTGCGTGCCTGATTGATTTCGTCATAGCCGCGTGGACCTCGATCACCGTCGCCGTTGGCGTCCGGGCCAACTTCGCCCCAGTAAACAAATCCAGTGACAGAGTCGACTGTCATACGCCATGGATTGCGACAACCCATGGCATAGATTTCCGGGCGACCTTTTGATCCATCTTTCGGAAACAAATTACCATCCGGGATCTCTACGGTTCCGTCAGGCAGCGGGCGAATCCGCAGAATCTTCCCGTTGTAGCTGTTGGTATTGGCCGATGACTTCTGTGCATCCCACGGCGAGCGATCTGGTCGCTCATCGATCGGAGCGTAGCCCTGCGAATCACCATGAGGATGAGTATTATCCCCGGTCGCGATGAATAAATCGCCATGCGGTCCGAAATGAAGCGATCCAGCATGGTGACAACACTCCTTTCGTTGCTCTTCGAACTTTAAAAGTAATTTCTCTGAAGCCATATCCAGCTTGCCGTCCACGATCGTAAAACGGCTGACATGCTGCCCCGGGAAGTCCGGCGGCGAGTATTGCAGATAGATCCATTGCGTCTCTGCAAAGTCTGGATCAAGTGCAAGACCCAGCAATCCGTTCTCCTGTTCCGTAGTAATCCGAAGCTCACCTACAAGAAGCATGGCTCGCGTTGTCGGGTCAATCTTTTTTAATTTGCCAGCCAGTTCAATGAAGTAGATCGTCCCATCCGGGGCAACATCCAGTTCCATGGGCTGAATCAGACCCTTCGCGAGGACTGTTGTCTCGAACCGGCTGGGATCCACGTGAACGTCCGGATCAGACGACGAGCCATCCTGTCCGAGAACCTGGATTTCGTGAATCAAAGCAACGAGCAGGGCAAAGGCAATCAGCAAACAGTTCCGATTCAGTGATGAGAAACGCATGGTGGGCGATGATTTCCAGCTGAAAATGGGCCGATCAGGTTCCAACGCGGAGCCGCAGTGTAGATGGCTCTCAATCAGGATGCGATTGATTTTCAATCAACGGCACTGCTGCAACATCAATCTTCGGACAAATCACAACAGGCCTCAGCAGATGCCATAAGAAGTTTCGAACGGCTATCCAAAGACACCCCAAAAGTACCCTGCGCATTCCACGATAGAGCCTCTTCAGGTTTCGCGGAACGGGTTAAGTCTGTTCGCGTTCATCCGGTTTGACGGGACAGATACAAAGCACAATCGCAACAGACAACGCGGCGATCAGAGCGAATGCTCCAAAGATAACCGGTAACGAGACACCTCGGTCACGCAGAAAACCAAAACCCCAGTCCGCAAAACCACCGCAGCTGATACTGACCAGATTCATTACACCATAACCCGTCGCGCGCAGTTCCGGCCTGACAATCTGACACAGAATGGGCATGTTGTTACAGTCGAAGAAACCCCAGCCAAACCCGAACAGCACGAGGCCGACAATCGCCATTAATGCTGTCTCAGCAAGCCCTACACTGAACAATGCCGGCAAAAACAGGGTCATTCCGATTGCACTGACAAAGATGCGGCCACGGTCGGACACTTTCATCCAGCGGTCGGCAAGAAAGCCACCGATCACGGCTCCCAGAATAGACGCAGGATGGACCACGGTGGCGATTAAGCCCCCCTTACCCTGGCCCAGTTTGAACTTCTCACGAAGAATCTCCGGCATCCAGTCTTTCACCACCCAGCCCGCAATGGCGGGAAGAGTAAAGTAAGCCACCAGCAGCAGAAAGTTCCAGTTGCTGACCAGTTGCATCATGGCACTGTCCGGTGAAACCGATGCAGAGGTTTTCGATCTTGACGGGTCTCGCAACACAGCCAGCAACGGAAATGAATAGATCACACCAACGATGCCACAGGCCTGGAACGCCCACTGCCATCCAAGCGTTGGTGATTCCGCAACGAAGCCGGCCTGACCGCCAATGATCAGCCCGCAATAAATTCCCGCCTGATGAATGCTGACTGCTCGCGAACGGGTCGCACCCTGATGAAAATCCGTGATCAACGCCAGCGCGGCAGGAATATAAAACGCTTCGCTGATGCCCATCGCCGCCCGAGCCCACAACAATTGCTCAAACGTCGCCACGTATGCCGTCAGCCAAGTGACAGCAGACCATATCAGCAGGCTAAGACCAATAACCCAGCGTCGACTGAATCGATCGGCCACATAGCCTCCAAAAGGGCTCAATCCTGCATAGACCCATTTGAATGCAGCCAGTACCAGTCCCCATTGTTCCTTATCCTGAATCGACGGAATACTGCTGACCATCGACGCTTTCATCGCGGCCAGCATCTGCCGATCAAGATAATTCAGCAACGCGACAGGAAAGAGCAGGGCGACCACAATCCAGGCAAAGAGTGACACTGGGCTCGGGACTACCACCATTTCAGGACTCGCTGAATCCGGCTTCCATTCATACGGTGAAGAAGACGTATTGCCTGCAGTGTTTGATGACTTCGACGGCATGGTGGCTCGCGTGGCAGGAGAGAGTTGCGAACAAAACGGTCAGGCGTATTTGCGAACTACAAACAATCTCCTGCAGGATTACCAGCGTTCTGCAACCTGAAATGCGGCACGTCATCGCGGCCAGCATCTGCCATGCTTCCGCAGATGGCTCCGAGCAGTCGCTTTTCGAACCGACGGAACACAATTGCCTTCAATAGCTGCAGATCCCACTCCAGGTCGCCCAACCGCTGCGATCGATCGACATTTGTTATCCTTACACAGAATTCGAGGTGTCCGGATTGTTGAGCCAAAACGTAGTTCTTCAACTCCGAGCTCAACCGAAGCTTTCAACCCTCTCGTTTCCATGGCTCAGCAGAAAACACCCCTGGAGTTGACAACATCGTTGACGGATCGTCACTGATATGTCTGCGGAGCCGAACAGAAACCACACGGACTCTGTCATCACTTTCGTATGCCGATCCCATTCTGTCTATCAGACAAGTTGTGCTGAAAACATGGGAAGCCTTCCCTCAACCGATGGCGAGAAAATCTTTCGACACGACAACGCATTCAGCACGACCATCGTCGATGCTCATCAGGAGTTTCCGATGCATCGAAATCCGCGGATGCAGCTGTTCCATTCGTAAGCCTGCGGCGTACTGTCGTGCCCTGAATCGTTGTCGTTAGCTCTCGAGGTCGGCTCTTATCACATCAGTCCGAATGCCGGGCGCAGGCAATTCGCCATCTGATTGACCGAACAACGGCATCACAAAAAGTCACCGTTCTGACTGCACACAATGCTGGAACATGCTGATGCGGCCGGATCTTGTCCCAACGGGATCAGGGGTGCCAGACTCCAACGCCAGTCACTATCCCTGTTCCTGTTTGCCCTGATGCAGATACGAACCTGACATAATCGGGCCATTCAGATCACGATGTATGGCATTCTGGTGTCTCCGAATTTGACGGAGTGCTCGCCCTTAGGGCGATCTCACGGCT
The DNA here is from genome assembly GCA_046341255.1 of Planctomycetota bacterium. Classification (GTDB taxonomy): domain Bacteria; phylum Planctomycetota; class Planctomycetia; order Planctomycetales; family Planctomycetaceae; genus SXXK01. Next base: position 14,642 of record JBKDRW010000128.1, read on the forward strand.
CCGCCATCACGATCAGAGATCCAGGATACTATTCACAGCAGGCCTTCATTACGTGTGGCTGACAAACATCCCCGGATGTCGTGATGAATCACGCTGTCCACTGGTCAAGTTCGCGGTCGCTCTATCTGCAACAAAAGTCGCAACCTTGCCCGCCTATCAGACTGACGATGGCTTGGTTCAAGATGCATTTGATTCTCCCCAGCGTTGCATGAGTTGCATCGGCACATGAAGATGGTCGCAAACTCGGGCGACGATGAAGTCGACAAGATCAGCCACGGTTTGCGGTTGATGATAAAAACCGGGCATGGATGGCATTACGGTCGCTCCAGCCTGACTGACACGCGTCATGTTTTCAAGCTGAATGACGTTCAACGGAGTTTCACGAGGAACAAGCACCAGCGGGCGACGTTCCTTAAGATGAACATCTGCAGCACGATGAATCAGGTTAGTCGAAGCGCCGGAGGCAATAGCCGAAAGCGTCCCCATGGAACAGGGACAAATCACCATACCCTTTGTTAAAAATGAACCGCTTGCAATTCCAGCCGAATAATCTGACAGACCGTGTACTCGCAACTGGCCACACGTCGTCCTGATGGTCGCATCAGCTCTGTCGGCAAATCCCCAGAGAGTTCCGATGCGACCAGTCAACACATCTGTCAACATGGCCCGCCAATCGCCTTCTGACGCACCGATGGACGGAAATTCGGCGTCCAACTCTCGCTGCAACACCTGCCGGGCTGCACCGCTGACCACCAGATGAACACTCACATCGGCTGACAACAAGGCAGAAATCAACCGCACCGCATAAATGGAACCACTTGCGCCGGTAATTGCCACAACCACATTTTGCGCTGACATGAATCACTCGATTTCAACTGCCGGTAACTGCCAGACCCATTCGCAACTTGCCGTGCCATAAGACAAATGCATCCACGATCTTAATGCAATATCGAATCAGGACAGGCCCCGAGAACGCATGCACGTCATCCCACGAATGAGTCGATTAAAGCACGAACATCGAGATTTCCAATCCGTCGGGACCGGGGAACTGATGAATTTCCAGGCAAATCTGCCCGCATCACGATCATCACCAGACCTCGGACACGCGATCAAGACGCACTTCGACTTCAAATTGTGCCAATCTCGCCTCGAGGGGTACTCGATTTATCGCACTTCACGCCCGGTTTTGCTGCAATCCGCCCCGCATTTTGCGACGAGCTTCAAATGCTCTTTTTTCAATTCAGGTGCCCGGTGCACCAGTCCTTCCGTTTCGCAGGCCATCAGCATGACGATTCGTGACCTTGAAGAGTCGATTGGATTCGTTTCCCATCAGTCCAGTAAAGAACTGGTCGAATCGCGTGAGAGCATCACCAGGTACATCATTCTGAAACTGCTTGCCAACGGCCTCCCCATCCCGAAACAATTCGAAGACCACGACCGTCTTGGCGCGCCGCGTCTTCTCAGTACCTACCACCATCGGTTGAAGCGGCTGGATTCAATTCATTGTCCAGCGGATGCTCGCATCGAGGCATTCCTCCGGCGCTACTTTGATCGCGTGAAAGGCTGCAGTGCACTTCGACTTCCCGACCTCACGATCATTCTCGATCGGCACAGCATCGCGAGAGAACTTTCCCTTCCCCATGATGGTGACCAGTACACGAACCGCTATGGAGCATCGTATCGCGTTCGCAATGGAGTTCTTCACAATCCGACTAATGATCGAAGGACAACCGTGGGAACTTTTCATGTCACTGAAGGTGGCCTGCCGATTCCTCGCGACAAAAAAGCCGTATCCAAGATCACCTTTGCTGCATTGTTCCGATATGCGATGAACCCGCCTGCGGAATTGTTGCAGCTTCCATTTACACATAACGAGCCGAATCCCGCCAGCGCTTTCGTATCATTGCTGATTCGCCCCGTCTTGTGTCCTGAGGTACCGGGGTATTGCAACGAGCAATCGATGGAAATCCGATTTATCGCTCCCGGCGCACTGGTGAGCAACCTGGACTTTGTGGAATCCATCTTCGGCAACGCAGGTGATCCGTTTCTTCCATCCAACGACGCAGCCCTCGATGCTGAGCACTGGAGTGGTCATACAGGCTGCGTCATTCTGGCACCGCATCTCATCGATATCACCAAGAAGGATGTCGGACTCCCCCATTATGACGACGCGAGTGAGCGTCAGCGAGAAGACGGAATGTGCTGGAAATCGGAAGATGAAAAGTACAACGACGGCGTACCATTCAAACTGACCTGCCGTGATGAGGAAGGTGTCATCGTCACGCTGATCGCGGACAACTATTACGGTTATTGCAAGAAAGAAGTGAAGACCCAGCTCAGTTATGCCGCAAACCTGTCCGGGCAGGTCGAAGAAGAACATGCCGGTGGAGCAATGGCGTTTGCCAGCTTCAACCTGGGAGAAGAATTCAGCGCTGACAGCAAGAAATACAACAATCGCACCTTTGCAGATATTGTTCGGGACTACAGCAGCCTCATCGACGTGAAGCCCGAAGGCTACGCGATCGACAAACAGCACCCAACGGTCATTTACGTGTCTGAGACAGCTCGATTCACCGTCGCAGATCAGCGAGTGTCGTGGCACTACAACAGCCAGACTTTTCATATTCCCTTGCGTCCGGGCTATGTTTATATGACGCCGTCGGGATATAAAGTGCGACTGGAAAAACATCCCGCCGCGCCGTCATGGCGGCTCATCGGCACACTGTTCGAAGGCGCATTCTGCCATAAACCGTGTACCGTAAGCGGAGGAGGGAAGAGTGAAATCAGCAAGCCGATCACCGACTATCTGCTTCACGGGCCAGTCTTTGTGGCCGATGCGGAAAAAGATCTGAATCTCGTTCAGGAGATCTTTGAACGAGAATACTCCGATCGCTGGCGTCCCGATGGAGAAGTGAAGCCGGACTATGCTCGCGTGCCCAGCCGGAAGATACTCGACAAGACTCGGTCGCTCGGAAGCGTTATCAAACTATTGACTCCGTCATCTGACTACACTAACGCTTACAACGCGTGGCTCGAGGCTATTCCCGATCATATCTATGCGATTGTTTTCATCATCAAACGGATGCACACTGGTGCCCCTGAAGAATGGCGCAAGCATTTTTCCGTTGATATCGTGAATGGTCACCCGGGCCATGAACTGAAGTATGGTGATCGCAAACTGGTTGGCACTTATCTGAGAGTCGGTCTGCTGGGGGAAAACACATGGCGAACCTACAAACTGCGACAGGACTTTGCACCCGCTCAGAAGGTCCAGACCGAAGACGACATCAGCGTTTCCGTGATTGTGCCCAGACGAGCTCTGCAGCATCTGGGAAATGTGCTGACAGAAGAAGTCAGCTATAAGTTTGTCAGGAATTGCGAGTACCGCCTGTTCCAGCGGCCAGATGATGCAATTCATCGAGGTCTGGACAAGCAGACAGAAGCCGATCTGTCTCGCTCCGACAACTTCATCGTCAATTTCGAGCCGCTGTCTCGGAGGCAGGTCAATGAAATCTGTGATCGCCCTGTCGATCTCAGCCAGTTCACACAACCGATGCAGCGATTGCTCCATGAGATGCAGCAGGCGGACAACAGTTACGTTGTGTGTTCCAATACACCGCGACTTGTGAATGGCGTTCCAAGCAAAAATCCGCGTTACCTTCAGCCACGTCCTGACCTGATCGATCCCGTCAATCGCTACGTCGGCGAGATGGGCATTCGTCTGTCACGTGCGGTGCCACTCGACAAGCCTGTGCATTCACCCGTTCAGGCCGTACTGATCGGCCGTCGAAACAATCCTGCTGAACCGGCCAGAGGAATTCGTCCACTCGCTGTTTACAATCCGATCCACTACCAGGAACTCCCGGAACTGTTTATGGACTTTGTCAGTGCGTTATCGGGCAAAAGTCCGTCAACCACTGGCGCCGGCAGCGAAGGGGCACTGACAAAGGGACCATTCAATTGTCTGCTGCCGATCACCGATCTGAACAATGCCCTCGTAAGCTATCTGCTGACGGGGCTGGGTGGATTTTCGACCCCGGCCGGTCACATCGGCAGCGAAGTACGGGTCGACCATGACGTGAGCCTGCTGATTCCCGAAATCTGGTGTCGACTCAGCCCGCAGGAACGCGACCCGAAATTCCTGATCGGTGAGCAGTTGATGGAGAAGCTGGAAGATTTTGAGTTCAACGGCACGCTGATTCCCGCGAGCCGACTCGGCTGGCGCATTACGTCCCGATTTATTCGCCGCTTTGCCGGCCGAGTGTTTGACAATCCGAACAAAGTCTTTGACACGTCAATTCTGAAACCGGAAACACAGGACCTTGCGGCATTTGCGGATGGTGTTCTGCACATTGCCGAAGCTCAGCAGAAGATTGCGAAATCCTGGTTTGAAGACGGCTCCGTTGAACTTGCCTGCCCGCCCCTGAAAGCTCTGCTGCACATCATGGCGCACGGCACATACGAAGGAAAGACTGCCTCAGACCCTGGCATTCGCAGTATGTTTACACAGGAAGCATTGCTGTCTTCCGCGTGGTATTCAGATCGCCTGCGCATTCGCCAGCAACGCGAGCAGCAACTCTGGCAGCGACATGTTGAGTCGCTCGAAACTTTTCTGAACAGCAATGAATATGAAGAAGAAAAGAAAACACTCCGGATCGCCGAACGCCTGGAAGCAGCGCGTCAACATCTGACAAAGATTCTGACTAGCGAGTACCTTTCTGAACTCCACGGGACTCTCGGAGCAGACCGGTTGTAAAATGACAGCGACCATCAATGATGTTTGCCCTGAATCTGGCTCAAACCGGTGCTGAACAGAGTGCGTTGGCACATCAGTGAGGTAAGCCCTTCAAATCTTCTGGCATAACAGGATTGTCTTTGATCCTTTCAGAATTGAGTCGTGCGGTAAGCTCAGTGACTCTCGCAATTTCCGTGTCGGCAAGATTCTTCGTCTCAAACGGGTCCTCTGCAATGTTGAACAGCTCGAGAGGACCCTTCTGTCGGGTGATCAGCTTCCAGTCGCCAAATCGAAGACTTGTGGCGTTCCCCGTCGCGATATAGATGTTCCGCGGTGTTGAATCAGGAATCGCGGTCGTCAATGCTGACCACTGACTGATACCGTCCCACTGAAGATCTTCCTGTGGTTCATAGCCAACGAGTTCGGAAATGGTCGGAAACCAATCAACACAATGCATGACGGTCCTCGATTTGTGCGGTTTGAGTCGACCAGGCCAGCTGGCAAATGCGCAAACTCGCGTGCCTCCTTCATAAAGCGTCGCCTTCTGACCACGCAGTGGATCATTTTCACTGTTGCAGGGAGAATCTCCTACCGAGCCGGCATAAGCGTTTTTCAATGCTTCGATTCCACCGTTATCGCTGGTAAAGATGATCAGCGTATTTTCACGCTGGCCCGTTTCTTCAAGTGACGCAACAAACTGACCGAGTTTTGCATCAAGCTGCGAGACCATGGCGGCCATCCGCAGACGTGATTCATTCCTAACCGGATCGTCGTGGAACTTCACTCCATCGTAAATCTGCTTGTACTCTGCGGGCGCGTCCACAGGTGTATGAACGGCATGAAACGGGACATAGACAAACCAAGGGGCTACGTTTGCCTGCATGTGGCGCAGAGCTTCTGCGGCAACAAGTTCGGTCGCATTACCCTCTTCATGAAACAGTTTTCCATCGCGGTGCCACGTGTCTTCGTACGGATTCCCGCTGCGGTACTTATGAGTCCACGGATCTGCGGCACCGGTCAGAGTTCCGTAACTGGTATCGAAACCGTAAACATTTGGAATCCACTCTGCCCTTGCTCCAAGATGCCACTTTCCGGCGAGGTGCGTTCGGTATCCCATGGACTTCAACGCCGATGCCAGCGTGACCGTTCCGAGGGGCATTGCTCTCAGATTGCTGGGCGCGAGCGCCTGCGGACCGAACCGCCCCGGATATCGACCACTCATCAGCGCTGTACGTGTCGGTGTACAGACTGGCTGCACATAGTGCTGGTCAAGCTCAACTCCGTCTCGAACAAGTCGATCCATGACCGGCGTCTTTGCAAACCCACCATGCCAACCCACATCGCTCCAGCCAAGATCATCCGCCACAATCAGCAGGATGTTGGGACGATCCGAGAAGTCAGAAGCCCGCAGGCTTCCCGGCGTCAGGGAGAGAATTACAACCAAAATCAAACGGATCAGAATTCCTGCAGGATTCATGAAAACCTCTGAACAGCGATCGACACACGATGATACCCAACGACTGAAAGTCTGTCGCAGTCCTTCGACCGCAGATCAGCCGTCCACAATCACTCACCGAAAACTGACTCAGGAACTCTCCATGATGGTCGCGAACTCAATGCCTCACCTGACCTTTCGCTCTCACCTCATCAAGCCGTACCGAGAGTTCTCGCACTTTCTCAGGATAATCCGCATACAGGTTGTGTTTCTGGCCGATGTCGTTTCGCAGATTATACAGTTCCCCGGCGTGTGGATTGCTGCCATAGCCGTTGGCTTTATCAAACCAGGCAGGGACCCGACTGACAGCTCCGGTCTTTGCCGCAATCAATACCC
>JBKDRW010000129.1:0-6522 GCA_046341255.1 Planctomycetota bacterium
TGCCGCCCGCAGGTCCCAGACGGATCTCCGCAAACAACGACGTATTGCTCAAACCATCAAGAAAGTCTCGGAACATTGTTCTCGACCGACGGCTGAACGGGCCGTTGACGACCCCGTAGTTTGCGTTATTACCCAGACTCTGGACATAGTTGGTCGTGCCGCATCCTTCAGGACACTGCGTCGGTGGCAGAACAAAGGCCGGCGTGGATGGCTGACTTGGACATTGCAGCATCGGAAACTTGAATTGGCGGGCTGCCAGATTGTTTGGGTGTGTGTTGATGGCGACATTGAAGTCAAACAGGGCATAAGCAGACGATTGTTCAAAGAATGGCAGAATCAGCGGAATCGGACACACTTCGCTCGTGATGCCACCACTTCCAGCTACGGCCACCACGGATCCGGGAGGCAGCATGCTGAATGTCGACTCGTAGTTGTGCAGAGCCAGTCCGATCTGTTTCAGATTGTTTTTGCATTGTGTTCGGCGAGCAGCCTCGCGGGCTTGCTGAACAGCCGGAAGCAACAATGCAACCAGAATGGCAATGATTGCAATCACCACCAGCAACTCGATCAGGGTAAAGCCACGTTTCTTCATAAGGACACCTCACAGGGAAGGCATAAGACCTGGAGAAAAACCCTCCAAGATGTTAAGCAAAAAGTGGCCGGGATAAAGTTGCAATCTTCATGCCGTTTGAGATTCGTTCGAATTTTATCCATAGAGCAGGCGTGAAACACGCGATTACCGGGACTCAATGCTCAAGGTCTGCCGCAAAATCGTGCAGTGCTTCGAAGCAAAAACGTTCGATATTGAACGGCTAATTCGTTGCGGAAGAACAAAGATCCAGAGCGGCTCGAACCAACTGTCCCATTTTGGGTGGGCTGGCTTCGGCATGGACCGTAAAGCCATGATCCACCAGCGCTTCGGTGCAGGTTGGCCCGATCGAAGCGATTCGGGTTCGAGTCTGCAGGGCCGTCTTCAGACTCGCCAGAAACCCCAGGTCTGTGGCCACCGTCATCACGCTATTGACCTGATTGGCACTCGTGAACAGCAGCACGTCGACTTCGCCCTGAAGAACCGAACGAAGAGCGTGCCGAAGAGGTTCAAGGTTTTCGGGCAATGCCCAGCGGTAAACCGGACAGGCCGTGACGATGGCTCCACGATCTTTGAGTGCGTCATAAAATCGATTGTTGGGAAGGCCATACTCCTGTACGACAACTTCGACGCCGTTCAGCGAGATGTTCGACGCGTCAATCGCTTCGAGCAGCTCGCGCCAGGTGTTCGGTTCCGGGGCGCGGACCGCGTATTTAAGCCCGAGCCTGCTGAGTACCGCGGCGGGCTTAGGCCCGCGGATCATGATGGTCGTCTTTGCCAGCGCTTCCAGCAGCGCGAGGTCCTTCTGCTGGCTGCGGGCAACCTCGATCAACGCTTCGGTGCCGACCCCGGTGAGCAGAATGATGGCGGGAAAGCGTCCTGCGATCAGATCGTTGATAATGCCAATCGCAACTGGGTTATGTTCGATCGGGATCTCTCGCATCGACGGAGCCGAAAGCGCGGTGCCACCCTGTCGCTCGATCAGGGAACACATTTCCTCCGCGCGGCGACTTTCAAGAGAGCAAAGAACGGGACGCTGGACAGTGACGGACATAAGGAACTCTTGGCGTGTAATGACCGACGACCCGAATTATGCGAGCATTCGTTGCGCGGCATGAAGAATATCGCAATCCGACGTCAGGCCTGATTGCATAACGTCAACTATGGTAGCCGAGTCTGCGAGGTCTCGGAATCCTGACGAAGCCCCCTGCCAACCCTGGAACGACTCATGGCCGGTCATGTCTACGAATTCGTTTCATTCTGGAATGTGATGGGGACTCGCGAGGAGGTCTATGACGTGCTGATCAACAGCCTTGATTATCCTCGCTGGTGGTCGGAAGTGTTCTTGATGGTGAAAGAAACGTGGCCCGGTGGGGAGCATGGTCTGGGGAAGGTCGAACAAGTGCTGACAAGAGGCAGGCTGCCATACACTTTCAGATGGACAATGGCGGTGAAAGAGGTCCATTATCCCGACGGCTTTACCGTGCAGGCTGCAGGAGATTTCAACGGCGACGGTATGTGGTCCCTGTCGCAGCACGGACCGGCTGTGACGATCCGATGTGACTGGCGAATCAACTTTGGAAAGCCGTTGTTGAGGTACCTTGCGTTCCTGATGAAACCCTTTCTGCGTGCGAACCATCGCTGGGCCATGCGACGCGGGTCCGAAGCGCTTCGTGTCGAACTTCTCCGTCGCCGATCCCCACGCGCTTCATTCTGATCGCGATGTTGTGGCCGGTTCTGCAGCACACCGCACAAAGGATGGCCCGGCCTCTTCCGGGAAACGTTTTGGCATCACCGGTTGACGTCTGTTTTTTGCAGCAGTTCAGTGCCAGCGTAAAGATCCTGAGGCACGGGGATGCAGACTTCACCCGTTATGCCTCTTCGTTGTGGTGATACGTCTGTGCAAAGTGTCTTCGAGTCGAAGTGTCGGGACAATCGATTGGTGGTTTCGATGTCGGAGGGCGAAAATTCAGGGCAAGGCTGGTTTTTGATGCGGCCAGCCCTGCAAGCAAAAATTTCTGGAAATTGGAATCTCTTCGTAACGAGTGAAAATCACGCAGTTTGCTCAAGATCCAGCGCAGGAGCGCGCCGATGGTGCTGATAGACTGTGAGAGTCCCGAACGTGGATACTCGACCTACCGCGGCTGACGATCTTCCTTCCTGTCGGCTGCACTTTCCTTCCTCTTGCCTCCGATTTCAGCCGCCTCACGATGGTTGAAGTCTGCTGAGGTCATCAGCCATGTCAACACCTTCCGCCAGCTCGCCGGCGAGCTTCGACGCGTCGTCGACGTGCCGCCGATCTTGCAGCCGAGTGCGATTGAATCGCCCATGGTCAGTCCTTATCGCTTTGCTGTTTGTATCTCCGATCGTCATCATCTGGCTGATTCCTGAGCGGCAGGCGCCAGAGCTGATTACGGTAGAAAAATTGCCACTCCATCTGGATGTGAAAAGCGTCGGGGTGATTGAACCGGTACGGACACTGCGGATGACATCGCAGTCACTCTGGCCCGTCCAGATTCTGACCATGGTTCCTGAGGGAACGGTCGTTCAGAAAGGAGACGTCGTCTGTGAGCTGGATGCATCGAAGCTTCGCGACATCCTTCGCGAACGTGAAGTGCTGGTGATCAAGGCCAAAGCTGCTCTGCAGGCAGCACAGCGGCAGGAGGAGCTTCAACAGGCTGGCAATGAGCGTCGACTGGCCCTGGCTCAGAAAGCCGTGCTGGCTGCTGAGCAGGATTTGCGGCTTTATGAAGAGGCCACATTTCCGCAGCAGCTGGAGAAGTTCGACCAGGATATCAACCTCTCCGATGATCAGCTGGCCCTGACCGAGGATGACTATGCCGCCATTGAATCGCTCTGGGCTCTGGGAATCGAAAACGATCCTGTGCTGGCGCAGGCATCGCTCAAAGTGACTACACAACAGGAAACGCTGAGGCGGCTGGAAGGAAGTCGATATGTGTTCGAGCAGTTCAGGCATCCTCGAAAGAAGACTCAGCTGAATCATCAGCGAACAATGTCTCAGCTCAATCTGATCCGGACGGAACTGGCAAACTCCCTGATGTTGTCTCGCACACGAATCGGAACACTGTCCGAGGAACGACGAGTTCGCATCTATGAGCGATATGCGAAGATGGCGAGTGACAGTATCGAAGCCTGTACGTTGCGCGCTCCCTGCGACGGCCCGGTGATGTACGCCGGCTGGGATCAGCGTGGACGAGGATCGAATCCGATCGAAGTGGGAAAGACAGTCTATACGGGACAGGCGATTTTTCAGATTCCAGTGGATCAGCAGATGAAAGTGGCCATTCCACTGCACGAAACTCTGATCACTCGCGTCAGCAGGGGAATGCCTGTGGATGTTCACGTGACAGGCTTTGTAGACCAGACGATTTCTGCAACGATTACCTGGATCTCGCCATATTCTGCTGAAAGAAATCGCTACCAGCCGGGCGAACGCGACTACTGGCTGGATGTTCGACTGGAGCCGACTGCAGAGCAGCAGCAGTTCCTTTCCTATCGCATGGATGCGACCGCCACAATTTCGATGCTCGAGCATCCAGATGCCATCGCCGTGCCTCGCGAAGCGCTGACGAGGTATGGAGATCGAAGTGTGGTGCTGATGGCTCAGGGGAATCGCCTGAAAGCATGCCCGGTTCAGCCTGGTGAAGTCGTGGACGGCAAAGTCGTCATCGAATCCGGCCTCCATGAGGGGGACCAGATTGTGGCATCCATTTCAGAACGCCAGCTCGACGAGCTCAAAGTCGCCAGCACGGCCGGTGGAGATCACGGTGACTGACGTCCGGGCACAGCCGACCGGAATGAGCGATTCGCCGTGAGTCGCCAGAAAATCATGAAATTCAGTAAACTCAGCGGGACAAGATCCCGCGAATGCAGACCTCTTTGCTTCGAACGCGGATTCGAGCTAAAACGACGACGGTTTGATGATCCGCAGAGTTACTCAGAGTCTGATCCGTGACTGAATCGCATCCGTCCCGACTGGGGCATCCTCGCACGTCCGTCACTCAACCCAGTGCGCCGCCCATTTATCAGACGACGGCATTTGATGTGCCGGATCTGGATGTGCTGCAGGCGATTTACTCGGGCGAAGTTGTCGGGGACATCTACACGCGCGACAGCAATCCGAATCATTCGGCTCTGGCAGAGTCGATCGCGGCCATGGAGCATTCAGAGGCGGGTGCCGTGTTTGCCAGCGGCATGGGGGCTCTGGGAGCCACGATGCTGGCTCTGTGTTCGGCAGGCGATCATGTCCTGCTGGCACGATCTTTGTATGGCAAGACGGTGCAGCTGGCCGTTCGGATGCAGCAGAAGTTCGGCCTGACGATCTCCTGGTTCGATGCCAGCCGCCCGGACACGATTCAGCCGCTGCTGACCGACAAAACACGACTGTGTCTTGTTGAAACGGTTTCAAACCCTCTGGTCGAAGTGTCGGATATTTCGGCGATTGCCGCGGAACTGGGTTCCGTCCCGCTGGTGGTCGATTCCACGTTTACAACGCCCGAGTTGATTCGCCCGTGCGAGCTTGGAGCTGCAATTACCATTCACAGTGCTTCGAAGTATCTGAACGGACACGGCGACCTGATGCTGGGCGTTGCGGCGGGTAGTCGATTGATGGTGAAGCGGCTGAATGAAACGGCCAGCATCTTTGGACAGAATGCAAACCCTTTCGAGTGCTGGTTGTGCCAGCGAGGCCTTCGCACGTTACCGCTTCGCATGGCTCATGTGTGTCGATCAACCACGCTGCTGGCGGAAGCGGCGTCCAGACATCCCGCCGTTCGTCGAGTGTATCATCCGTTGCTGAACAGCCATCCGTCGTATGAACTGGCGCATCGCCTGTATCCGAACGGAACGGGCGGAATCTTTTCGATGGAACTGAACGGTGATGAGATCGAGATCGTGAATCGATTTATGGCGGCTGCCTCCACGATACCGTTTTCTCCCACACTGGCCGATGCTCGCACGACGATGTCTCACCCGGCGATGACCTCGCACAAATTCATGTCGGCTGCCGATCGATCGGCCATGGGAATCCGCGATTCTCTGGTTCGTATCTCCGTTGGACTGGAACCGGTCGAGCAACTCCGCGGTGAACTGCTGGCTGCTCTGGATGCGCTTGGCTGAATTGTGAAGCAATCGACGTCGAGCTCGTGCCAGAACTTGTTTTCCGGGAAATCGAGCACCTCGGCTGAGAGAAAGTTGCAAAAATCCAGCCGGTTTCCGCTTTTCTCAATCGTTCGGTGGCGAGTCAATTGGTCACCGCTACTATGGCAGGATTCTGGATTCAGGCAGCGGCGCCAATAGAAATACCAGGTTGACGATCGGCCGGTGTGAACCGACCGGTACCAGTTATACTTGTGCATCTCACACGTTGTGGTATCTCTCTTGAAACGCTGCGTCCTGGATCTTTCGTCGGGCAGCATTTATTGACGTGGCCACAATTGAGACGGTTCGCGATGAAGTATCCTGCGAACAATTAGCCTCGATTCGTGACGCGTAAAGAAGAGTTCAACTGCTCATGAATGATTGAGACAGTCGTTCTACATTGTTCCCTCTGAAAATGTTGTGGAGAAGAAGCTCGTGGGCAAGTCGGTTGTGCTGGCGTACAGCGGTGGTTTGGATACGTCGGTTCTGGTTGGATGGTTGCAGGATGAAGGTTACGACGTCCACTGCCTGTACGTCGATCTGGGTCAGCCCTGCGAAGACCGCGATGCGATCATGAAGAAGGCTCGCGACATCGGCGCGAAGTCTGCTGAACTGGTCGACGTCACTGAAGAACTGTGCCGCGACTTTGCGTTTCCGGTGCTGCAGTGGCAGGCCCGCTACGAAAACATCTATCTCATGGGCACCAGCATTGCCCGTCCACTGATCGCGAAGGCATGTCTGCAGCGAGGCCGCGAAGTCGGCGCGGAAGCGTT
>JBKDRW010000130.1:0-3657 GCA_046341255.1 Planctomycetota bacterium
TCCGGCGGAAATCGTCTGCCCCCACGTCGCCTCAACACTCAGAACGGAACCGTCAAAGCGAATGGATTTCGCTCCCACAATGTCGCCCTGAAGCGTTGTGAGTCTCACTGAGGCAGTGGCAGCAGAACGATGATCGTCTGACGGCTTCGCAAACACGACACCGTACACCCGCGCGGCTGGAACCGGAACGGTATCACCATCCAGCAGGAAATCGATCTTCTCGGAAGAAATCGCACTGACAACACCAGCAAGGAAGTCGAGCCCCGTCCCATCTCGCTTTGCCACGATCAGGAGATCCTTATCGGAGGCTCTTTGCTGAAACGTCGTCCACTGAGTTCGAAAGGCTGGATTGTCCGGCTGAAGCCGGATCGTTCGAATCACCGCATTGTCGAATTCCAGGTTGCCCAGGGCCGCATTTGCAATCGTCAGATTCTTCGCTGTGCGAGCGATCCCCGTACCGAACAACTGACTGCCGTCAGCCAGAGTGACCGCCTGCAGTTCCGCAGAAACAGCCGGCTTTGCGGATGAAAACTCAACATTCATCACGTCAGCCACCGGCACGGACTTCTCCATGCCCGACTCCGTGAATGTCACGAGATCGGCCGTGATTGAATTGAGTTCACCACTCAAAGTCCGTCCATCCAGTGTGGCAATCCGGACATCGCCGGGCAGCACAAAAAGGCTCAGCAGAACCAGCACATTCATTGTGACATCATCTCCGCATGTCTTCCGTTTGAATCATACTCTGTGTCCCGCGGATCCTGTCGGCAGCAGATTCAACCAGCGTCAAAAGTCTGCAATTCCGCAATTGCGAGTGCAAGACGCCTGGGTACAGGGTTCGGCTCGCGTCGGGACTATTTCTTCTGTTCAGCGATCCTGCGAGTGTACCGTCCGATGGCATCAAGAAAGTTTGCCGGAAGCTTCTGGCGAATCAGTTCCTTCGCCTGAGCCTCGCTCTGCTGATCCAGCATTCCCCAGTTGCCATTCTCAGTCAATTCTTTGCGTTCCGCGTCGCCATTTCCGGCTGACCCCTTGATTGTACTTTGAGCCGCACCCTGCTGGCTCGGCTGATTCTGTTGCTGTCCTCCTCCCTGGCCTGAGTTCTGTTGCTGTTCCTGTTGCTGTTTCTCCATCTCCTCCAGCAGCTTGTCCAGCGCGGCAATCACTTCGTCTTCTCGTTTCTGAACCGGATCGTCAGCCTTGCCAAGATCCAGACGTCGCTCAACGTCCGACATCAGTCGAGCAACCTGAGGAAGCCCTTCCGCAGTCGTGCCCATTTCGGCTTTCATCAGCTCCGCCACAGCTCGATAGCGCGCCGGAACGTCCAGCGTATTGTCCAGAAGCAAAGTCAGATCGTCAGCGGCCTCCGTCGACTTCAACAGTCTGAGTCGACACGCGGAACGATAAAAGAACAGGCTGGCCGGATCGATGCTGGCTTCCGGATTCATCCCGTCCAGCATCGTCACTGCCTCGTCGTAGAAACGATGCTGAGTCAGCCACCGAGCATAGTACAACTGCACCGCATCTCGAAAGAACGGTACGGAGCGATCACCCTCAAAGTTCAGCATCACATGAACACCGTTACGACGACAGGATTCCACCAGTTCTTTGACCGTCGTATCCGCCAGACTCAGAGAATCTATCACCAGATTCAGCGTTTCTTCTGCAGTCAGCTGAGTCAATTTCGAACGATCTGCCCACTTCGATGCAATCTGAGTCGCAACCGCAGAATCGACCTTCACAGACGCAAGCCACTGCAACAATTGAGCCTGCACCTGATCAATCGGCATACGAGCAAATGCTTTCGCTGACTCCGGCTTCCCTGTTTCACCGGGCCCGGCAGCCAGTTGTCCGCGGGCGGCAGACAATGGACCAGCCTGAACATGCTGCACGGCAATAAACAGCCCGCCGAGGACTGAAAAGAACAGTGCTGTCCT
Organism: Planctomycetota bacterium; assembly: GCA_046341255.1. Taxonomy (GTDB): domain Bacteria; phylum Planctomycetota; class Planctomycetia; order Planctomycetales; family Planctomycetaceae; genus SXXK01. The sequence goes on from JBKDRW010000130.1 coordinate 1,938, forward strand.
CGACGCGACACATGCGACACCACGCGCCGTCACGATTTTCATATTACTCATCACGCCCCCAGTCCGGGATGACAGGTTTCCTCTGCGAGACGTCCGCTGTCAGATTCCTGCGAGTTCGCTCTGTCACTTCCTTCCCAGCCGGGAAGTCAGACACACTGCGACACAATGCCTCATGACGACTTTCTGAGATCATTTCACTGATCTTTACATTCCAATCGAAAAGCCATCTCAATGCCCGTTTGTTCAACATCCATCTTCGGTCTGCGACCATCACGTCGAGAGTCACGCCCCGAGGTTGGATGCCATCTGTCTCGAACACCCTCGGATTCTAGGCAAGCGCGACTCATTCGAGAACATTGAAGCATGGGTCGTCTTCCGAAATCGCCTATTTCAACGCCATCCGGTTTCTGCCAGCAACAAATCGTTTGCGGCGGGGTAGGTGAATTCTACAGCTGGTGCTATCCTCCGAAGCAGGCAGGTGAGCCGATGGCCATCAGTCGCTTTTGAACTGCAGGAAGCAGCGTCGCTCCCCACCTCCGCATGGTCTCTCATTCATCTGCTCGCTGGTCGGCTGCCCGACTTCGAGGGCAGGAAGTCAGAAACTTATGGCTGAACGTCTGATTAGAATTGCAACCCGAACCAGCGCGCTGGCTCTGTGGCAGGCAAATTATATTGCAGAGCGACTTCGCTCACTTCCAGAATCGCCATCGGTCGAACTGATCCGAATCGTCACTTCCGGCGACCAGAATCAGACGGATGCACTGCGTCAATTCGGCGGCACCGGAGTCTTCACACGTGAGGTTCAAAAGGCCGTCCTCGATGGCCGAGCGGACATCGCGGTGCACAGCCTTAAAGATCTGCCCACCCAATCCGCGGACGGGCTTCAGCTGGCCTGCGTTCCGGAACGAGCCCCTCGCAGTGACGCACTGCTGCTGCCCGTGGGAAAAAGTCGACTGACGTCTCTCGATGAACTACCGAAAGAATCTCGCATCGGCACGGGAAGCCCGCGTCGACAGGCCCAGCTGAAACATCTCAGACCAGATCTTGAGCTGATTGAGATCCGCGGCAATGTCGACACTCGGATTCGAAAACTGGATGAAGGCCTGTACGACGCCATCGTGCTTGCGGAAGCAGGTCTTGGAAGACTCGGTCTGCTGGATCGCATTTCACTGCTGCTTTCGCCGCCGACACTTTATCCAGCCGTCAGTCAGGGCGCTCTCGGAATTGAATGTCGATCGGATGATGCTCAGACGCAATCCCTGCTGGCTTCCATCCGCTGCGTGAAGACGCACTCTGAGGCTCTTGCCGAACGGTCACTGCTCAGAACTCTGCGGGCCGGTTGCCACGCACCGCTCGGAGTGTATTGTGAGATCAAAGCCGATCAGCTGACACTCACCGGGGTTCTGCTGAGTCTCGACGGCACCCAGCGAATTGAACAATCCGCCACCGGCTCTGCAGACCAGCCTGAATCCGTCGGTATTCGGGTTGCTGAACACCTGCTTGCTTCTGGTGGCGAAGCACTGCTCACAAGCGAGTAGAGGGCAAGTGGCCAGAGCTTCAGGGATCTGATCCGAGAAACATCACAGGATACGTTCCCCCCGGCAGAACGGAAAATTCCCTGAAAATGCACGATGACCGCGATTCACAAAAAGATGTATCGCTGAACGCTGAGATGTGTTAAATCTGAAGAACGTCAGCTCACCGCCGGGTTGCATCACTC
>JBKDRW010000131.1:0-7406 GCA_046341255.1 Planctomycetota bacterium
TCCTTGCTCGGATAGAAATGGGCTGTCTGACCGGATCACGAAAAACACACTATCATCGTTCTTAAAAACGGTCGAATGCCCGAACCTCACACACGGAAAGTTCATGTGCCCGACAGCATTTTCATCGCAAAGTCGAGAAGCAGGGGGGAGTGAACCCCCAAACCTCTGGAGCTCACTCGGTGGCCACCTTGCTCTGCAGCCGATCAGGTCAGTTCCCAGTCGCGACTTGTTCGAGTCCGCATCCCGTTGGCTTCCGCATCGCCCACAAACTCATGCTTCGTCGGATCCCACGTGAGCTTACGCTTCAGAATCCAGCTCAATGCCGCGGCATGACAGACATTGTGAGAGCTTCGCATGATTTCCGCATTGGCAACGGATTCCCGCCGTGAACGCACAGAGTCGAAAAAGTTACGAGCGTGAGCGGAAACGTCCAGCCCCTTGATTCGCTTCGCCGACTCTGTCAGTTGTTTTTCCAGCGACGGAGTCGACACGACCGTTTCACCACTATCGCCGGTTTCAATTGATCCGTTCTCACCAACAAACTTGACCGGGCAGGTTCCAAGACGAGTCGTCCAGTTTGGTCCGCGATCACCAAAAGGCGTATCGAGAAAATCAATCACCAACTGCACGCCGTTCTGATACGTCGCCACAATGTTGTTAGCCGAAGGTTCAAATGTGGTCGGGCCGGAACCGTCAGCCTGATTGGCCCACTGACACAAGTCCACTGTGTGCGCGCCCCAGTCCAGTAGTCTCGCACCAGAATCGAAATCGCTGTAACCTCGCCATCCGCCACTCACATACTGGTAGTTGTAAGGACGCATGGGAGCCGGGCCCAGCCACATGTTCCAGTCGCAGATCTCTTTCGAAGGAACCGGCTCCCCCGACAGCCAACCAGCGTCCAGCATGGGGCGGTAAACAGAAGCGTAGACGGTCTTCAGCTTGCCGAGCTTTCCTGACTGAGCAAACTCAACCGCCTGCTGAAAGTTCGGGACGCTGCGACGCTGAGTTCCTGCCTGGAAGATCCGGCTCGTCGACTTGATTGTTGCGGCAAGGCGATTGCAAAGGTCAATCGTCAGACCACATGGCTTTTCACTGTACACATCTTTTCCTGCTTTCGCCGCCAGCATCGACGCATCTGCATGCCAGCGATCTCCTGTGGCAATCAGAACGGTATCGATGTCCTTTCGGTCCAGCAACTCACGAAAATCACCATACAGCCGGCAGTCCGAGTTCCCATAATACTGGTCAACCATGGCCTTGCCTGCTTTTCGTCGACTGGCCTGAACATCAGCGATCGCGACACACTGAACGTCATTCAGACCAAGCATCGCCTGCAGGTCATACGTCCCACGAGGACCGATACCAATCACACCCAGCGTGATTTTTTCGCCCGGCGAAACAGAACCACGGCCAAGCACAGCAGCCGGCACGATCATCGGTGTGGCCGCCAGAGCGGATGCACCAAGAAAATGACGACGCGATAATCTTTTGCGATCACTCATGGCTCATTCATCCCATCTATTCTGAATGCTTGAACTCAGTTTTGCAGAAACTGCAATCCCGGCTGATTTCCGCTCATTGTCGCAGACTCTCGCGGCTCTTCTAACTCCGTTCCTGCCCAGTTTCAAGTTTCACGACCAAAGCCGTCAGCAACCATCGCAAACTCGACCACAATTCGTTGAAGTTGCGGCTCTCTTGTTGACATTTCACGACAATAGACCAAAACCTCAGTGTGCTTTATCAATCATGAACGGTGAGGAACGTCACTCACCTGCTGCCGCCTTCAGGAAATCGCTATCGAAGACTCAGCAAATGGCTCGCTCGTCGGCGAAGATGATCGAAATCATCCGGCGAGATTTGGGTGTATGTCGACGTACCGGCATCCTCAGCATGTTTTTTCTCAACCGAAACGGCGAGCGGTACAGACACTTGAATGAAGTCTCGCAACTGCTGGTCATTCCAACGAAGTTTCACCTGCAGCAGATTCAGATATTCGATCAATTGCTGAGCATCACGATAGGCCTTGAGCCTTAGAGAGTGGCGAACAACAACATTTCCCTTCGCGTCACGGTCAAAAATGAACAGGCCAAGCTGATCTGCCTGATTCAGAGCGGAACCGTCTTTATTGACCGTCTGCCACGGCACGATCCCCATCGCACCAGATCGCCGGGCGTCAAGGGCCCACGCCATGATATTTCGATTCGACTCATGAACATGGTTGGATGTACCGTAGACCCACGCCTTCAAGCCATCTGCTCTGATCCTGTCCGTCACCAACCGACGATGATTCTCGAAGGCCGCGGAGGATACCACCCACAAATCGGATCGCCCTTTCAGTTGCCCGCGACAATATTCTGGCCTCGAAATATCTACGCGATAGTCCACGCGAACGGATTCTGCAGTTGTTCGACCGCGATCCGTTAACTCACCGTAGAACTGCAGCGCTCTGAAATCCCAAAATGCAGAGGGCTCATCGAGAATCCACGGGGCCTTCGTCAGCTCCTTCATCGATCCTTTGTTATTGAAATAGACCTGGAAGCCAGTCTGACGCCATCGTTTTTGCTCAGCAAGCCTGACAAAATCCTGCAGAATACTGACAAACGTTTCAGCGTACTCGGGCGAGCTTTCAAAGCTTCGATATGCATCCGGATTACCGTTAAAATATGGTCGACAATTGAGGGGCCAGCTCTCATGAAACGTCAGATAGAACGCCGGAACCGGAATTGGCCCGCGATGGCCACTGGCAAAAAGTGAGCCATCCAGCACCGGGCCAAAAGCCTCAGCGAAATCGTCCCAATAGGCCGATCTGGATCCCGGAGCAATGTCGTCATAGCGTCGATTATCCATACGCCGACCGGATCTTAGTCGCATATCGAGATTGCTTTTCCTGGCGCCCTTCGCGGCAGTATTGTGCGAATAATGCAGGATGTTCGAATGAACTCGATGATCGTACGCAACCTGCTGCAGCTCGTAGTAGTCATCCACATGCTCCGGCAGTCCGTAGCCGTTCATCTCGCACACAAAGGTTGCATGCTTCGGCAACGCGAACGGCAGAACCGTCAGTTCGATCGGCACATTGCGACCGTCGGAGATGCGCAGCTCACCCCGCCGTTTTCCCGCCTTTTCCTCGAATGAAACAAAGACGTCTCCGACAACGCACGTATCTGTGTCCCGTTGAAGCGATACCATCTTCGATAACGGCAGCAATGGATCCGGAATCTGATGCCCCTCCGACGGAACATAAACGGCCTGCCAGAGCTCCGTCTTCAGCGAGCCATCAAAATGCAGTTCAACGGAAACATCTCCTGAGCCGCGAAGCAGAGCCTGAAATCCAACCACCTCTCCGGCGGCAGCAACCAGTCGGATCATGCTGCCATCGAATATGCTGTTATTGGAGCGATAATCACGCCTCAAGGAGCCGACCGGATTGCCCGCCTCATCGTACTTGTCCGTCGGCGGAATGATGGCAACTCCCTCGATCGCTGTCTTAGGTGCCGGAGGTCGTACATCAACTATCGGGATCTCGGCGGCTCGAAACAACTCACCGCGGATCACGGCTTCAGGCGACGTTTCACCTTGTCGATTGACACATCGCACACGGATAGTGTGATCGCCAGGCCTGCAAATGGTATCAGGAAGATCACGGATCGTGCTTGTCTGAAGCAAATCACCGCGGCTCGCCGACTCGCTGAACATTGGTATGTTGTGTCGCCCCAACGGATGGTCGTCAACAAAAATTTCATAAGCAAACCCGCGAGCGGGTGGCAGAAAATGCAGCTCGGCCGTCTGAGAGTCGACAGCAACCAGAATCAGATCGGTCGGTGGCTCTGGCTTCACATCCCGGTTTCCCGGGTCATCGAGTTCAACGAGCAAATAAGGCTTCCTCGACGACTGTTCCCTCGAGCAGATCGTCGGATTTCGTCCGTAATCCGCTTCATGTTCATGAATCGCCAGTCCATGAGCCACGCCGATGGACATCGCATGAATCATGTCCGGCGGTACACTCCAGAAGTACTTTCCATCCTTCAGTTCGGAGAGCTGATGAGTAACCAGAGTTCCCGAGTTGCCTCCGCATATCGCAGGAAACTGAGCTCCGGGATAACCCCAATCGACGATGCCTTCAACTCCACAGGTCAAAGCGTTCGAAGCATTTTCATCCCAGGGAGTCGCGATCGTGGAAATCGTCACACCGGAGATTGCCTGTTCTCCCTGTTCACAAATCAGCGTCGCCTTCTTCACCAGACGTCCTTTGATCGACTTTAGATCAAATGACATCACCACCACATGCTGATTACCCTTGATGCGAATGCGCCCCTGAGAACCTCCATTGACCTGCCACTCGCTGTCAACCATGACGATGGAATTGTCGCTCGTCACCGGCACCATCAATTCCTCAGCAACTGCTCGGTCGATGACCAGACTCATGCACACGAATGCGAAGGCGAAATTCGCGAGGCGGTCGCTTCGATTCACAAAAAACTCCTCTCACCAAGAGCCCAACTCGGGCCCATCCGGATGAACCTGACCTACCGTCAACTATTCACACAACTCTTCCAGCATCGCTCACCTTAAATTGATTTTCAATGATTCGAGGGAAATCGGCATTCCATGGGCAAACCGCCGCGCCTGATAAACCAGCGTGGTTGGCAGCATCCTTTGAAAACAGGTCCGGACCCATGGGTCTGCCGCTGCAAAAAACGGATTTGTCCACATTCATCCGGAATGGTCGACAGACGCTTGACGGCGAACAATCAGTGGCCAGTTCTTTCGGCATTCAAATCAGCTGAACGGAAGTTTGACGTCACCGTGAAATCGTTCGATGAAGCAAGACACGGCCATACCCGACATGCTCCGCCACGCGGAGCGTAACAGCGTCAGATGAGGCGTTCATAGACAGTTGTCGCACCTGAAGCGCCCAGCGCCTTCTTCGGCACGCCTGACGTCATGGCGTTGCCAATTTCCCTGCGATCTCAGTCAACCATTGGCTGAGGCCGGCTTCGCCAAGCAGAAACGAGGCAAGGTTCGCGACGACGATCACCAGCACATCTCGGTCGAGGGCGACAGCGACAGGCTTGTTGGTGAGAAATCGGAAAAACATCACCTCGGCGGCAGGGGCAAAGAATTCCGCAACAGCCAGATACATCATACGGTTATCGACCTTCATCGCAGCAAAGGCGGCAGGCAATACCATCACGACGATGGGATAGGTGAAAGCCGTCAGCAGAAGTCCATTGACCATGGTATCTCGGATGCCATGCTGCCTTGCCATACCCAGAAGAAGGACAGGAATCTCAATAAAAACGGTGAGCAGATAACCGCAGATCACAAGCAGCAATACACTCAGCGGAACCATGATGCGAACACCCGAATGCAAACCACTACAAAAGCCGAAGCAGGAAAGGAATCTCTGCCAGCACATGAAACGTCGCAACAGTAAAGTAAACATTTCGCGTCGTCGTATAATCGGCAGCAAAGCCAATCCACAATATCAGTACCAGCAGCACAGAAATCACCAGCATGAAGCGAATACCGGCCCTCAGAGAATCCGACGATTTCATCAAAGGGATCACTGCAAACTCCCTAGAAAAGACTCGACCACGGATCAACGGTATTGCAATCAGCCACACTCCGTAATGCAGAAGTTCGAGGAACGCATGCGTTGCCACCAGACACTCGTCATGGTCCCTCGAAATGAACGGAACAGCAGTGTGCCGAAGGATCTGATCCTTGATATGCGGTGAGACTTCGGAAAGCACAAACTGGCACTTTCCTGCCAGCATCCATAACGCAACAAGAAATAAGGGCAACAACAGCACACTTCTTCGATAGACTCTCTGCAGCGATGCGGAGCTCTTTTTCAGCTCATTGTCCAGAATCCATAATGCCATCAGCGGATGGGCGTACACGAGGAGAAACGGAAGCATCAGCGGCGATAGCCATGTGAGACCGATAATTGCAATGCCTATTGGCCAGGCATAAGCCCAGTCGTGTCGCGGAGCCTGCCGGCTGCGTATGTGGACCAAAACAGTGCACCAGAGAATGAATCCCGTATTCCAGAGCCCCACAAACCAAACACTGAGAGCAGATGGCCACTGAAACCATACAGGCAGTCGAGTCAGAAGCGGCAACGTCGCAGACAAAACGACGATTCCGGCAAACGACGTCATGAAAAACGGCCTGAGTCGTCCCATTCTGGCTGGCAGACGAGTCAGAAAATATCGGACTTCAGCGTAGTTGTGCGGCCCTGCGAACAAAAACACGATCACAATGGAAAGAATCACGGGAGCCAGGATCGTCAGCAGGAACGCGGCAGACATAAAAAGCAGCACACCACCCGCGAAGACTGATTCACTGCGGACTCTGCTGTTTCCGGCGATGTTTGTTAACACGCGCTGACCTCGACCGAAAGGAAACAAAAACGTTCGAATTCCGAATCCTCTCAGGCTGTTCGACCTCAGAACAAGAGCCGAGAGCCCTGCTCCCAAAACGGAGCGAGACGAATGCAGCTTCGAAAACGCTCAGGCTGCGCCCCCAAAAACGTCGTTCAGGTTTTTCCGGAGGGCGATTCCTTTTTTGATTGTGCCGCTTGCTGACGGTTTTTCCGGACTCGCACAATCACGACAGCGATGAAAGCGCATACGAGCAACCCACATGCCACTGTCACCATCCGCGACTGCGATTCCGACGGGACCCTGTCGTCTGGAGGAAGGAGATCTGCCAGAACAGTTCCATGCTGAAACAAAGGTACGATCAAACCGACGGATGTACCGAATGAACGGTTCATGAATTCTTCCTGTCTCTTTCAAGTTTACGTCTGCGTTTGATAAAACCAGCCAACAAGACGGATGCTGACACGAAAGCACCACAGGTCATCATCAACACCACGCCACCTGCAATCACAAATGGCAGAGCTGGCAGATCAGCGAAATCGAACACGTTGATCATTTCAACTTCCACGAAAACATCATGAACTCTCATGTTCGCAATCAGTCTGAACCACGTGTTTTCGATCACATATCAGTTGAGTAAAGCGCGTCCAGGATTTGTTCAATGCTTCCTCGGAAGTCTGGCGTTTCGTTCATTTTTTTTAAACTCAAACGGCTGAAACACGTAGATTCAAGGCTCGGACAACGTTGACGATGCCGACCAATCTGTGCCCTTTTTTATCGTACAAACTCAGCGAAAGCATCGAGGGCTTGTAACTCAACAGATACTCCGGTCTTGCCAGCCCCTGCCATCCAGAGTTTGAGCAGAGGTACGCTCTTGCCCGTCGTGAAACATGTTTCAGAAGTCAAATCCATCGAGTGCCGCGGCAGCGGATTTCCATGAAGCGATTCCACGAATCACGCCAGAAGCCGACACCACGAACATCTCGGATTCCGCAACAGGTCGGTATTCAAGATGAA
>JBKDRW010000132.1:0-6453 GCA_046341255.1 Planctomycetota bacterium
AGACCAGCCAGGGATTTTACTGGAACTATGAGCTGAAACTTCGACACCTCGAATCACAACTGGGAATTCTGGCCGTTGTGGCAGGAGCATGTTTCGCCATTCGACGCGCACTGTTTCTGCCGATGGACCCGGCAATCGGAGAGGATTGTATTGTTCCTCTTGATATTGTCAGTCAGGGTTATCAAGTCATTCACGAACCCATGGCGAAGGCGTGGGATTCTTTTGAACAGGACAGTCGCGTGACGCTGCGCCGCCGCATTCGGATGACATTGCGAAACTGGCAGGGCACCTGGACGCGCAGTGGACTGCTGAACCCTTTCCGCAACCCTGGCTATGCATTCGCATTGTGGTCACACAAGCTGCTCCGCTGGATGTCGCCCGTCTTTCTGGTCACCGCCACGATCTGCTCCCTCGTTTCACTGATCACATCGCCGGGACTGCTGACCGCAGCGATATTCGCCCCCTATGGATTCCTGTTTCTCATGGCGGCCGTGGGCTGGAGATCACTTCACAGCGACCTGCGGATCCCCGGCGCCGGGGCGGCCTACAGCTTTGTGCTGGCGAATGCGGCTTTCCTGATCGGCATCTGGCGAGCGATCACTGGCCATCAGATCCATTCCTATCGCAATGCATGAGGCTGAACAGATGTTGCGACGGAATGCGTTTTTTCCCTGGACTCTGGCAACAGGATTCATCCTGTGCCTTGCCGCTGCAGGCTGCGTCTCGGCACCACCCGTCAGCATGTCAGGGGGCGGCAGCACGATTCAGGTTTCCGACCAGATGCGTGATACTCTCTGGGAACGCGCTGTCGAAGTCCTGAATCGAAATCATTTTCAGGTCGCACGCGAAAGCAAACTCGAAGGAGTGATTGAAACCGACTACCGTGGCGGTTCAGGGATTCTTGAGCCCTGGCATCCCGATTCGGTCGGTCTGGAGAATCGCCTCGAAAGCACACTGCAGTCCATTCGTCGACGTGTCGTCATCTCGATGCAGTCGTCAGGCGTGGGCGTCATGCTGGTGAATGTGCGCGTGGATAAGGAAATCGAAGACCTTCCTGGAATTGCTGCCAACTACGAAGGAGGCGCGACGTTTTCGGAAAATCGTCCGCTGAATCGAGATCTCAACCAGGTGATCGGCCAATCTTCTCCCTCACAATGGCTGCCTCTGGGACGCGACCCGCTGCTGGAACGGAAGATCATGTCCGAAATCCAGGGCGCGATGATGCCTTAGAAATCTGCCGTACGCTCTCGTCTTCATCCTCCTGTTCAGCAGTGACGGCGCTCCCCGGACGAGTTCCATGCGGTACCATTCCACTGACGGCAAACGCATGGTCTGCGAATCAACCTCCCTCCGGAACGATCGGTTCAAGAACCTCGCCGTCGCTGGATTCTGGGTACAAGGCTCCCTGTTTCTGAAGTCTGGACTTCATCGCTGTAATCATCTCGATCAGCACCGCTCGCTCCGAAGAGGCAAGGTCCGTTTGCTCAAAGGGATCTCGCGCAAGATTGAACAGCTGATAATGAGATCCGTCAGACACAGCTGTCGGAAGGTAGTGATAAATGACTTTCCAGTCGCCGTCGCGATAACAGGTGAAGTAGTCCGTTCGGTGCGGTGCATGAGGACAATGCATCAGAAAAGACTTTTCACGAGCGTCATCACTTGAGCCTCCGAGAAGCGTCTTCAGTGACGCTCCATCGACGGGGTATCGATCAGGAGATGCAGTCCCCGTGAGTTCCAGCAGCGTCGGAAAGATATCGTACACCGCAGCAATCTGGGTTTGAATCTTCCCCCGCGCAATCGGGAGTGACTTCTGAATCGCAGAATCATCTGAGGGCTCTGCCCAGGCCGCGATGAACGGAACCCGCATGCCTCCTTCATAATGCGACCCCTTCTTGCCTCGTAACGGCGCCGCACATGCAACCTCATGAGCTTCACCCAGCGGGGCGTCAGACCCGTTGTCTCCAAGAAAGATAATCAGGGTATTTCGCGCCACATTCAGAGTCTGCAGATGGTCCATCAGATCACCAAGCGATTTGTCCATGCCTTCGATCAGTGTCGCGAATGCCTGGGCCTGTCTGGATTGACCCGAAGACTCGTAGTGAGATGCAAATCTCGGGTCAGAATTGAACGGAGCGTGAACTGCATATTGAGGAAAATACAGAAAAAACGGCTTCCCCTCAGCAACCGCATCCGACATATGAGACCTGGCTTCCAGCGTCAGGGCTTCGGTGAGAAATGTGTCTAAACCATGATATTTTTCCAGTCCGGGAACTCCGTGAGTGACTTGCGCTTTTGTCTTCTGCTGATTTGGCTTATTGCCATAGTCCTGTGAACCATAATAGCTCCCCGGCTGACCGATGGCCGCACCACCCACATTGACGTCGAAGCCAAGATTCAGAGGATCCTCCCCTTCACTTCCGCGCGGTCCGAAATGGCCCTTTCCGACGTGAATCGTGCGATAGCCGGAGGCCCGCAGAAGCCGTGCCAGCGTGGTGTTTGACTTCGTCAGCCCGCCCCAGTTCCATTCCTTCGGACCGTTCGGACCTGCATTATTCCGGTCAGGATTAATCCAGTAGGTTGTCCGATGTCGAGCCGAATTCTGCCCCGTCATGATCGAAATTCGCGTCGGCGAACAGACACTCATCGCACAGAAGTTGTTGAAGCGAATGCCCCGGTCAGCCAGCCGCTGCATGTTGGGCGTGCGATAATAGTCATTCAGAGGATACCGTATCGCCTGACCCTGAGCATCCACGAGGAACGGTACAGAGGTGTCCATGACACCCATATCGTCCACCAGCATCACAATGATATTCGGGAGATCCGGTTCAGAGGCTGAGGCAGGAACGGCAGGAATCAGCTCATTGTTGGTCCAGAAAAAAAAGATGGCATAAACGGTCAGGAATCGGGTCTTCATCAAAGCTCCATGGATTTCAGATCTTCAAGCTGATCATCAAGATCCATCTCGCCATCTTCGGATGAAGAGCTTCCCTGTTCATCCACATTCGTTTTATCAGATGCCATCGCGCCTTGTACCAGCTGGACCGCTGGCTGGGCAAGTTGCTGCAGTAACTCCAGAACCTCGCGTGCCACGCGGACGTTCTGCTGAAAAAGTGCATGCTCCTGTTCAGCGGCCATCACGGTGACCGACAGACCCTGTCTTCGCGCCAAAACTCGACAACGAGCAAGCTCAAACCAGTGACTGACGATCATCGCTTCTTTCCTCTTCGGTGTTCCCGCCTGAGAAATGTACGACTGAACCGTTGTTGTGATGTCCGTGGACTCGGACACCACTTTGACTCGGGATACATCCACACCGGCTTCAACGGCAACAGCACTTATCGCCGACTGCTGCTCCGGAGAGGCATCACGACCGGCCGATATGAAAAGCGATCGCGCATGTCGGTCGACGACCAGGCGACCGGCTGTTCGAATGCGATCCATCAACTCTTCTGACACCGAGCCATCCGAACTCGGCGGCAGCCCCGCCACGAGGACAACATCAGAGACCGCGTCGGGCAACGAATCTGAAATACTGCCAGACTGTACCATGACCACGGCAAAGCCAACCACGGACAACACAGCACTGATCAGGATGGAAACAACGGATGAACGGCCCTGAACGGAAGAACTTGTCCCGGTCAGTATGCCGATCCCAGCGACTAGAAACAGCATCGTGATCCCCAGCGGTTTCAGCATCGCAGTGACTCGATCATCGCCAAACACGGCCCCCTGAATCTCCCAGATCTCCCGTCCACAGCCCCCGATCATGAACAACACCATAAGTCCTGCACAAAACCAGACGGGAGATGGCAGACAGGGCCGCAGACTGAACAGTAGAAGACAGGTGGCTGTCATCGCAAGCAGCCCCGTCGCAACCTGGCCCGGCACCGGTTGCAATCGGCAGAACCAGTTGTCCGCCGAATTCGTCGAATGTGCAAACACTTCCGCAAGATTCATGCACAACAGGAGACACAGGCCTAACGCAGAACCACGGCAGACCGCCATCCAACCCGGGGCCGGAAGGTCGGCAAATCGCTTCACATTTGGAATTTGCGGTTTCAAGGATGTTCCTCAGGCAATGAATCTATGCCGTAGTGTACGCGACCTGACGGGATTTCGCCAAAGTCTCTTCCCCTCGAACGAATTCGATCGATAATGCCGGGCATGTGATGATGCAGAGTCAACACTGCTTTTGCGGTCATTTTTTATCCCTGTTCCGCATCAAGACCGCCATTCCACTGTAGAAATCTCAACGGAATCCGGAATGTCCGGATTCCTGCTGCCGGACTGGATGAAACGAACATGCTGCGTTTTCTGTGTGACAAAAAGACCCCGGTGCTCCTGAGCTTTTTCAGCATGCTGTTCAGTGTTCGATGTGCCGTCGCCGAGGAACAGAATGGTTCGGTGGACCAGACTGTTGTCAAATTGCCATCGGCCGGAGAAGAATTTGAAGCCAGTGACACGCTTGCCATTACTGAAGACTCAAATCCGGATGCGGTAGACTGTCTCGCCGGCCTGCGATGGGAACCTTCAACATTCAAGGTTCGATGTGACGCTGCGGAGACAGACCGCGGAGATCTGTTGATCCGATTCCCGTCGCCAAAGCCTGTCGGAGATCCTCAGAACGACCAGGCATCCATGGAACTTTATATTGCTCGTGACAAAAGCAAACAACCGCTCAGATCCAAATGTGTTGTTGTCGTTCATGAATCCGGTCGAGGCATGACAGTCGGCCGAATTTTTGCCCGAGGTCTTGCCGCGCAGGGACTGCACACCTGCATGGTGCATATGCCTGGTTATGGTCCGCGTCGCTCGGAGTTCACGAATCGACCGGAGTTCATGCTGACTGGTATGAAACAGGCGATTGCGGACGTCCGAAGGGCTCGAGATGCCGTCGCCTGCCTTCCATGCGTTGACTCCACCGTCATCGGGCTGCAGGGAACCAGCCTCGGAGGTTTTGTGTGTTCAACGGTGGCAGGCATTGACCAGGGTTACGATCGAACGTTTATCCTGCTGGCTGGTGGTAACCTGCACACAGTGGTCCAGAATGGGACGAGGGACGCCGCAAAGTTTCGCGAACGCCTGGCGTCGGTCGGCGTCACCGGAGACAAGATTCGCGAGTTGGCTCGTCCGGTTGAGCCCATGCGTCTTGCTCATCGAATCGACTCTGAGAGGACATGGTTGTACAGTGGTCAGTTTGATGATGTCGTTCCGCCGGAGTCATCGAAAGCTCTCGTGGAAGCGGCCAGACTTCCGGATGGCCATCACATTGAACTCCCGGCGGATCATTATTCCGGTGTTGTCTTTCTGCCGGCTGTGATGACGCAGATTCGTGACATCATGAATCAACCATGACGACGGGAAACAGTCGGGGACTCGCGGGTCGCAGATCGAAGAGGATTCCCATCAGAATCCGGCCGCTGGAAAAGTTGATCCGGCGTGGCAGAAAGGATCGCGTTGACTTCCCTCAACCCGTGTCTGCAGGTCGCTACTGCTGAGACACACTGCGAACCGAATTCGGCATCGCCTCGCGAAAGTCGACTGAAGGCTGATAGCCAAGCCGATGTTTCGCTTTGTCTATACTGTAATCCAGATTAAGCCCGAGGAATTTGATTCTCGCACTGTTCAGCAGGGGAGCCTCGCGGCGTCCGAGTAGTTTCCAGAGACCTTCCATAATGGTTGCGAGCGTTCTGGCAACTGGCAGCGGCACTACTTTCTTCGGCCGGGGCAGCGACGCGGCATCACAGACCGTGTCAATGAATTCCCTCTTCGTCACCGCTCTGGGGTCACGAATATTAAAGATCTCACCAATGACATCGTCTCGATCGATCGCCAGCCAGATGGCTTCACACAGGTTGCCGACGAACGTGTTGTTCATGAGTTTCTCCGGCGAACCAAGAAACGCAAATTTTCCCGATCGCAGTCGCTCGAGAAGTCGTGGCAGAACGGTTCGATCGCGAGGACCGTAAATGAAACCGGGGCGAAGAATGACTGCAGCCAACTTCCTTGTTCGGATGTAATCACCGACCAGAAGTTCCGATTCGACTTTCGTCAGAGTATAACCATCGATGCCTGTTGTGCTCGGTTGAGTCGCCTCATCAGTGCCGTAATGGTCTCTTCCCTCGTACACCCCCAGTGAGCTGATCTGGATCCATCGTCTCAGGGTTCCTGCCTGCAGAGACGCCTCCATTAAAGCTCGTGTGCCCTCCACATTAATTCGACGATAGTCTTCGGTTGGTCCCCAGTCACCAACTTTCGCAGCACAATGAATCACGACAGTCACTCCGGCACAGGCTTTCGCAAGGCTGTCCGACTGATCAAGATCACCTTCAACAATCTCGCAGCCCCACTGTTTCACTAACGTCACATCTGCTGTTCGACGCACGAGAACTCGCGTCCGCAGACCGCGAGCACGAGCCTGTTCCGCAACGTGGCTCCCCACAAGTCCCGTTG
>JBKDRW010000133.1:0-9966 GCA_046341255.1 Planctomycetota bacterium
GCCCCGCCGATACCCTCGTGGCTCGCCGCCGCCCAGCATCTTCCGGAACCGCCCCGGACCCACAACACCCTGATTGGAGGGATTGCCCCGCACAAATACGTTCATGTCGGCTGGGGAGCCATCGGCAATCACATGAGCGACAGGATACATCTCCGGATGCGCCTTTCGCAGGCGTTCCAGTTCCTCTCGACTGGCCTTCAGCTCCTGCTGATGTTCAGGCGGCAACAACTGCTCCAGTTGCTGCAGATCCAAGGCGAATACCCCCTGCTCGCCAAACACCTGTGTCAGCAGATCACTCTGCGTCAGATTCAGGTCTGTCGGAGGTTGTGTGTACACGCGAAACTGCACGCTGGCTCCGTCACCGCACCCTCCCTGATCCGTGCCGCTGTGATCCAGTCCCGCGATGGCACGAAATCGCCTCACGCCCGGCGGCAGATCATAGATGATGTGCGAGGTGGCATGGGTTCCGAGTCCATGCCTGAAGTCTCGACCGCCGATTTTCAATGGCCCACCCTGCACATTGCGATTCAGATTCACATTGCCATATGTTGCATTCACCGACCGCCACTTCAGATCGGAAAGTCGCAGCTCACCGTCCGCTGTGACAAGGCGGGCTTCGGCCCAGTCTGCATGATCGCAGCTGTCCCCATCACCGGCATTCGTCACGACAAGATGCAGCTCACCTGCTCCCGCAAGGTCCAGGTCAATCTCCGCGGATGGCTGTGGCTTGCGAATGATTCCACTGGCCCAGATCGCGTTCCCGGCCGGGACCAGCTTGCGCAATTCCGTCACTTCCTCGGCCGTCAGCGATCCCTGTTTCTGTTTGAGCAGCAATTGCAGGTGCCGTTGAATCTCTGAAGCAACTGCCGCGACGACTGACGGGATCTCAGCGGCTGCAGATCCGTCCGCAGGCACCGGCAAGGCCGCCCAGTTCCGCAACGCCGGGTTCGTATCCTTCTGCTTCTGCAGCAGCTCCAGCCAGCGTTTCAGAGTCTGCGGGTTCAGACCGGCTGTTTGAGCGATCCCTTCGACATCGCCACCAGACTGCAGCTTCCACGCTGCCTGCACATAGGCCGAAACCTGTGGTAACTGCGATTCGCGCACCTGCGGTCCGGAATCCGCAATTCGCTTTTTGATCGCCTCGTCCAGTTCCTTCAAACGCGTCTGCGCCTGATGATAGGCTTCGACCTCAGCCTGAGGCACCAGCGGCGCAGTATGCAGTCGACTGCTGCTGAAAATACCGGCCAGCGAGTAATAATCCTGAGTCGGAACGGGATCAAACTTGTGATCGTGACAGCGAGCACAGGAAACGGTCAGCCCCAGAAATCCGCGACACAGTGTATCGATGCGATCGTCCAGTTCGTCAGCCGCCGCCTTCGCAGCGTCCGTGTTCTTGTAGTACTGCGGCCCCAGTCCGAAGTAACCGAGGGCCGGAAGTTCGGCAAGTCTCTGATCCTCAGGCATCGGCAACAGATCGGCGGCAATCTGATACTTCACGAATCTGTCATAAGGCAGGTCCCGGTTAAAGGCAGATACCACCCAGTCGCGATACCGCCAGCCACTGGTATTAGGACTGACGGCAAAGGTATGCGCCTGATCTTCGGAATAGCGAGCAACATCCAGCCAATAACGTCCCCATCGCTCGCCGTAATGCGGACTTTGCAGCAGACGGTCCACAAGAGATGCCCAGGCATCGGGAGATTGATCCGCGAGGAATGCATCCACTTCAGCCGGAGTCGGAGGCAGACCGAGCAGGTCGAAGGTCGCACGGCGAATCAGCTCTCTTTTGGTTGCGGGAGGAGATGGACTCAGCCCCTGCCGCTCCATGGCGGCGAGCACAAAACGATCAAGATCACCGCGAACCCATGCCGTGTTGTGAACGTTCGGCACGTCAGGTTTCTGAGGCGACACGAAGGACCAGAACTGCCGAGCCTTCCCGAAGTCGATCGATTTTTTGACCGCGAAAGCTGGCCCTGTTCGTGGATCCACCGCGCCGTTTTCAATCCATTGTTCAAAATCCTCGATCACCCTGGCCGGAAGTCGGCCTGTCGGAGGCATCTGAAAGGTTTCGTACTTGAGAGCCTGCATCAGCGAGCTTTCGCCGCTTCGACCCGGAACAATGGCCGGTCCATTGTCGCCGCCGGTCAGCAGGCCAGCAGCGGTATCCAGCAACAGCCCCCCTTTGACACTCTTTGACTCAGCCGAGTGGCATTCGTAGCAATGCTGCACCAGGACCGGGCGAATTTTCGATTCAAAAAAATCCAGTTGCGCCTGCTGATCGGCAGACGGCTCGTCAGCCTCCAGTGACGCACCGAACACTGTGCAGAGCAGAAGCAGACGGATCACACGCCGCCGGAACAGCAGGGCGGGCCGGTGAATGATCAACGCGTTCGGCACATCAGCGGCACCCATGGTGACTTTCCGGGTGGATGATCGTTACGTGCACTGCAGCAGAGCAGCAGTGAGTGGGGTGGGTCAGTTCAGGAGGGAATACCTCAGAATGCTACCGAAGATTTTCTGCGGACACGATTCAGAACACCACGGGAAATCTCGAATTTGCAGAACGGTCAGAATCCATGCCGTATGCAATCAGCGATTCGGCCCGGAGTCCAGGACGATACTGCATTCTCGCCGCTTGACGTGCACGATCCTTCGGCTGACTTCATGACACATTGAACTGAACAGCGTGGGAACACGAGTGCCGGCCCTCTGACAGACAGACGACTCTCCCCGTGATCACCATCGAGCCACTGACCCGCTCACGAGCACCATCTGGCAGACATTCTCATTGAACGCAGCAACAGTCACCGTCAAGTCACGCAGAGGTGCAGCGAAGGATCTCTCCGAGTCATCTTCTACCCCACAGATCGGGGCACGTGTGGTGGGTCGCGATGTCAAAATCACCAGAGGCTCGAGTGATGCCAGTCTCAGCAATGGATTTGAGTCGAGGTTCTCCAGGAGTTGCTCCAACTCTGCCAGGGGTTTTCTGCTGGTCACAATCTCTCGTGCGGGTTGCCGATCCTGATGGAAACGGCAAGTTGGGTGACTCCGGCAGAAAAAGCCGCAACTCGCTCTCCACGAAAGCTCGATCTCGACCGTATCGCGCTCGGCTGTCGGAATCGCCGTCGACTCTGTGATTCTCGCCTGAGTCTTTTGCAAGGTCTCCGCGTACAGGCTGCGTTTAAGACCGGGACCGCAATTGCCCCAAACACTCGTCCGTGGGGTTGCTATCGACCCAGATGCACACTTCCGATACTCTCAAAATTCGTTGATTCGTCCGAACGCTTTTTGAGTTTGAGTCGTGGAATGATCGCCGAGAGGATTCGCCACTGTTTTACCGGTCGAAAATGGTCTCTGATTCTCAGTGCCGGATTGGCCATCCTGTCCATCCTGTTGCTGATGGACTTTGAGAATCCCCGACTTCGCCTCAGCGCGGGACCAAATTCCACTCGGCGCCACGCGATTGCCGCCTGGTTGTGCGAGCAAGCATCTAAAAATGATCTTTCGATTGATCTGCTCAGCAATGCAGGATCAGAAGAATGCCTCAACCTTCTGAAATCAAAACAATTGGACGTGGCCATTGTCAGCAACGGGGTCGTTGTGCCTGACGACGAGAACATTGCAGTCCTCGCCTCGTTACATCTGGAGGCCGTTCATCTTCTCGTCAGAAAAGACCTCGCCACATTGGTTCGAAAAGACCTTGCCGAAAAAAATTCGCTGATCGAGGCGATTCGAGGAAAACGGATCCATCTTGGCGAAAAGGGAAGTACCGAGTGGCTGCTCAGCAGAGATTTCCTCCACTTTATGAAACTCTCGCTTCCGTCGACTTCGCACCCGGGGGATATCATCCCCACCGCACTCACCAAGTCCGAGCTTCTGAAAACATTGCAAGCCATTCTGCAGGCTGACGGTGCTGACAGGGAGGCTCTCCTGTCAGAGTTGCCTGACTGCCTGTTCGTGCTTTCGTCCATGCCTTCGTCGATCGTTCAGACATTGGTGGAGGCAGCCAACTTTGAAATCGTTCCGATTCCCTCGCCCCGGGCATTTCTGCTGGATAATCTTCAGGATACCGCTGCCAGAACCACTTTGATTCATCGAGAATTCCTCGAGCCCACCTCAATCGCGAAACACAGCTACTTTTTCAGATCAGGCTATCCCTCCACGGATTGCGAAACCATCGGTGTGCGACTGCTCGTGGTTGCTCGCAAAGACGTATCACCAATTGCCGTAAAGAAGCTGATGGCCGCGATTTTCGAAGGCGAGTTCAACCACCGAATCACTCCGAAGTCACCACGCGATATCGCCACGCCCTACACAGTGCACCCTGCGTCGGCCGCATACCTCGATCGCAATAAACCTCTGATCGTGAACTCCATTTTGGAGTGGGTGAGCAATGGCCTGAGCATCTTTGGTGCGTTCAGCGCAGGCGCCTTGTCGCTGTATAGCCTGCTGCGGAAAAAGAGATCCCGGAATCCCTCGGACTACTTCACGGAAATCCGGCTCGTCGAACGACTCGCGTACGAGGCAAGTTCCGACTCCGAGGAGTGGATTCAGCGGAAAGCGTTTCTGAAACAACTTGAAGATCGCCTGATAAAACTTCGACACGATTTGCTCGAGGATGTTTGCGAAGGTCGCATTAAAGGAGATCAGGTCATCGCCAACATCATGATGCTGCTCGTGGAAACGAGACGCAGTCTGTCCATCGTCGAAGGACGCCCAGCGGAATCCGCCGATCATGTCTACAAAGTCTTCAGGAATGCTGCCTGAAAATGGCAGCATTCCATTGTCATCAATGAATGACCGCCGGGAACGATGCATCCGGGGCTTATATTCCCAGGCGAAGTCAGTGGCGGATTGAAGGCGCTCCCGCCCCCATTTCATGCTCGCCCATTTTCTTAATCCCTTCTCTGGTTCATCTTCACAGGGCTCCATTAGATCCCACTCCATTCGACTTGCTTGATTCGGAAAAGTGCCTCCCCACGGCACTCACATCGACCGAGTCTTTCATGACAAGTGTTTCCCAACCATATGTTGAGTTCCACCGTCGCAACCTTCCCCGTTGATCGCTCGACCTGATGCCCAGAGCGACGACTCGGCGTCCCTCAGTTTGTTCCACCGCGGAGCCTCAGCACTCCCTCGGGAAACCAACTTCGCCCGCAAATCTTGTCCTCTAACGCAGAGACATCCCACATCCGGTCGCACTGATACGGAACTCCGCAAATTGACACCCCCCGAGGCGAGCTGATATTCTCAGACAGGTGGTGCGTCAAACATTTGACATTGAACGCGCCGTGTCATACTGCAATTAACAAACACATCGCCCGTGTTTTTTCCCCTCCCGGCCAATATCACGCGGCGCGTGTAATTCAGAGTTAGGCAGAAAACCATGGAATCCGAGGACGAAACCCCTGTCGAAGTTGAGCACGAATACAGCGTCAAGTTTCAGCTGTCTTCACCAAATCAGATTCCCATAGTTCGATCAATTGCGCCCGAATTACTTCAATATTCCACTGCTGAGTTGCTACATTCTGCGCGCGCCAATAATTTATCCATTACTGTCAGATCTCTCTTCATGTGGAGAGCGCGGGAATACGCAAAAAAGGCAGCCGATGCGGGCATACAGAGCCAAATAATCTAAAGCAAACTGAGCCTAACAAAGCGATGGAGACAACTCCGGTAAATGTCACGATTCCTGCTAACGCAGGACTCGCGCCATTTACCTCCGCGTCTCATCTTTGACGTTAGGCAGATTCAAATCACCATGACTGATAATCCATCCGCAAAAAGTTACCGCCTACCAGGGGGCCTATCGGCGACCATAGTAGCAGTTGTCATAAGCATTTCGTCGCTTGTTCTACTAAGACCCGAAGCAATGGGAATCACATGGGATGAGGCCGTTGTGGTCCTTGGCGCAGTTTTCGCTTTGCCCATCTTTACGGTATTATGGCTGTTGTCCTACAGAATCTCGACAAACGGGCAGATGATCACCGTAAGCAGCATATTGGGTAGTCATAAAATTGATTTTACGAACAAAGAAAATTTTCAGCTTCTAACGACACCAGTCGACATTGGTCGCCCAACAGCAAAAGGCATAACTACGAAAGGTAAGCAGATTACTGTTTGGATTCAGTTGATGCGCTTAGAAGATTGCGTCGATTTGCTTCAGTTTCTCGGCTTTGATTTCAAAATTTCCGATTCTGAACCTGAAAGATAATGAGCCTAACAAGGCGATGGAGACAATTCCGGTAGCTGTCACAGTTCGTGCTTTCGCACGACCTGCGCCATCTACCTCCATGTCTCATCTTTGACGTTAGCCCCTTGAAACAAACTGGAGACACAACATGGGAGCGTGGGCGGAAGACACATTCGGAAACGACACGGCCTGTGATTGGGTCGGCACTTTCCTCGATGATCCCGGATTGCCAGCCTTGAAGTCAGCGATCGAAGCCGTCCTTGAAACAGATGACTACCTTGACAGCGACGAAGCGTGCGAGTGTTTGGCGGCATGCGAGGTGATCGCTCGCCTGCAAGGGAAATGGGGTATACGCAATGCTTACAGTGAAGAACTCGACAAATGGATCGAGGCCAATCCTACTGCTATCCCTGACGACCTGAGAGCAGCTGCGGACGCTGCGATTGAACGAATTCTTGGTACAGACTCGGAATTGCCCGATCTGTGGGACGAAGGTGGCCGCAATGATGACTGGCATAAAGCGATCGATGACCTTCGCCAACGAATCCGGGGCTAACAATGCGGTGAACGGGAGTCGCCGATCACGCGGGTTGTGAAATCATAGTGTTTGTGGCGGCGGCCCGGTTAACGCCAACGTTCGGAGACAGAAGAGGGATGAGCACTCCCCAAGGAGCTTCGATGCCTGTCTTTGACTGGGACGATCTTCCGGCATCGCACCGTCTCCTGTTGTCGGTGCTTTACTTCGTAGAGGGGCTCGGTCTGGCATCCCTGATAGCGTTCTCCCCGGACCTCGATTGGTATCTGCGGGTGGGGATACTCAGCGCGTTTGTTCTGCCACAGTTGGCCGTCTGCTGGCGGAGTCCAGCACTGCGGGCCTACCTCCCAGGGCTGCTGCTCGCAGCCTTTGCGCTATGCCTCGGCATGGTCGGCGGGGTGGTCGCGCAGCTGGTCGCTGACGCCGTGGGAGCCGTCACGGCGGTTAGTAAGGGTCTGTTCGTGGTGGTGACCGCTGCTGGCATGGCGGGTTGGATTCGTTTGGTTTTTCGAAGCCGACGAGCAGCAGCGGCTGCCGGCAAAACGCCTCCTGAACATGAGGCTCCGCCTTGGGGGACTGTGTCAGATTACTTGGGCTGGATCTGTTTTTCGAACGCACCATTCCGTGGGGTGAAGCGAGTGTTTTTTCACCGCTGGACGCTTTGGCCAATCGGGGTTGGGTTAGCCGTCGGGTTGCCGTTGGCGCTGGCTGGCGTCCTCCCGGGCCTTTTGCTTGCCGTGCCGTTTCTCCTCTGGGTGGCTTTGTTGGCAGCGGTAAGCTGTGTCCTGGGGATCCCGCGGATCGTGGCGACGGGGCTGATGTTGGTCGCAGCCTTTTTTGGTCTACCCGGGCTGGCGCAACGGCTTGGTAATTGGGCTGCAAGGTATCAGGTGTAAGGAGTCGCCAAACATCGGCGATGCACGGGAGCCGCGATAAGGTCGCGCGGCATGGAG
Organism: Planctomycetota bacterium; assembly: GCA_046341255.1. Taxonomy (GTDB): domain Bacteria; phylum Planctomycetota; class Planctomycetia; order Planctomycetales; family Planctomycetaceae; genus SXXK01. The sequence goes on from JBKDRW010000133.1 coordinate 7,682, forward strand.
GGTCGTTTAACGCGGCCCCGTGATCCGTGTCGTAATGCATTGAAGAGCCTTATGTTTGAACCCCAAAATGATCTCGAACATTCGCTGATGAGGGCGGCCACCGATCCGAGCCAGCGACCACAGTTCTATCGTGATCTGCTGGCTGCCGATATATACCTCATCAACGTTGGCGGAGAATCGCTCGACATACAAGACGGAGTCCTTTCGGAAGGCAGCAACGTCCAAATGCAATCCTGGCGACGCGATGGTGAAGATTGGCTTCCCATTTTCTCGTCCTTGCCTCGGTTGCAAGAGTGTTTGCAAACCGAATCAACGTATCTGCAACTAAACGCAAAGAGCTTTTTCGAGATTACGCGCGGCGCACACGTGATCCTCAATCCTAATCTTGATTACGGCAAAGAATTCACGGCCACCGAAATCGAAGGAATGTTGGATGGCTCCATTTTCCGCACTGGTCAAGGCTACACTGCCAAACAAGACACCAAAGTACTGATTGGCCAGCCCGCTGAATACCCAACCGCACTGGTCAAAGCGCTGTCTCGACTCTTCGTCAAACACCGAGACATCAAGGCTGGCTATTTGGCCCATTTCTTCAATCCTGAGCGCGACGAACGCCCGCACACACTGATCGGCATTGACGCCACTGGCGATTGGGATTCGATCGTCGGCGATGCAGGCATGGTCGCCAAAGAGACGTTGCCAGAAAATGAGATTGTTGATTTTGTTCGCGTTTCGGCTGATGACACGGGCGTGTCGCAATACATGCTTCACGGCACTAAACCATTTTACAAGAAGTCGTTCCTGCGAAACGTGTTCGGTTGAGTTCAAACACGCTGCATACCAACGCGAGGCAGCAGAACCGCAAAGAAATCGGTCCACTTGAAAGTCCAAGGTCGCGAACCGCTGATTGCCCCTCGTCGTTCGCGGAACGCCGCCTTTGCTCCGGCAAAGATTCTGTTTCCCCTCAGAAGGTTACTCAAATGTGGCCGGTGTCATCGAGCAATGACTCCCTGCATGAATCAACGTAAGTACTTTCGCGATGACTTCTATCGGTGTCGGTCGAGAGCAGGTGGAAAACCTCCTTGCCGCAATGTCAGCCTTCGAGCATTTGAGATTGAACACTTTATTTGCTCCATGTTCGAACAGAGCGAGACAGACCACGAGTCATCTGCAAATGGTCCGTTGGAGGCGATCCGCAGTTCCTGGCATGAACTCAACATGCGAACCCAGACAAATCTGCTGGCAACAATCATCAAAGAAGTGATCTTCGATCCGGATGCAGGGACGATTGTCGTCACGCTCGTGGACGATGCAGTCGAGCGGATAAGTCAGATCAAATGACGACCATGGAAATGGACGAAAGTGTTTTGGGAATTCCTGATGCTTGTGTTACGATGCCGGGAAGTGGAAATGCGGAAACGCCACTTGCTGGAAGCATGACTTTTCGGCCCGTGCGCAGGGAAGATGATATGGCGATTACAGTGACGATTGAGGAAGCTCAGGCGAACCTGAAGGAACTCCTCCATCAACTTTCTCCCGGCGAAGAAATTATCATTACTGAGCAACACAAAACCGTTGCCAGACTGCGAGGCGAATTGGAGAAGCCAGTGCGGCGTCCGCCACCGGGACTGGGGAAGGGCAGCATCCTGCACATGTCGGCGGACTTTGATGAGCCGCTGGACGAGATGGCAGAGTATATGTCATGAAGCTTCTGCTCGATACCCATACGTTCCTCTGGCTGGTCGATGGCAACTCAAGTCTCAGCGCTACCGCCCAGGCGGCGATCTGTGATCCTTCAAATGCACTTTTCTTCAGCATTGCTTCCGTTTGGGAAATGGCCATCAAGACCAGCCGCACGAACCCCCAACTGAAGCTCAATGAGCCGTTAGATCAATACATTGCACGGTGGACTGCAGCGTACCAGGTTCAGGTGCTGCCGATCGATCTTCAGCATGCTCTTCACGTAGCAGTTCTGCCAAAGCACCATGCAGATCCATTCGATCGAATGCTCATCGCCCAAGCCGAAGTTGAGGCGATGACTCTTGTCAGCGCCGACCGGAAGTTTGCCTCTTATTCCAGCCAATTGTTGTGGTAATTCCGTCGACAGATCGGAACGAAGTCACGCGCATCGGGCGCGTGGCGTAACCGCCGGGTCGCTTAACCCCAAAACGCGATTTGGAAAATCCGAAACTGCTTAGTGAAGGCAGTGGGGGTCATAACCCGAGTCGGAAGTGTCTCTGAATGGGAGAGACAAAACGCTCTCAAACGGGCCGAGACGCCTGGAG
>JBKDRW010000134.1:0-9696 GCA_046341255.1 Planctomycetota bacterium
GCCTGATTCAAAGCCGGTCGTGATCACATTTCTGGGTACTGAATGCCCGCTGGCAAGGCTTTATGGCCCGAAACTGAAGCGTCTGTCGGAGCAGTTCGGCAACGACGCTGTGTTTGTCGGAGTCTGCTCGAATGTCCAGGATAGTCCAACGGACGTTGTTCAGTATGCCAATAAGGCGGGCATCACGTTTCCAATGCTGATGGACCCCGAGCAGAAGCTGGCCGACATACTTCAGGCGAAGCGAACTCCGGAAGTCATCATTCTGGACAGTCATCGCAACGTGGCTTACCGAGGTCGTATCGATGATCAGTTCGGCATCGGGGTCGCTCGCAAGGCTGCCACCCGCGAGGATCTTGCAGAAGCATTGAAAAGTATTATCTCGGGGATGACACCAGACATTCCGGAAACGAAGGCGGCTGGATGCCTCATCAGCCGCAATCGACAAGTCGAACCGCGTGGCGATGTGACCTATTCAAGACACATTGCGACGATTTTTAACAGGCGATGCGTGGAATGTCATCGTGCGGGCGAAATCGCCCCGTTCCCGCTGACGTCATACAAGGAGACCATCGGCTGGGAAGCGATGATTGCGGAGGTGATTGATGAGGGTCGGATGCCGCCGTGGAATGCAAACCCGGAGTTCGGCCACTTCCGCAACGATGCTCGGTTGACGCCCGATGAGAAGCGGAAGATTCTGACCTGGATTCAAAACGGATGCCCAGAGGGCAATCCATCCGACTTGCCACCAGCACCTGAATTTGTCCAGGGCTGGCGCATGCCGGAGCCGGACCAGGTCATCAAGGTGCGTGAGGAGCCTTTCAAAGTGCCTGCCACGGGCGTAGTGGATTATCAGTATTTTCAAGTCGACCCCGGCTTCACCGAAGACAGATACATCACAGCGGCAGAAGCTCGACCGGGCAACCCCGCGGTCGTGCATCACATCATCGCGTTCCTTCAGGTTCCGGGTCAACAGGATATCAGCCTTGGCAAGATGCTGATCGGATATGCTCCAGGAACAGCTCCCCTGATCTTTCCGGAAGGTGCAGCGATGAAGGTTCCCGCAGGTTCAAAAATCCTTTTCGAAATGCACTATACGCCGAACGGCACCGAGCAGACCGACTTGAGCTACATCGGACTCAAGTTGACCGACGCAGCCAGTGTGAGGCAGGAAGTTGTAGGTGTCGAGGCTTTAAACAGTAAGTTTTCGATTCCACCCGGAGCTGAAGATCACAAGGTCAGAGCTGCGGAAAGATTCCGCGAAGACCTGACGCTTCTCTCCGTGACGCCTCATATGCATCTGCGAGGCAAGGCATTTCGATATGAAGCGAAGTACCCGGATGGCAAGTCCGAGGTATTACTGGATGTTCCAAAGTACGACTTCAACTGGCAGTTACGTTATGAGTTCGCTGAACCAAAGCTGATTCCTCGCGGCACAGTCATCGAATGTATCGCAACGTTTGATAACTCGATCGGTAACCCCAACAATCCTGATCCGTCCAGAACCATCCGCTGGGGGCAGCAAAGCTGGGACGAAATGATGATCGGCTTTTTTACGGCCGTCCGACCAGCACGCGAGTAGCGGGATCGAAATTCCCGTCCGTCTCAAACGGTTGGACAGGAAGTTTCAATTTGCGTACCCGATCGTTTCAGATCTTTCGGTCAATACCCAAAGGCAGTCTGAAGAATCGCGTTGATCGCAGGAAACTCGATGACGCGATGGAACCAGCGCGGGTCAAGCTCAGAGGGGATATCAGGGCCTGACTCGGGCGCATGGGCAGCAAAGAGTTCTGCAAAGCGATCAGGATCATCGGCAATCGCATCGAGACCTCGGCGGCGCTTCAGCAGACTATGCACCATGCGAAGGAAATCAAATCGCTGCTGATCAAAGAACAAAAAATCGGCCCGCGGGCCGTACTCAAAGTCAATAAACATTACCTGATTGAGTTCGGGTGAGACAAGCACATTGCCGCAATTCAGATCCATGTGAGAAATACCGGCCGCATGCATCTCACTGATCGCACTCAGCAGCACTGGAAGAACCAGCCATAGTCGCTCTGGTCGGTCTCGCAGCACATCGGAAAGTCGTGGCCACGGGACATAATGAGTCGCCAGAAAAAAAGAATCACCCGCGATGATCTGTGGTGACAGGCCGATCGGATGAAGCCTTTGATACGCGAATTCCTCGCGCAGCAATCGCTGAACTGACGGCAACGACAGACGTGGTAAGCCACGTTCCGACGACCGCACGCGTCGCCACGGGCAGACCATTCGAACACAGCAGACATTCTGCGGCAGACCCGCATTCGTTCGTCCCAGAAAGATACGATCTGCCCCACCACCGGAGTGCATCGGAGACAGCGTTACAACCTTCCCAAGGCGAACACGCAAACGCCACTCCACTTCGGTGGATCGCTGATCCAGCCGACGATGATCAATCCACGCATTCAGCATCCTCAGCGGCGACTTCATGCTGCCACCTCCTCCGGAGACGGCTGACAAGGAAGACTTATAGCATCACTCTCGGGAAGCGGTATCGCGGTCAGTGCAAGCATCTTCAAAAGGCAATCCGCCGCAAGGTCACCCGGCAAGGTATTATCGAAAACAAACACATCGAAAGGATGATGTCGAGTGAACAGCAGCCAGAGATGCAACTGATATGACTCATGAGATATCTCGCTCATTTCCTGCTTCCTCGCCTTCAGTGTCGGCCACGGCACACGAAGCAGAACATTTGTCATCGGCGGGACAAATCTCAGAATCCATGACCAGCCCGAAATCATAGACAGGCATCGACTTTTACGATTTTGAATCAGAAAACTGCCAACGGAGCGGTCCAGCAACAACGTCGTTCGCCTCGCAACGCGATTTCGAATTGCAGTCCAAAGGAATGAACACCAGAGCCGAACAGCAGCTCGGATGGTCGTGAAAAACGCCAGTTGATCGTCGACCTTGCACCGATCGAATCCGGTCAGACGCCTCAACGCTGAATGAACGAGCTGATACGTCAAGGATCGTCGATACAGCTTTTTTGCAACAACAGGCCTTACCGATTCAGCCATGGAACAACACAACAGGCGAACGAGCGTCGACTTGCCTGCGCCATCACTGCCATCGATGGCAACACATCGAACCTGCTTCAACCACCAGTGGCCAAGCTCGCCTTCCACGTTCTGCACCATTCTCATGATGCGCTGTGTCGGGCTTCGTGACGGTGGAGCAACCTCTGCCAGCAGATAAGCTTCTGCAGCAGCAATGGCGGTGCTGGACAGAGCCGCCGCGTTGAGCAGAGACTCCGCCAGAGTAAGCAATTGCGACAAGTCCCCGGCCTCATCTATGGCCCATAATCTGAGTCGATCAAAAGCATGCCACAGGCGTTCACGTGTCACGGATGTTGACAGCGATTTTCGTTTGCTGGCAAGGTGCAGCACAAGCAGACAAAAATGAATATCCGGACGAAGTAATGGGATTCCCGGGCGTTCGTTCGTGTGGCCGGTGCAGGTACTCATCGCCAGCAGTTCTTCCGCGGGAATACCGATGGATGGCCACGTTCGAAACTGCCGAAACTCTGACCAAAGGTCTATGCGGAGTAATGACCTGCAGCAACGATCCCATATCGTCAGACAGATTTTCTCAGGTCGAATCTGCACAACACGAAAATGAAAACATCTCAGATCCGAATCGTCCGATTGAGTCGCCTCGGAAGGATCCATTCGGCCCGCGTCGGTCGCCAGCATCTGCAACAGAGCAGTTCGAGTCGCGTCACTCAGGAGCAGGTCGACATCATCGCGACCCGGATCGAAGTCAGACGGCAATGGACGCAGCAACGCTGCTGATCCGGCTGGCAGCTGATCCAGCATACTTCCGAGTAAACCCAGCAGTGGTAAGTCGAACTCGTTTCGACATGATCTCTGAAATGATTCGTCAGGCATTCCATCCCGTACAAGGGGCTGATAGCCCCCGACCCAAAGAAGCCTGTCGGTTCGAGCCTCGAAAACGCTCACGTTGCTCGCTCGCCAGAGCTGTATGCACTGTGCGAGTATCCGATTGAGCTGGAATCTGTCGCTCCGCCGACTGGAGGTTGTATTTTGTGACGGGTCGAACCATATCCGAAACGCAGAAATCTCAGAACGCCAATCGAGGAACAGTTGTTGGTTGCGACATGGTCTTGACCAGCCCGATCCAGTCCGCGTAGAACGCGCGATTTCCTGAGTCCGGCCGCCGCGGCCGATGCAGGCCGCAAAGGTTTTACACGTCATGAAACGTGCGTTCTTTCTAACCCTGGGGATCGTTGTCTCCGTAGGCTGTTTTGCATATTCCCTGCGAGGCACAGACCCCCAGGAACTGAAAATCGGCTTTAAAAACGCCAACTATCTGTCGCTGCCGGTGATGCTTGCCTTGCTCTGGGCCTTTTACTGGCTCAAGACTATGCGCTGGGCGTGGCTCCTGGCTCCTGTGTCCCAGTTGACAACAAAGCAGCTATTCCCGCCAATGCTCATCGGCTTCGCCTTCAATAATATTCTTCCGGCTCATCTGGGAGAGTTTGTGCGAGTCTTCGTCGTTCGAAGGAAATACGGTGTGCCGGCCAGTACGGTCCTTTCGACCGTGGTGTTGGAACGAATCTTCGACGTGCTCGCCATTCTCGCGCTGTTCAGCATCGGCCTCGTGTTCACAAAAGACCTGCCTGCCAATTATCACAACGCTGCCAGTGCTCTCGGGGCCGGGGCAACGGTCGTCGTCATTGCTGTAGCGATGTATCTGGTCTGGACGGATGCATTCCTTCGATTCTCCGCGTGGTGCATGAACTTGTTTCCGTTTTTGCCTGCCAGGCTCACAAGCGGAGTGCTCGACATGCTTCGCAAAGGCGCGGATGGTCTGGCGGCACTTCGAAGTGGCAGAGCCGTATTCCTGATCGCGATGAGTTCGCTGTTGCAGTGGCTGATCAACGGGATTATCGGTTATGTGGCACTCAGAGCATTTCATATCGATGTGACGCCGGCTGCCGGATTGATTGTCACGGGCGTAACCGCATTTGGGGTGACGATTCCGTCGACTCCAGGTTATTTCGGAGTCATCCAGATGTGCTTTGCGGTCAGCATGAAGGCTCAACCGAATCCGCCGGACCCATCTTTGGTCTTTGGTGCATCCATTTATTATCACATGAGCATGTACATTCCTGTGACGATGCTGGGGCTTTACTATCTGACGCAGTCGGGTCTGAGCGTTCGCGACCTTAGAACTGCTGCCCAGTCGACCGAGACGTCCGGTGATCCGGGGCCCTCGCGAGAATCAGATTCGTCGAACACCTATGCTCCCCCCCGGACACGGACTTAGCTCGCCATTCCGACTATTGCAGAAGCCTTGAATCTGCAGGCCAGACCGAGCGAAACTGCGTGACGGAGCGTTTTATTGGCCTGTTGTCATTGACCACTTCGAAAGATTCCTATGCACGCCGGCTCCGCCAAAGATCTGTCCCTGAAACATGGTCCGATCGGTGATCTGTTCGTCAGCAATGCGACGGCCGAGCAGCGGCGGAAATGGATGCTGACAGACGAACAATTGGCGTCGTTTCACAAAAACGGATTCCTCGCCGGACCCACAATTCTGAACTCGCGGCAGATCCAACACCTGCGGGCCGAACTGGCCATGCTGACAGAGCCCGGCCATCCGGGTGCAGAGTTCTGGTACGAATACAATTCGAATGAGTCAAAAGATCCCAGAACAGTTCTCTTTCACGCACTTGGAGCGTGGCGCATTGCGATGGGAATGCACGACATTCTCTGGAATGCTGCGTTCACCACTCCTGCTTCGCAACTGCTGGGAGGACCAGTGAGGTTCTGGCACGATCAGTTGTTCTGCAAACCGGCTCATCATGGAGGAGTCGTGGCGTGGCATCAGGATTATTCCTACTGGACCCGCACGCAGCCGATGGCACATCTGACCTGCTGGATCGGTCTGGATGATGCGACCGTCGATAACGGATGCGTCCACTACGTGCCCGGCAGCCATCGCTGGCCGCTGCTGCCGATCACCGGACTTGCCGGCGACATGAATGCAATTCGTTCGGTCCTGTCAGAGGAACAGGCTCATCAATTTGACAACCATGTGCCTGCAGAACTCAAGGCCGGACAATGCGTGTTTCACCACCCACTGACCGTTCACGGCTCCTATGAAAATCGAACCGCTAATCCTCGCCGGGCCATCGTACTCAATGTGATTCTTGATGGCGTCAGAAGTATTTCTGACAAGCCGCTGCTTGACGGCGTGCCGATTGTCCCTGATGGCACCCCACTCGACGGTCAGTTTTTTCCGATGCTGTACGATCCCGCAAGGGACGGCAGAGGGTGAGCAGACTGCGACTCTGCCGGAATCATCGGGCAAAACAGGTTTGTATGCATTTGTGACAGACTTTACTGTCGCATTCTCAATGCGGCGGGGTGATTGAGCCCCTGCAGCTCCGATGGATTCCGCGACGACAAAAAACGTGGATCAATTCAGAGCTGTGCCAGCGCAGGTCTGACACGTCTCGATTGAAGTGCTTTTGTCGGGCAAATCCCCTACGCTGCACCCTGACAGTGAATCGTGTGAATGGATTTGCTGTTGAACGGCACGCCACGGGTGGTGTCACAGCACAGTAGTTGCCTGCAGCCTGACGTAACACGCGGAGTCATCCAATTCGGCCGCTGATCTTAGGTCGCCGGCTGCTCAACGAACTTCATTCGTCCCATCGTATTTTCGGAGTCCTGCCGATGTCATTCTTTGGTTTTCTGTCTCGGTCTGCAAAAAGGTCTCTCATCATCCTCTTTCTGGCCGCCACTGCGTCGGCACTGAACGGCGGTACTGGCTTTGCGAATGACGAAACCACGAAATCAGCGGCATTGATTGATGGGAGTGGGCCGGACTGGCAGGCACTGGGACAGAACGACTTTGTGAACGTGAACTGCGATGAGAACACGTGGAGTTTTCCGAATGGGGAGATCCATTGCACAGGCAGTCCTGTCGGCGTAATGCGAACAAAGAAAGAACTCGCAAACTTCGAACTGGTTGTTGAGTGGCGACATCTCAGGCCCGCCGGGAATTCGGGTGTATTCCTGTGGGCAACTGAGCAGTCGTTGTCGTCGCTGAAGCGAGGAGGTTTACCGGCTGGTATTGAAGTTCAGGTGCTCGATCATGGCTACACCGAAGCCTACAGAAAACAGACGGGAAAAGATCCTGACTGGTTCACGACCAACGGCGATGTCTTTCCTACCGGCAATGCCACCATGAAGCCGTTCGCGCCCGTCGCTCCTGACGGCCAGCGAAGTTTTCCTCGGAAGAATCTGAGCCGTGGAGTTGGCGAGTGGAATCACTACTATGTTCGCGCAATCAACGGTGAAGTCAGACTGTGGGTCAATGGCGAAGAAGTCTCCGGCGGAAAAGACTGCAAGCCCGCCAGAGGCTTTTTGTGCCTCGAGTCGGAGGGCTCACCAATTGAGTTTCGCGGCTTGCGTTTGAGGGAGTTGCCTTAGGGAATTCCGTCAGTCGAATGTGTTTTCTTTCATAGTCAGCGATCTTTCAATCTGCAGCTCTCACGGTAGCCCTGTCAACGGAAGAACGCTCCCTCAGCCTGATCAAGATGTCATCAAGGAAGTGGAGACGTGGAGAGCCTCGCAGATTCAGGAATTGCATACACGGTCGCAACGCGTCACAAAGTCCAGCCTCGCCGGCTGGATTTCATATGTCAACTTACTCAGCTTCAGCCAATCGCCCTGTTATGTTTCGCTTCGCCTTCACAATTTTTGTCAGTGCGTTTCTGCTCTTTCAGGTGCAGCCACTGATTGGACGATTCATCCTTCCATGGTTTGGAGGAGGCCCATCGATCTGGACCAGCTGCATGCTGTTTTTCCAGATTCTGCTGCTTGGCGGGTACCTTTATGCGCATTTGACAAGTGTGTTCCTGAAGACGAAGACTCAGATTCTCGTTCATCTCGGCCTGCTGGGTGCATCGCTGCTGTTTCTTCCCATCGCTCCGGGTGACTCATGGAAACCGACATCTGATCAGTCACCGCTGGCTCAGATTCTTTTTCTGCTCCTCGCAACCGTGGGTGGGCCTTACTTTGTCCTGTCGTCGACAGGCCCCCTGATGCAAAAGTGGTTCAGTCAGGCAGAACCCGGCAAATCACCCTATCGGCTCTACTCGCTCTCAAATATCGGATCGCTGCTCGCTTTACTGAGCTATCCGTTTGTTTTTGAGCCGTGGCTGAAGCTCCGACAGCAAACATGGTCATGGTCAGTGGTCTATCTGATCTACGGTGGTCTCGTGACCTGGTGCGCGGCGAGGTTGTGGACAGTCGCGTCGAATAAGACAACAGCAGAGACAGAGAACCAAGATTTGACACCTGAACGAACGATGCGCACAGACGAGGGAGTTCGTCGACCAGGTTTTGGTCTGATGCTGCTGTGGCTGGGACTGGCAGCATCCAGTTCCATCATGTTGCTCGCCACCACCAATCAATTGTGCATCGACGTTGCCACAGTACCGTTCCTCTGGATCCTGCCCCTGTGCCTGTACCTTATCTCATTCATCATCTGCTTCGATAGTCCCCAATGGTACGACCGACGCATTTACGGACTGCTGTTGCTGGTCTGTGGTCCCGTGGCGGTCTGGATCCTGACAGACGGTGCATATGCAAACATCGGCAAGCAGGTCGTCATCTATTCGTCGATTCTGTTTATCTGCTGTATGGTATGTCACGGAGAACTGGTCAGCTGCAGACCTCACGAAAAGTATCTCACTCTGTTCTATGTGCTGGTGTCGGCAGGCGGCGCACTGGGGGGGTTGTTCGTTGCCACTGTGGCGCCAGAGATCTTTACCGGATACTGGGAGTACCATATCGGACTTATTGCAGTCTGCGTGACGACACTGGCAGCGTGGTGCCTGCAGAAGGTCTGGCTGAAGCGACAGTCACCGGAATTCTGGACGTGGATGGGCGTAACGGTGCTGAACGTGTTTCTGATCAAAAAGCACCTCTGGGGGCCACTCGTGGGCGATCGTGACAACAGTGGTATTGAAGCGACAGAAGAAGTCGTGTTGTTTGGTATTTACGCTTGCCTTCAGTTTGCTGGTCTTCTCCTGACAAGCGTGTTGTCATATCGTCGGACGACATTGTTGTTGACCTGGTTCGCGGTCGCGATTACCTCCTCAGCGTGGCTCGCCGGGTATTCGCACTGGAAACTTGACGAATTCATGACAACAAGGACCATTGAGGTCAGGAATGACAAGGGTGTCGAGGAAATCGCAACCCGTGAACTATCAGACTTCGGACTGAAGGTGCTCGCCATTCTTGCCATCTCGGCTCTGGCGTCACCCATCGTGGCAAATGACCTTGCCAACATGATGCTGGTTCCGGGTGACGTGATTCGTCGCTTCGTCCTCTATGCCGGGATTCTGCTCCTGCTGTTCTCCGACTGGCTTGAACACTGGCAGTTTATTTCGCTTGCCTTTACGGTTGCTTCGGGGTTTTTGATGGAACTCTCTGCGGCCGGATTTCGGGGTCGCGAACAACCGTCCGTCGGCTTCTGGTTCTGGGTACCGGCGATCACGCTGACCCTGATGCTGGCGAATCAATTGAAGGAGAGTATTGATGAAGAGGTCGACGAGGGCACGGTCTGTGTTTCCCGCAACTTCTACGGCGTTCTGCGGGTTCGCTATGAATCTGC
>JBKDRW010000135.1:0-6840 GCA_046341255.1 Planctomycetota bacterium
GGCGAACTCCAGAGATGCCCGCCTCATCCCGAATCCTCGCTGCTGATCGGTCTGACGAGGCACCGGAACATACGAAAGATCTGCCGACGTTCACTTTTTGAGACATCCGGATGTGGAAGAATCTTTCGGGATCTTCAGGAATTCCGTTCTTATTTCTCCGATCGCTGCTAAAGTTCCGCCACAAGCGATGAAGTCCGCTTTTGTCGTGATCTGTTCACGCGGCGTTGACTCATCAAAGAAGCATTCAGTTTCGATTCCATAGGCTGCGCAGCCTTTCGGGCTTTGTTCTCAGGAACTCCTCCCGAACTCGCTTTTCAATGGACGACTGCCAGTTCCAAGCGTTCGCGAAATCACCGTGAGTGATTTCCTGCATTCGGTCCTGGGAATGTTTCAGAACGCCTGGAAGAACCACGACTGGCCAGAGGAACGTGCGATCTGCCGTTCGACCTGTTGCCATCCAGACTTTGCAGCCTGTCTGCTGCCAAAGTTGTCGTGATGTCTTTCTGGTGACACGATTAGACCCAGGATTTCAGATGAACTTCAGAGACATGGGGCTCGCCGAGCCTCTCTTGCGCGCGGTCCTTCACGAAGGTTACACCGACGCAACACCCATTCAGAGTCAGGCCATTCCGGCAGTTCTGGAAGGCCATGACGTAATCGGAATTGCGCAAACCGGAACTGGAAAAACGGCCGCTTTCGCGCTGCCCATTCTACAGCAGCTGATCACTCAGCCGCAGCAGCCCAGATCGGCGACTCGCAGAATTCGAGTCCTTGTTCTGGCCAGCACGAGAGAACTTGCAGTCCAGATCCACGAAAGTTTTACCAACTACGGCGCGTTTGCCGGCCTGCGAATCGCCACGATCTATGGTGGTGTCGGACAGCAGCCACAAGTCAGTGCGCTCCGAAAGGGTGTTGACATCGTGGTGGCAACGCCGGGTCGCCTGCTGGATCTGATCAAACAGGGTTATGTTGAGCTGAACGGCATTCAGACGCTCATTCTGGATGAAGCGGATCGCATGCTTGACATGGGATTCTTTCCGGCGATTCGACGCGTGCTCGAATATGTTCCGAAAAAACGCCAGACGCTGATGTTCTCAGCAACAATGAAACCTGAAATCCGTGAACTGGCTAATTCGATTCTGCGAAATCCAGTCAGCATCTCGATCGAGCCGCGTCAGAAAACGACAGATCTGGTCGACCAGAGTGTCTGCCTCGTGCCGCAGAAACAGAAAACCCGGCTGCTGATTGAACTGCTTCGAACTCACCGTCCGTCACGTGCAATTGTCTTCAGTCGCACAAAACATGGAGCGGATCGCATCGTTCGGCATCTGGAGAAGGCTGGCTTCAATGCGGAAGCAATTCATGCGAATAAGAGTCAGAACAAGCGGCAGCGAACACTCGACATGTTCAAGGGTGATAATCCCCCGGTGCTGGTGGCGACCGATATCGCCGCTCGCGGAATCGATGTGGATCAGGTCTCCCATGTTTACCTGCACGACATGCCGACGGAAGAAGAAACGTATGTCCATCGAATCGGCCGATCCGGTCGCGCTGGTTCCACGGGAATCGCGGTTTCATTCTGTGATCTTGAAGAACGTCGTATGCTTCGCAGCATCGAAAAGCTGATCGGTATGAAGATCGAAGTACTCGATATCTCGGGCTTCAATATCGAAACGGAAGAGTCATCAGAAGACAGTGGTGATCGCGAAGATCGTGGTCAGCGACGCGCTCATGGGCGACGCGACCGTGGTGATCGGCCGCATGAACAGCCATCACGCGATCGTTCCGGACGCCCGTCGGCGCGACCTGTCCATCCTCTCATGGCAGCACGCACACGCACAGAACGCGATGGTGGACGAGACGCAACTGCAGAGCGAAGTTCGCACCGCAGCGAGGCTCCTGCACCACGGCGATCCGAACGACCTGCACCAGAGCGCCGAGATCTTGGACGGGAGGCGGAACGTCAGGGGCGATCGCAGCGTTCGCGGACGGATCGCCCGATCTCCAATCTGGCCCTGCGTCAGCAACAGAGACCTCAGGCCTCCGGTTCAGCGGTTCAGAAGCCAACTGCCGGTCAGGCAGCGGCAGTCTCTGAATTCGGCTCCGGAGTTGATCTCAATGAATTCGACAGCCGCGCGGCTGTCCCCGCACGAAAACGTCGTCGGCGTCGCCGATCAACAGGAAACGAGAATTCCTGATCAAAGCCGACAGACCTTCATGGAACAAGGATCCAGCAACTCCGATCTGAGACTTCTGATCACGATCGTGAGTCAGACGCCCCAAGTTCCGTCATCTGGTATTTCTTCGCGAGTCATCCCGATCATTTCTCAGGCGTCCTGCCGGAAGCCTGAGCCTTTTCTAAGACAGAGACATGGAACTCACCTCATCAACTGAATTGACATCTTCTGAAGCGATGGCACCAGAATCGCCAATCTCTTCTGAGCATCCGGAACTGTCCTGTGCTGAACCAGCCAGTTCAGTTCTCGCGGCTGCAGATCGTCACGACACGCGCGATGTCGAACTGCGTGCCAAGGAAATCGAGCCCATGGCGGCTCAGGCCGACGGTGGTCAGGATATGCCGTTTTCAGACGAATCAGATGAATCTGAAGAAAGCCCTGAGGCAGGCGAGGCGATTCCCGCAGTTGCTGTCAACGGCTTCCGTAAGCTGGGTTTATCCGAACCGATTTATCGTGCCATTGAAGACTCCGGCTATCAGAATCCTACTCCGATTCAGGAGCAGACGATCACGCTGCTTCTGCAGGGACGGGATGTCGTTGGTCAGGCCCAGACGGGTTCCGGAAAAACGGCAGCGTTCGCGCTGCCGATGCTTCAGCGAGTCGACACTCGTCTGAATCAGCCTCAGGTTCTGGTGCTTGTTCCCACACGAGAGCTCGCCATTCAGGTGGCAGCTTCCTTCGACAAGTATGCGGCACGCATGGATCATGTCCGCACGATCGCGATTTACGGCGGTGCTGCATACGGCCCGCAGTTTTCACAGCTTCGACGTGGCGTTCATGTCGTCGTGGGCACGCCTGGGCGAGTTATGGATCACATGAATCGCGGGTCACTCGATCTGAAGAATCTCAGGTGCCTCGTACTCGACGAAGCTGATGAGATGCTGCGGATGGGGTTCGCAGAGAGCGTCGAATGGGTTCTGACACAGATCCCTCAGGAACGTCAGATCGCGCTGTTTTCGGCGACCATGCCCGGACCGATTCGACAGATTGCTCAGCAGCATCTGCGAAATCCGGCTGAAATCACCATTCAGCAGAAAGCCGCCACAGCGGACACCATTCGCCAGCGCTATGTTGTTGTGGGCCAGTTTCAGAAGGAATTGGTGCTTGCCAGAGTCCTTGAGGCAGAGCAGATCGACGCGGCCATTGTATTCGTAAAACTCAAGTCATCGACAGAGCCTTTGTGCGACGTGCTGAACGCCCGCGGATTCCGGGCCGCCGCATTGAACGGAGACCTTGCCCAGGCTCAGCGGGAACGAATCATCGACCAGCTGAAAACGGGCAGGCTGGACATCGTTGTAGCCACCGACGTCGCAGCGCGCGGGCTTGATGTGGGGCGGATCAGCCACGTCATCAACTACGATCTGCCGGGTGACAGTGAAGCCTATGTGCATCGCATCGGACGAACAGGTCGAGCAGGGCGGAAGGGTGAGGCGATTCTGTTTGTGCATCCCAAGGCTCAACGGATGCTGAAGAACCTCGAATATGCAACCCGTCAGAAAATTGAACCGATGGATCTGCCGACCAATCGCCAGATCAACAAAATTCGAGTGTCAAAATTCCATGCTCGAGTGCTGGAGATGACTGAACATCCTCTGGCGGATGCCATGGGATCGATCATCGAGCAACTCCGTCGCGAGCAGCCCGATCTGCCAATCGAAAAAATCATCTCCGGGCTGGCGGTACTGGCCAATGATGGTCAGCCGCTGCTCCTGCGAGAAGAAATTCGACAGGAAGAGTTCTACGAGCCACGCCGTCGCGAAGGACGTTTCGGTCGAGAATCTCGAGACCATCGATCTGGTCGCCAGTCGTTCACTGATCCACGTGACGGCTATCGTCGCGATCGCTCTGATGGCCCCTCGTCAGATCGTGGTCAGGGATCGAATCGCGATGATTATCGGTTTGGTTCCAGACGCCGCGAACCCGGTGACCGAGGATTTTCGCAGGGAGGTCAGGAAGCGCCGCCATTCGGGGAACGTCGCGATCGCCAGGGCTTTGAGCATACCGGAGATCGGGGGCCGCAGGGCGACCGTCGCGACACTCGTCGACGCTCAGGCGGACGTCCCGGCGATGAAGGGATGGAAACGTTCCGCATCGAGGTGGGACACAACCATCAGGTCAAACCCGGAAACATCGTCGGAGCCATCGCCAATGAAGCCGGAATCGACAGCACTCAGATCGGCCGTATCGAAATCTACGATGACTTCAGCACCGTCGATCTGCCGCAAGGCATGCCTCAGGATGTGTTTCATTCTCTGCAAAAAGTCTGGGTCTCGGGCCGACAGTTAAAGCTTTCCAAATCCGAAAACACGGGGACTCGCGATTCCTTCCGGGGTGCACGAGGCCATCGTCCTCATGGACAAGGGGATCAAACCGGACAGGAAAACTTTCGAAAACATCGCGGACCGCGTCCCGGTGGTCATGGTCGCAGCGAGCACGGCGGGGATGGCTCCAGCCCGGGTCGAAGTGATCGACGACATCGTCCCGGAAAGCGACGACACTGACCAGTATCGCAACACGCATGTATTGCACGGGGCGTGACTCGAACCTGAAACGAGTCACGTTTTTTCTGACCACAACAGCACTTTCTCGTTGACCAGGACGTGCATGACGAACGGCTCGATCAGCAGCCGCATGATCAACGCCACCGGAACTGCTGCCAGAGTCAACAGAAATCGGCATCCTCACGAGGGGACTCACCGAGCCTTCTGCAGACGCACAGAAGGCAGCCGCAGATCAAATCCGCATCACCAACCGCGAAGAAGTGACAGGCTTCTTTCCAGATCTTATCCTTACTGAAGCGATTCGTTACGACATCCACCTCGGTTGCCACGTCACACGACTTCAGTTCGTGTTGACGTCACCTGCTGACAGGATCTGAAGATGCGACGTCTCATGCTGCTGGCTGCCCTCTTCGGACTCATGGCATCACATGCGACGGGACAGACGACGACCGTCGACTCAGGGTCATTGGAAAGTTACATCCGACTGCATTACATCAAGCAGGAGCATCTGATACCGATGCGAGATGGCACGGAGCTCTTCACGGCCATCTTCATTCCACGGGACACAACCACAACGTATCCCATTCTGATGAAACGCACCCCTTATTCCTGTGCGCCTTACGGACTCAACAACTACCCGTCGGGACTCGGGCCCGGCGAACATTTCGTGAAGGCCGGGTATATTTTCGTGAATCAGGATGTGCGAGGGCGATTCATGTCCGAGGGAACATTTCAGCAGGTCACACCTCACATCCCGAAAAAGTCCGGACCGAATGACGTTGACGAAAGCACAGATGCTTATGACACGATCGAATGGCTGATTAAAAATGTTCCGGGGAACAATGGGAAGGTCGGCATGGCCGGAATCTCCTACCCCGGATTCTATGCATCGGCAGGCATGATTGACGCTCATCCGGCGCTGGCCGCGGTATCGCCTCAGGCTCCGGTTGGCGACTGGTATTTTGATGACTTCCTCCACCATGGTGCGTTCTTCCTCGCCCATGCATATCGCTGGCTCAATAACAATGCCCATGAACGACAGGGTCCGACCACCGAACGTGCTGCGGCGAATGTGCTGCCATCGGTCGATGGGTACCAGATGTTTCTTGACGCCGGCACAATTTCGGAAATCAACCGTCGCTACCTGAAGAACAGTGTTCCGTTCTGGAACGATATGATGAATCATCCCAATCGCGAC
This sequence comes from Planctomycetota bacterium, assembly GCA_046341255.1. GTDB lineage: Bacteria > Planctomycetota > Planctomycetia > Planctomycetales > Planctomycetaceae > SXXK01. The sequence continues at coordinate 5,937 of JBKDRW010000135.1, forward strand.
GACTTCTGGCAGAAACGCGAGATTCTGCCGCACCTGAAGAATGTCGCCCCGGCTGTCATGGTCGTCACTGGATGGTTCGATGCGGAAGACCTCTACGGATCCTTCAAAACATATCAATCGATCGAGAAGCTGAACCCCGGCGTCAACAATGTACTTGTTGTTGGGCCCTGGATTCACGGAGGCTGGGCCAACGGAGAGGGTCATCAACTCGGGCAGGTGCCGTTTTACTCGAAGACCGCCGCCTTCTATCGAGCCGAGATCGAATTCCCCTTCTTTGAAAAATACCTGAAGGGCAAAAATCTTCCTGCACCGGAGGAAGCGACCGTATTCGAGACAGGCTCGAATGTCTGGAGGACATTCGACAACTGGCCTCCGAAGGAAGCAAAGAAGGCTTTGCTGAGACTGCAGTCGAATGGGCGCCTGTCTGTCGAATCCTCAGATGGCAGCAAAATCGTTGACACGTCACCGATTGATCAGAACCCGGCGGATCCGGGTTATGACGAATATCTCAGTGACCCTGCACGACCAGTACCTTACACCGAAGTCATTACAAACCGAATGACTGTTGAGTATATGGTGGAGGATCAGAGGTTTGCGAGCCGCCGACCGGACGTCCTCGTTTACCAGACAAAGACTTTGACGGAAGATATCACGATGGCAGGGCCGCTGATGGCTCAGTTCGATGTGACAACAACAGGAAGTGATGCGGACTTCGTGGTCAAGCTGATCGACGTCTTTCCCGACGGCAGTGACCCTGCTGCCTTGCCAAACTATCAGATGATGGTTCGAAGCGAAGTCCTTCGAGGTCGCTTCCGAAACTCGTACGAAAAACCCGAGTCATTTCAAGCCGACAAACCATCGACCATTCGACTGGAACTGCTCGACGTACTGCACCGATTCCGCC
>JBKDRW010000136.1:0-2538 GCA_046341255.1 Planctomycetota bacterium
CAAGTATTCCGTGCGATGGGCGGGCAAAACATACGACGGAGGGAGAATCTAATCACCATTCGTCAAAAATGCGATATTTCGCATTCTTAAAATGCTGATTAATTCAAGGCTGCTTCGAAGAGCAGTTATTTTGAGCTTGAAGTGTTCACGAGTTCAGTTCAAGGCTGTTTTTCGACATCGGATCTTAACACAAGGCTGCGGCCTTCGGTGGTGATTCTGTCTTTGATCATCATCTGCGCCTGTTGCCATGTGGCTGAGTCACACTGCAGTTCCTGTCGAATTGATTTGGTCGAGACTTTCGATTTGCCGGCGATCGATTCGCGTTCGAGGATCGCAATGATTTGCTGACTGATTTCCCGGATCAGACCAGGGGATCGACCTGTTTCGGTCGCCAACTCAGCATCGGGAACACGTGACGATGCGACAGAAGTTTCCTGCGAGTCCGTATCTGTCCTGCTGCACCCCGGCACAACGATTCGCGAAGCGCCGCGTCGGCCCCTGATCACCTGAATCTGCACCGGAATCGCATCGGTCATTTCAGTAACATGAGAGATCACGCCCACCTTTCGCCCCTGTGACTCAAGTTGCATCAGAGCGCTCATCGCGGTATTCAGCGTCTGTGGGTCAAGACTGCCAAAGCCTTCATCAATAAACAATGACTCGATCCGCAGTCGATTCGAAGTGAGTGACGCCAGCCCGAGTGCCAGCGCGAGTGACACGAGGAACGATTCGCCTCCGGAGAGAGAGTGTACGGACCGGCGCTCATCACCCATATCTCGATCCATGATGATCAGATTGAGGGATTCGGGAATTCGCTCCAGCGCGTAACGCGATGCGAATTGCGAAAGTTGCAGATTCGCATAGGAAAGCAGGACATCCAGAGTTGTTCGCTGGGCCATCATTCGAAACTTCGATCCATCCGCGGAGCCGATCAGGTCATTCAGCTTTCTCCATGGATCTGAGATTGCATCCTGACGTCGAATCTTGTCAAGCAGTTGTGCATTATTGCGACGTCGATGATCATCGATCTGAAGAACGCCCAGAGCCTCACTCTCGTCGTGTTTTGCCAGGTTGATTGCGCGTTGTGTTTCGGCGAGTTCGGCCAGAATTTCCGCTTCCGGGCGATCAGGCGAATGACTGCCGACATGTTCCCGCAGGAGTTCGGACCGAACCAGTACCTCGCCTCGGCTGACCGCAACCGCATTGTCGAGTTGCTTCAGAATCGCTCTCTCGGAGTCGATCCAGGCTGAATCGCGGGACAACATATGATTGAAGTCTTCATCGGTCAAAGTCGTGCCGTGATGTTCAGAAAATGCTTCGACCCATGCTGAACGCCGCGAGCCTGCTTCCGAGGAATTCTGGCGCGATTGTTCGAGGAACTCCGTTTCGCGTCGGAGTTCCGATTCCGCTGCGGCGATCTGACGCTCAAGTTCGTTCAGCAGGGCGGCTGAATTCTCGTATTCCATCTGAGCCGACTTCAGGTCATTCTCCATTTTTTGCTCAACGTCATCGGCTGAACGACCCGAGAACAGCAGTTGTCGCTCAGTGTGGACATCGTCACATTGTTCTGTCGCAAGTCGGAGGCTGGCGGCAGCGCTGTCGAGTTTTGTCTCGGCTTTTCCGGCAGCATCGGACAGCCACCGGATTTCGGTTGTGGCCTGCTCCAGACGGTTCTGTTCCTCCTTCAGGCGTCGGTCGATGCTGACAAATTCCTGCATGGCCTGATCGAATCGGCGACGGAACTCATTGGCATCCTGCTGAAACTCAGCGCGCGAAGTCGGCAGACATTTCCAGACATCGGTGAGAACCTCATCTGCCAGAGTCTGTGACTCAGTCGCCTTCTGCAAAGTCATGCCGGCAAGTTCGAGTTTCATCTGGATCTTCTGCAGATCGGAACTGAGCAACGACAGTCGCTGCTCGATATCGGCCACCTGCCGTTCAATCTGGTCTTTCTGACTCTGCGTCTGACGAACAGTCTGGGATGAGTCTCGTGCTTTCTGTTCGCGTTGAGCCAGAGAACGGAGTTCGACGCTGTTCAGCCGAAGCAGTCGTTCTTCGCAAGCTGCCAGCTGAGCTTCTTCAGGCAGCATGAGGATCTCCTGGACCGCAGGATCCGGTGTCGCATCAAATGACGCAGCCGCCAGCTGAGTCTGAGCGGTCAGCTGTTCGGCTTTCAGGTCGTCAAGCTGAGAGGCTCTGACGGCGATCGAAGACTGAAGTCTCGCTTCCTGTTTCATCAGATCGTCACGTTGCTTCTCAAGCTCTCGGACGAATTTTCTGGCGGCCTTGATGGCGACAACATCTTCCTCGGGAGCGTGTTCACGATAAGGGTGACTCGTTGAACCGCACACCGGGCATTCGTGGTTGTCCTGCAGGGATTCCCGCAGTCGTTTCGCATGGTCACTGACGGCAGCGATCGTGAATTCCAGCTGACTTCCGGCGGTGCTGATTGATGCCTCAATCCGCGGGAGTTCGATTTGGCGAATTCGATCGAGAGGTGTCGCTTCGAGGGTCTGCGCGTCTTCCAGATGCTGGATC